>NZ_JBVJLI010000045.1:0-1278 GCF_055584805.1 Pseudomonas sp. NPDC090752 | reverse complement strand
TGTATAAACGGGAGACATGGGTGACGGCTGTGCCAGGACATGGTGGACACTTATCGGTAGCAATGACTGCCGGAGCTACAGCCATGCCCTGGGATGAGAAAGACATCATGACGTTACGTGAGGAGTTCGTTGCTCTGGCGCGGCGGGAAGGTGCGAACCGGCGTGAGCTATGCCGCCGGTTCAAGATCAGTCCTCAGACCGCCTACAAGTGGCTTGCCCGCTTTGAAGCCAGCGGATCGGAAGGCCTCAAGGATTTGTCCCGCCGCCCGAAGACGAGCCCCAAGCAATCCTCGGAGCTCATCGAGAAGCAGGTCGTAGAACTTCGTACAGAACATCCGGCCTGGGGCGGGAGGAAGATCAGCAAGCGCCTACAGGACCTAGGCGGCCCAGCAATCGCACCGAGTACGGTGACCTCCATCTTGCATAGGCATCAGCTCATCCCGGCCGAGGCGTCCAACGCTGGAAAAGCGTGGTGTCGCTTCGTTCACGATGCCCCAAATGACTTATGGCAAATGGACTTCAAGGGTTACTTCTCGACGTCTCAGGGGCAGTGCCATCCCTTAACCGTGCTGGACGATCACTCTCGGTTTAATTTGGCGCTCCAGGCATGTGCGAATGAACGGTGCCAGACCGTCCAGCAACGTCTAGTCGACGTATTTCGACTGTATGGAATGCCAGTCCAAATCAACACCGACAATGGCGGCCCATGGGGCTCTCCTCGCGTTCCTGGTGAGCTTTCGCACCTAGGTGTCTGGCTTGTTCGGCTTGGCATACGCCTGTCATTCAGTCGCCCGGGACATCCCCAAACCAATGGCAAGGATGAACGATTCCATCGTTCATTGAAGGCTGAGGTACTTCAAGGCAGATCCTTTCGGTCACTGGAAGAAGCTCAGATCGCTTTTGATCAATGGCGTGAAATTTACAATCATCAACGACCGCACCAGGCTCTGCAGATGACGCCCCCCATTACTCATTATCAAATGAGTCCCAGACGTTACCCAGAGAAGCTTCCGGAGCTGGAGTACGGGCCAGATGACACCGTTCTCAAAGTGCATTTTCATGGCAATACACGCTTTAGAGGAGAGCTGATTCCTGCTTCAAAAGCACTCAGAGGCCTACCGATTGCCGTTCGACCAAAAGGGACAGTGGACGGATGCTTTGAGGTCTACTTCAACCACCACAAGCTCTACGAGATAGATATGCGTGGCCGTAAGTCGAAGCCTTGAAAGTGTCCACCATGTCCTGGCACAGGTGTCACCCTTGTATTCAGTCCCTACA
>NZ_JBVJLI010000044.1:0-1282 GCF_055584805.1 Pseudomonas sp. NPDC090752 | reverse complement strand
GGTACAAACCGAAGACATCGTTTACATTTCAAACCGGGGACATTGTTTACAGGCTAATACGCATGATCAGGAGGTATTTGATCATGCCCTGGAACCAAGAGTCCCCCATGGATCAACGAGTCAGATTGATTGGCGATTGGCTTTCTGGTGTCTACACCAAAAGCCAACTCGCCCACCGGTACAGCGTTAGCCGCCCCACGATTGATAAGTGGATATCGCGATACGCTGCCGGTGGAGCAGCGGCGCTTTCCGATGCCTCGCGGCGCCCCCATAACAGCCCTAACAAGACAAGCGATGAGCTACTGGCTCGTATTGTTGCGATGAAAGAAGCGCACGATAAATGGGGTCCGAAGAAGCTTATTGAGCTGTTACGGCTAGAAGATCCGACCATTGAGTGGCCATCTCCGAGCACGGCAGGCCAGTGGCTGGACCGGTTGGGCATGGTCCACAAACGGGGGCCAAAACGGCGATACGGGAAAAGCCCCACCAAAATGCGCGAGGCCAATGAGCCGAACCAGACCTGGTGCATTGATTACAAGGGTCAGTTCAAGATGCTCAACGGCCAGTGGTGCTATCCGCTGACGGTTACCGACCATGCCTCGCGCGTCATCCTGGCCTGCAAAGCCCATCAGAACATCATGACGCAGCCAGTGATTCAGACACTGGAGTGGCTTTTTCAGGAGCATGGCATGCCAGAGGTGATTCGCTCGGATAACGGCAGCCCGTTTGCTTCGGTCGGATTGGCCAGGATGTCCACCATCGCTGTTTGGTTGATCCGTCTAGGCATCTTTCCCGAGCGGACCGCACCTGCACGTCCAGATCAGAATGGCCGTCATGAGCGGATGCATCGGAGCATGAAGCTTGAGTTGCCGATAGGCCACAACTTGATCGATCAGCAACTGCTGCTTGAGCACTTCCGGCACGAGTTCAACTATGTCCGTCCCCACGAAGCACTGGGGATGAAGCGTCCTTTCGAGCTGTATATACCCTCCAATCGGCCTTACCCAGGATGCCTACCTGCTGTGGAATATCCCACCGAAATGGCAGTGCGCAATGTTAGGCAAAATGGATCGATCAAATGGAAGGGAAAGCTCTTGTTCATCAGTGAGGCCCTGGCTGGCGAGAAGATCGGCCTCAAAGAAGTGGAAGATGATGTTTGGGATGTGTTTCTGTGTTCACATCTACTGGGGAGGCTTGGACGAGGCGAAAACCGCGTCCAAGCCTCAAATGTGTAAACCATGTCCCCGGTTTACTATGTAAACGATGTCTCCGGTCGTACACC
>NZ_JBVJLI010000043.1:0-1442 GCF_055584805.1 Pseudomonas sp. NPDC090752 | reverse complement strand
GTGGTTCGTCGCGAACTTTCGGTTCGTTTCGTCTTCACCACCACAATCTGCGTAGCAGATTGCTTGGGTGTTATATGGTCAAGCCTCACGGGCAATTAGTATTGGTTAGCTCAACGCCTCACAGCGCTTACACACCCAACCTATCAACGTCGTAGTCTTCGACGGCCCTTTAGGGAACTCAAGGTTCCAGTGAGATCTCATCTTGAGGCAAGTTTCCCGCTTAGATGCTTTCAGCGGTTATCTCTTCCGAACATAGCTACCCGGCAATGCCACTGGCGTGACAACCGGAACACCAGAGGTTCGTCCACTCCGGTCCTCTCGTACTAGGAGCAGCCCCTCTCAAATCTCAAACGTCCACGGCAGATAGGGACCGAACTGTCTCACGACGTTCTAAACCCAGCTCGCGTACCACTTTAAATGGCGAACAGCCATACCCTTGGGACCGGCTTCAGCCCCAGGATGTGATGAGCCGACATCGAGGTGCCAAACACCGCCGTCGATATGAACTCTTGGGCGGTATCAGCCTGTTATCCCCGGAGTACCTTTTATCCGTTGAGCGATGGCCCTTCCATACAGAACCACCGGATCACTAAGACCTACTTTCGTACCTGCTCGACGTGTTTGTCTCGCAGTCAAGCGCGCTTTTGCCTTTATACTCTACGACCGATTTCCGACCGGTCTGAGCGCACCTTCGTACTCCTCCGTTACTCTTTGGGAGGAGACCGCCCCAGTCAAACTACCCACCATACACTGTCCTCGATCCGGATAACGGACCTGAGTTAGAACCTCAAAGTTGCCAGGGTGGTATTTCAAGGATGGCTCCATGAGAACTGGCGTCCCCACTTCAAAGCCTCCCACCTATCCTACACAAGCAAATTCAAAGTCCAGTGCAAAGCTATAGTAAAGGTTCACGGGGTCTTTCCGTCTAGCCGCGGATACACTGCATCTTCACAGCGATTTCAATTTCACTGAGTCTCGGGTGGAGACAGCGCCGCCATCGTTACGCCATTCGTGCAGGTCGGAACTTACCCGACAAGGAATTTCGCTACCTTAGGACCGTTATAGTTACGGCCGCCGTTTACCGGGGCTTCGATCAAGAGCTTCGCTTGCGCTAACCCCATCAATTAACCTTCCGGCACCGGGCAGGCGTCACACCCTATACGTCCACTTTCGTGTTTGCAGAGTGCTGTGTTTTTAATAAACAGTCGCAGCGGCCTGGTATCTTCGACCGGCGTGGGCTTACGGAGCAAGTCCTTCACCCTCACCGGCGCACCTTCTCCCGAAGTTACGGTGCCATTTTGCCTAGTTCCTTCACCCGAGTTCTCTCAAGCGCCTTGGTATTCTCTACCTAACCACCTGTGTCGGTTTGGGGTACGGTTCCCAGTTATCTGAAGCTTAGGAGCTTTTCTTGGAAGCATGGCATCAACCACTTCGTCGCCTAA
>NZ_JBVJLI010000041.1:0-1770 GCF_055584805.1 Pseudomonas sp. NPDC090752 | reverse complement strand
GCTTAATAGAGAGTATAAGTTGACGGGGAATCAATCCCGGTCAGTGAAGCCAAGGCTAGGGAGTGAATGGGGATGGAGCAATAGCAAAAAGGAAGCTCGGGTGTAATTCAGAAATGGACTACAGATAGAGGAAGCTTTTCTGGTTCAGATGTTTCAAGATGTTGTTTCAGTGGAGGTCGCTGTGGGAGCGGCTTCAGCCGCGAATACCGGAGAAGCCGGTGCCAGCCACCGCGTCGCCTGCTTCGCGGCTGAAGCCGCTCCCACAGGGAGGGCGGCGCTCGGTCGCAAGGGCGCCGCCGAGCCCGCGCCGAACCCTGCCTATCACGACAATAGCGAACGGTGGTTGTTCTAAAACCTGCGAAAGAGGACAATTATCGGCTTCCCGTCACAACCCGCGACCTTGCATGGCCTTTCTTGCACTTGGTATCAACCATAAGACTGCCTCGGTAGACGTGCGCGAGCGCGTGGCGTTTACCCCAGAGCAGCTGGTCAACGCCCTGCAGCAGCTCTACCGACTGACCGCCAGCCGTAGTGAGCTGTGGTCACTGGATCACCCCTCATACACCTGGAAACAAAAAGTGGGAAAGGACGAGGGCCAGGACTAGTGATATGTGCAAGGTCAATAGCCCAATCAGCATACGCCGTTGCGGACCAGGGAAGCTCCTGATTTCCTCTGCATCGGCTAGTCCCCGCAATATGAACAGCTTCGGTACCGCCAATACTACTGATATTGAGCCTGTGCGTATTAACTTTCCTAATAGGCCAGCGTGGTTAAGTGTTTTTTTTGTGGTCAGTGATGTATTTGCAAGTAGGTAGAAGTGACTCAAAAAAAACGGTGTATCTGTGAGCGATGTAGCACTGTATGGTTAGTGCAATAAATATGAGGGGGAAAATAAATAAGTCGATTATTCCAGGTTCTATGTTCCTCATTTTATGCTTTCTCGATAGAGTATTTCTCCGAGCTGCCTGCCCTTCTCAGCACCGTATTCACCTGCATATTTGCCTCCTATGGCTCCTCCCGCGACTATGCAGACTAGAGTTCCCGATCCTGCGCTAGCCAATCCGAAAGCTGCGCACACCGCCGGGCCAGCTAATGTACCCACATAACCTCCAGCGCTCGCACCTGCAATTCCGCCCATCAATGATGACCTTTCTACGATTTTCGCTTTGATGCATTCTTCTTCTCGCCCGAGCATGCAAGCCTTTTGAATCTCCAATTCGGTAGCCCCTATTCCAAGTGCGATGCCTATATAGCTACCTCTCTTGATCAGTTTGGCAGCCTTGGCGACCCCGGAAACTTTATCCGCATAACCTGCAATCTCATTCGTATGTAGATAGCTTTTAGTAGAAATGCCGAGCAGTTTTTTTATAGGGCCTTTGTTTCGGAGGCCTGAGCCGAGCGCTGACAGTTTGGCGAGCTGCTCGTCGAGTTTTTTAAACATGATTGCGCGGTTCACATAGAATTGTTCGCGCGCTTGGTGTGTACCAGAGCCGAGGTACTGCTTGTGCAATATCTCAATCTCTAGCAATTTCATCTCTATTCCCTTCAGGTGTCTACTCCATGCGTCACTGGCGACACCTGCTCCCGTGGATGCATGCGTAAGTAAGCTTTTTAGCAGCTCGAAATTCTCCAGAAAAAACTCATCAGCCCCTTGCCCACTAAGCATCAGGCCAGTATGCGCAACCGCAGCCTTCGACATCAAAAACGCCTCCTGGCTGGTGCAGGAAGGTGTAGACCAGTCACCCATGATCACCAGTTCACCACTTTTG
>NZ_JBVJLI010000040.1:0-2148 GCF_055584805.1 Pseudomonas sp. NPDC090752 | reverse complement strand
CGGCAGGATTTGCGGCCTCGATATTTGGCGTGATTGGGGCCTCGGCGGCGACGTTGGTGGGGGTGCGGGCTACGCAGAAGGCGGTGATGTTGCGATTGAGTTCAACGGCGCCTGGGATGGCGTTTGGGAATGGCTTTATAAAGTTCCTAAGTAGCAATTTATTTGCGCGGCTATCAGGCTACCCTGCAATAATGTTAAGTTTCTATTCAGATCTCAAAAAATCAAAAAGACAAGAACAATTTGGCGATATTACAGCTGCAAAGTACACGATTCGAGGAGGCTACACCATTCTAATCGGATCTGTCCTTGCCCTAGAAGGAAGCCTCGCCCTTGGCGGTGTCGCGAAAGTCATATCACCCGCCGGACTGAGTAGAGCAGCAATCGTTTTCGTAGGCGTAGCTTTTATCGTCAGCGGAGTTTACCTTCATTCAAAAGCCCACGACCGAATACACCGCCCAATAGATCTGTGGGCTGCTAGAAGCGTATTCGGAAACCGTGTCAATGACGGCGAGATACGCACTGAAATCAGTCTAGATTTTGAAGGCTACTTGCCTGTTTACAAAAGTGCGAGAGAAGAGATTGAAGCCTGGCATACTGAATTCTACTCGCCTGTCATGCTATCGAACGAGCAGGCATTATCACTTGGCATCAGAGATCTCGGTAGTCAATGGAAAACCAACGACGCCTGGTTGGTGCCTAACTGGACTACTATTGTACATAATACTGTTCCCTCGCGACCACCCATTGCGGCATTCACTATTCTTTTACGGGAATTCATTATTGGTCAGAGCGTATGGTCGGCCACTTTACTTTATCGAAGCAATGAAAAGTCGATACACCAACTCTCGCCACGCAGCTACATGACCGATGCAGGATTGGTTATACACATCGAAAGCAATATTATTCAGTTAACCGAAGCGACTCTAGTGGTCGCTTACCAACCCAATACCGGTCTTCAGGAGAGCATTGAGTCCGTCGCCCACTTCAAGCTTGAGGCGTGAACAATGTCAATATTGTGGCTATTCAATCCATCCAACGAGACCAATATAAAGCCTAAGGCATCGCATCAAATATATGATATATCAAATCATGTAATCAGCATGCGCAATCCCTGGGTGGCCGATTCTGTCTTCATGGGAAAACTGTACACAGCAATGACAATCACACTGTCGCTCCTCATTTATGGAGACATATCCACATCGGACTTGCAGCAGACCCTCAACAGGGATGTCGAACTACTATTAATGTACGCTTTAGCACCATTTATCTTCACCCCCTTCATAGCCTATAGAATATATTTTATAAGAAATTTATCAAACATCTACCTAAACAGAGCAACCAAACAAATTCACTACAAGCGTGACAGCAAACATTTTCTTTTCCAGTGGAACAACATTGCTGGCGGCTTACTTAGACGCAGAGAGTTCGGTGGTGCATCGTTCAGCACTAGCTACGCACTCGCACTCGCCCCCCGCCGGGAAGACGGCACCCTCCACCAAAAAGATTGCCTCTGGATCGACAGCAACGAACCCACCGAGCCCGATATTCAGTACGTCGCCGAAGTCTGGGAATACCTCCGCCACTTCATGGACCACGGTCCGGACAAGCTACCACCCCCAGGCGAGCCCAACTGGCTCTACCGCCCCCTCCACGAAATCTGCCTGACCCCAGCACAGGCCTGGCAGCACTACGCCCCGTGGCGAACCGGCGAACCCGGTGAAATGCAGGGCAAGAAAAACTGGCTTTTGCCGGTCTGGGCTGTGCTGTTCCCCTACAACCTCACCGTCGCCATCGTCTGGTACGCCATCTGCCGCCTGTTCAATGTTCGCCCTGCACCTCCGCCTCCAGAAGCTTTCGAGGAAGCGCCCGCTCCCCCCCTAAAGCGCAAAGGCCAATCGATGCGCACGAACACCAAGCGCTGATCGACAGCAAGGAACCTTCCCATGACTGACGCCTCCGTGAGCCGCGCCACCTCCATCCCTGCCTGCAGTGCCCGCGTGCCCATCCTGCCGATTCGCTATGCCATCGTGCCGCGCCTGGCCGATGCGCCGGACTGCCGCTACGCCGACTCGGGCTTCGACCTGGAACAAGGCTTCTCCCCGCTGCAGCACTCGTCCTACACCTTGCGTGCCCTGCGCCCAGGTTACG
>NZ_JBVJLI010000039.1:0-2959 GCF_055584805.1 Pseudomonas sp. NPDC090752 | reverse complement strand
GAGCAGACGCGAGTCAGAGCTGCGGTCAGAGTGGTCTTACCGTGGTCAACGTGGCCGATAGTGCCGACGTTAACGTGGGGAAGGGAACGATCAAACTTTTCCTTAGCCATCGATACAATCCTCCGCAGAAGAAATAGCATTACGCTGATAAAACAAAGGCAGATATTTTCATATCTGCCTTGTTTATATGGAGCTCTTGAGCGGATTTGAACCGCTGACCTCACCCTTACCAAGGGTGTGCTCTACCAACTGAGCTACAAGAGCGAAACACTTTGCGCAAAATCCTGCAAACTTGGAGCGGGTAGCGGGAATCGAACCCGCATCATCAGCTTGGAAGGCTGAGGTTCTACCACTAAACTATACCCGCGGAGCTTGCGGCTCTCGCTAAAACTGGTGGAGGGAGAAGGATTCGAACCTTCGAAGCTCTCGCAACGGATTTACAGTCCGTCCCCTTTGACCGCTCGGGAATCCCTCCAGATGTGGCCGGCATTCTATTTGTCTGCCGTCCTAGTGTCAAGCGTTTTTTCAAATTTTTTCAATCAAATCTGAAACTTAGCTGCTTTGACACTGCCTCCAGTTCTACCACCTGAGTGGTGTTCCCTGTGAAGCGGGCGCCATTCTATCAAGCTATTCGCCAGTTGCAATACCCTGGCAGAAAATAATTTTATGTTTTAAGTCTTTGAAATCGTTGGAAAGAGAGTCGAGTACGGTTTGGTCCAGCAAACGCTCGCTTTCAGGCGCTACTTTAAGCCAGAGTCCATCCGCCCCCGGCAATTGGCCGGATACCGGTAGGGCGTTGATATCAAGGCTGAGCAGGCGCTGACGCAGGGCATCAAGCTGCTCTTTACCTGCCAGGCCACCTACGACCAAGCATTCCTCACGGCGCCGAGCCGGCGCAGAGACGCCTGTTTCGCGCAACAGGCGAATCTCTTGTTGATTGCCTTTATACAAAGACAGCGGGGCGACATCCTTGGCTTTGAGCGGGGCTTCCTGCTGGTGCCACACGTAGTAGAAGACGTTGAGAACCAGTAACAGCAGAAACAACCAACGCATACGCACCTCAGTCCAATGGGCAGGCCATTGCCAGGCCGACGAATACCAGATCAGGCACTACACGCGCCTGTGGTGCAGCTTCACGCACCAACGGTGCATCGCCACCGGTAAGAAACACGGTAAAGCTTTCACCCCACAACGCACGCGCTTGCTCGACCTGAGTGCGTGCAAATCCCTGCAACATCAGCACGCACCCGCGCTCGACGGCCTCGACAGTCGAACGCCCTGGGGCGAGGCTATACAGCGCACGCTCTGCCGAAGCGTCGTCGTAACGGATCCGCCGGGTATGCGTCCGCAGCTGGCTGCGCATCAGCGGCATACCTGGACAGATGTAACCTCCCAGGTGCTCGCCATCTGCGGCAATAAAATCGGCTTTCGCGGCAGTACCCAGATCAATCACAAGGCAAGCCCCTCCAGCCAGATGGAACGCACCCAATGCTGCCAGCCAACGGTCCATGCCCAAGCGCTGGAAATCTTCATAACCGTTACGCACACCGGCCATTTGCTGGGCGGGCTCAGCGACTCGCGCGACGACGCAGAACGCCTGGGCGATCAATCCACAGAGCGCAGCGGTTTCTTCTTCACTGCGCACGCTGACGATTCGGCAACCCGACAAGCGCAATGACGTGAGGGCACTGACTTCAGCCACCAGCGCCTGATCCGAGTCGACAATACCGCCGCCCACGATCGTCGCGTCGGCAGCATGAATGACACGCCATTTAATGAAGCTGTTACCGCAATCGAGCTCAAGAATCATCACGCAACCTCAAACTGAGCTCACCACCACTGAAGCTCTTTTCTACACCGTCGACCTCAAGGCGCAACCCGCCCTGCCCGTCCACTCCTAGCACTACCCCATCGATACGGGTACTGCCAGCAATAAGCGACACATTACGCCCTTGCCATAGATGAGCCTGCTCCCACTCCTCCTGGAATGCGGCAAAACCATAGCGACGGTGACGCGCCAACTCGTGCTGCAGATGCTGACTGAGCATGGCCACCAAGCGATTACGATCAATTGTCGCGCCTACTTCACGCCGCATCGAGGTCCATTGCTGATCGACCTCGTCGTTAGACTGCATGTTCACGTTGATGCCGATTCCAAGGACGACATGACAGACATCCGCAGGATCACCCACCAGCTCCAGCAGAATGCCAGTGATCTTCTGCCCTCGCACAAGCACATCGTTGGGCCACTTCAACCCCACATCCTTAACACCAAAGGCTTGCAGCGTGCGCATGACAGCCAAGCCCACCACCAGGCTCAAGCCTTCCAGCTGACGCATGCCACCTTCGACACGCAGTACCAGACTGTAATAGAGGTTTTCCGCAAAAGGGCTTACCCATTGGCGGCCGCGACGGCCACGCCCAGCACTTTGGCGCTCGGCAATGACCAGAAATGGAGCAGCCTGGCCCTGGCCGGCAAGCCGAAGCCCTTCAGCATTGGTCGAATCGATGGTTTCGTGGATGAACACAGGCCACTGGTCACCCTCTGCAAAGTCGGCGATCGCCTTCGCTTCGAGCAGCGCGAGAGGCGCCGCTAGTTGGTAGCCACGTCCACGGACTTTGTGAATGGTGAGGTTCAGCTCACTTTCCAGGTGCTGCAGCTGCTTCCAAACAGCGCTGCGACTCACCCCAAGGGCTGCCCCCAAGGTTTCTCCGGAATGGAACCGGCCATCCTTGAGGAGATTCAACAACTTCAGCATGCCAGTCTCGACTTGGAATAAGGCTGGCATGATAGCTATGGGTAATGGGCTTGCATAGGAAAAGGGCCGCACGAAAAGTCACGGACATGGCGTTTTTTCGCCAGCAAAGACAAAACCCCTACCTGCTCGCGCAGATAGGGGTTTTGCGAAATGAATCTTGACGATGACCTACTCTCACATGGGGAAACCCCACACTACCA
>NZ_JBVJLI010000038.1:0-3248 GCF_055584805.1 Pseudomonas sp. NPDC090752 | reverse complement strand
ACGGCGGTGTTGTCGTCCGGCACTTCACCGAAGTCGAAGAACACGTTGTCCAAGGTCTGCAGCAGGTAGTGACCGCCTACGGTGCGGACCAGATGCTGTTTGGCATCCCGGGTGAACTGTAGATAGTGACCCAGCGCGTTTTCCAGGCGGTACAGCGGGACGGCGGTGTTGTCGTCCGTTACTTCACCGAAATAGAAAAACACATTGTCCAGTCTTTGCAGGAGGTAGTGGCCGCCTACGGTGCGGACCAGATGGATTTTTTCGTTTGGGTTGTAAATGCTTTGCCAGACTGTAAATGTGCATAAGGGAGCATAAATGCCCCCTTATCCACTGCTAACTTATTAAAGAGCGCTCAGTACTGCTAAGAGTGGTCAATATACAGCACAATTATTAGATCGAAAAATCGGGCCCAAGAAATGATCAGATAGCTGTAGATGCAACTAAGCCTTTCATCCTTACCGCCCAGCTTGCGAGATCACCCCCATGGAGCATATACAAATCTTTCATCAATTTTTTCAAAATACAGCCCAACAAACTTATTTTTTAAGTAAGCTTCTCTAAATCCAGATGAACAGACCATTTGTTTCAATTCTTCACAATAAAACAAATCATACTCTACATCTGATCGCGGGGAAAATTTATCGATTCGAGCATATAATGGAAACATATTTTCGCGCTCACTTTCAGGGCGCAAAAGCCGGTCATCCATCAAGGCAAAGGTAGATCGATTAACATCTAGTAGTGAACACCTACTTAAAACGCAGAAAAACCTATAATCTTTCTTTAGCTTAGTAGAGCCGCGAAGCGAAACCATCACAGGAATGCTAACAAACCCACAATGAAAATCTTCGCACATTCGAATAAATTCCGATGACGCGAGATATTGCTCAAATATCACATCGACATTGAGCTCATTCAAATCAGCTTTCATTTCATAAAAGTCTGAAAAGGCTGACACATCAGGATTTGCAACCACTTGATTGAACTCCGGCAATTCCGGAACCCATACTTCATCAAAAAACAAGGGTACATCATCGCTTTCCGCAGCACTTAGCACATAATAATCTTTCATAAAAAACTCACAGCAATCTGAAAGTAGATGGGTCGGTCTTGAACAAGCCGTTCTGAAGCCCTGACCTCGCCCAATCTTGAATATTTTTAACACCCAAAACCAACTGAGTGTCACTCAACTGTGGCGCCATCTTATTGAGCTCAAGTAATTTTTTACCAACAGCAGCGGTGTAGACATCATGATTCGTCCAGTGCCCTGGCAAATCGATAAACTGGACATTTTTCTTATCTGGTAAGAAAATACCATTTGACGCCCCATCGCCATCAAACCCAATCCCTTTTAACCTTTTAAACATGGAGCTAAAAATAGGCTTATTCATGAGTTGCTCAGGGATCAGATGATGGTTAGCCATCCCATCTCCCGTCCTATGCCCCATGTTTTGCCCAAGCTTGGTGGAGCACCACCCCAGCGGGTCAATGCTGAGAATAGGGTTTGCAGCGTACGAATAGATATTAATCCCGCCTGCTAACCCTATTGGATCCTGCGATAAAAAACGCCCGATTTCAGCGTCGTAGAAGCGGAATGTGTTGTAATGCAATCCGGATTCTGCATCGATGTACTGCCCTTGGAAGCGCAGATTCTGCTCAACCTCATTGACAGCCAGATGCTCAATAGAGCCCCACGAACGATACGTCGCCTGCCAAACGATCTCACCTTCGCTGTCGGTCAGCTCCAACGGCGTACCAATTTGATCGGTATGGAAGTAGTAGACCTTCTGCTCGTCCCCTTCCACCTGATTGACCCGCGCCAGCGGTGCATAGCTACCTGGCTCATACAAGTACAAAATGCTCTGCCCCGGGGTCTCCTCACGCAGCATCCTCAGCCCTTGCCAGAGGAAGCGCTTCTGCTCCGTAATGCCGTTGATTTCCGACTGCTTGGCTACCCGCCGCCCTAGGCTGTCATAGCGATACGAACCTGTGCTTTCCAGCTTGCCATTGACCAGCGTCTCAGCGCGGACCAGACGGTTCTCGCAGTCATAACTAAAACTCTGCAGCTTGCTATGCCCCGAGCGCTTCTCGATCAGGTTGCCCCAAGGGTCATAACGGTACTCCTGATCCCGCCAACGCTTGATGCGGTTGTCTTTGACCTTCTCAAGCTGCCGGGCATTGAAGTCCAAGCGGTTGGCCGCCGCGTCGTAACGGAATTCTTCGCTGCCAACCAGTGAGCCAGTATCACGGCTGTGCAACTGGCCGTTGGCTTCGTACTCGTACTTGATCTCACCACGCAGCTTGTCCAGCGTGCGGACCAACTCCCCGGCCGGGTCGTACTGGTAGCGCCGGTGTATCGGGTTGTACGCATGCTCCACCAGCAACGACGTATTGATGCCGGTGTTGTGCACCTGCGACAGTTTGTCGGCGGGCAGCGTGGACGCAAACTGCCACGCCTTGCGCCCCATCGCGTCGTAACCAAAGCAACTGGTCAGCTTGCCCTGCGTGCGGTACACCTCGCGGTGCAGGTCATCGCGCTCCATGTCGCTGATCACCTGGCCGTCCAGGTTCAGCTGGTGCAGGTGACCGCTGCCGTAATACAGATGATTGACCTGGCGCCCGTCCGGCAGGGTCAGTGTGGTCAGGTTGCTGAGCGGGTCGTATTCATAATCCAGTGCACCTTGGGGCGTGAGTTCCTGCGTCAATCGTCCCAGCAGGTCGTAGCGGTAACTCAGCTTCTCATCCGTGATGCCCAGTTGCTTGCCGACACTGGTCGGTAGGCGCTGAATGCTCAGCAGCCGATCAGCGTCGTCGTATTCAAAATCCTGGCGCGCATCGCGGTTGACCTTGGCCAGCAAGCGGCCAATGGCATCACGCTCGAACAGTGTGTTGCGCTCAGGGCGCTCGCCGCTTTCGCCATAGCCGATTTCATCCAGGCGAACAAGATTGCCACCAGCGTCATAACTGAAGCGCCGGGTCAGATTATCGACCCGCACTTCTTCACTCAGGCGGTCCGAAGCGTCATAGGCAAAGCGGTATGCCGCGCTGTTTTCGTTGACCAACGCGGTCAGGCGAATCGCCTTGTCGTACTCGTAACGAATCCACTGCCCTTTGGCATCCTGGCGGCTGCTGGGCAAGCCACGCGAGGTGCGCTGCAAGCGCGTGGTCTGGCCTTTGCCGTCGGTGTGGGTCAGTACCTGGCCGAGGCTGTTGTAGGTAAAGGATTCTGCCGTGCCATCCGGATGGTG
>NZ_JBVJLI010000037.1:0-8533 GCF_055584805.1 Pseudomonas sp. NPDC090752 | reverse complement strand
CACCTCGAAGCGCTGCCTTTGAGCCCCAACGGCAAGCTCGACCGCAAGGCCCTGCCGGAGCCGGACGCCATTCAGGACCGCCCGTTCGAGGCCCCCGAAGGCGAAACCGAAACCCTGCTGGCCACCCTGTGGGCCGAACTGCTGGGCGTGGAGCGGGTAAGCCGCCACGACAACTTCTTCGAGTTGGGCGGCCATTCGCTGCTGGCGGTGACCCTCACTTCGCGCTTGCGCGAGCAAGGCCTGGAAGCCGACGTGCGCGCCCTGTTCGAGCAACCGACCCTCGCCGGCTATGCAGCCATCACAGACAGTATGGAGATCGTCCTGTGAGCATCAATCAATTACTGGCAACACTGACGGCCAACAACGTGCAGCTGGCACTCAAGGACGGCCAACTGGTGGTCCAGGGCAACCGCAAGGCCCTGACTGACGCCGCTTTGGTGGCACGTCTGCGCGAGCACAAACCCGCGCTGGTGGAGATGATCGAGCGCGGCGAGTATGTGGCCGTGAAGCAGGGGGCGGTGCAAGTGCCGGGCAACCTGATCGAGCCGGGCTGCATACGGATCACCCCGCAACTGCTCAACCTGATCGACCTCGACCAGGACAGTATCGACCGTATCGTCGCCTGCATCCCAGGTGGCGCTGCCAACGTGCAGGACATTTACCCGCTTGCACCGTTGCAGCAGGGCATGTTGTTCCATCACGCCAGTGCCACCGACCACGACCCCTACGTGATGCAGGCGCGTTTCGTGTTCGCCAGCGAGGCGCGGCTGCAGGCATTTGCCGATGCCCTGCGCGGCGTGGTCGCCCGTCACGACATCCTGCGCACCTCGGTGCACTGGCAAGGCTTGGAAACCCCGGTGCAAGTGGTTTGGCGCCAGGCCGAGCTGCAATTGTTGGAACTGCCCGAGGATGATCCGAAGCGTGCCTGGGTCGATCTGAGCCAGGCCCCCCTGATCCGCTTGCTGCGATCGCCAGTGCAGGCCGATGGCAAGCTGAGCGCGACTTTGCAGTTCCACCATATCGCCATGGACCACAGTGCCCTGGACGTGGTCCGCCATGAGCTGATCGCATTCCTGACCGGGGAGCAGCAGCGCCTGGGTACCCCTGTGCCGTTCCGTAATTACGTCGCGCAAGCGGTGCTGGGAATCAGCGAAGCGCAGCACGAAGGGTTTTTCCGCGAGATGCTCGGCGACATCGATGAGCCGACCCTGGCCTATGGCATCCAGGATGTTCAGGGCGATGGTGCCGTGCACAACGAACACGCACTCGACTTGCCACTGGACCTGTGCCAGCGCCTGCGGGCTTGCGCGCGCGGGCAGGGCGTCAGTGTCGCCAGCCTGTTTCACCTGGCCTGGGGGCGGGTGCTGGGCGGCCTGACCGGGCGCACCGAGGTGGTGTTCGGCACGGTGCTGATGGGCCGCCTGCAAGGCGCCGAAGCCACCGACCGGGCGCTGGGCATCTTCATCAACACCTTGCCGCTGCGGGTAGACTTGCACGGGGTCGACTTGCCGACCGCAATCCGCGCCACCCACCAGCGTCTGAGCGCCCTGATGCGCCACGAACATGCACCGCTGGCACTGGCCCAACGCTGCAGCGGCGTGGCGGCCCCGGCACCGTTGTTCAATGCGCTGCTCAATTACCGGCATAGCGTGATCGATGCTGACGCGCCGCGCCGTGCGGCGTTGGCCGGTATCGACATCGTCGAGTCGGCCGAGACCACCAATTACCCGCTGACGCTCAGCGTCGATGACCTGGGCGAAACATTCCGCCTGACTTTGTTGGCCAGCGCGCAAGTCCCGGCGCAACGCGTCTGCGCCTATCTGCAGCAAACCCTGGAAAGCCTGCTACAAGTGCCACAAGCACAGGTGCTGGCACTCGACATGCTGCCAGCCAGCGAGCGTGAGGAACTGCTCGAAGGCTTCAATGACTACTCGGCCTCCACTGAAACCCGCTTGACACTGCATCAGCGCATCGAGCGGCAGGCCGACGTACATCCACACGCTATCGCCGCTACCTCTGCGGGCGAATCCCTGACCTACGCCGAGCTGAACCACCGGGCCAATGCGCTGGCCCATCACTTGATCGACCTTGGCGTAGGCGTTGACGACCGCGTTGCAGTCGTCGCGCGGCGTGGCCTTGCGACGCTGGTCGGTTTACTGGCCGTGCTCAAGGCCGGTGCCGGCTATGTGCCGGTTGACCCGGCCCACCCGGATGAACGGCTGCACTACCTGCTGCGTGATAGCGCGCCAGTGGCGGTACTGACCCAGCAGGCCCTGAGTGCGCGCCTGGGGTCCATGCAGGTGCCTGTCCTGCTGCTCGACCAGCCTGAATGGCCTGTACGCAATGACAACCCGGCTTTGCCCGACCTCGCCCCCCGCCACCTGGCCTATGTGATCTACACCTCCGGCTCGACCGGCCAGCCCAAGGGCGTGATGGTCGAGCACCAGAGTGTCAACAACCTGGTCGACTGGCACTGCCGCGCTTTCGACCTGTGCCATGGCCGCCACACCTCATGCCTGGCCGGCTTTGGCTTCGATGCCATGGCCTGGGAAGTCTGGCCTGCCCTGTGCGCCGGCGCCACGCTGCACCTGGCCCCGGCCAGCGAGAGCAATGACGACCTCGACGCGATGCTGGCCTGGTGGCGCGCACAGCCACTGGATGTGAGTTTTTTGCCCACGCCGGTGGCCGAATATGCCTTCAGCCATCAAATCGAACACCCGACCCTGCGCACCCTGCTGATCGGTGGCGACCGCCTGCGCCAGTTCAACCGCACCCAGCGCTTTGCCGTCATCAACAACTATGGCCCGACCGAAACCACCGTGGTGGCCAGTTCCGGCAGGGTCGAGGCGGGTGGGGTGCTGCACATCGGCCAGCCGGTGGACAACGCGCGCCTGTATGTGCTCGATGAGCAGCTTCAGCCCTCGGCGCTGGGTGTGCCGGGCGAGCTGTACATTGGCGGCGCAGGGGTCGCCCGTGGCTACCTGAACCGTCCTGAACTGACGGCTGAACGCTTCCTCGACGATCCGTTCGCGACGAACAGAGACGCCCGCATGTACCGCACTGGCGATCTGGTGCGCTGGTTACCTGACGGAACCCTGGATTATCTGGGTCGCAACGACGACCAGGTGAAAATCCGTGGCGTGCGCATTGAACTGGGGGAGATCGAAAATCGCCTCGTCACACTGCCGGGTATCAATGAAGCCGTGGTGCTGGCCCGTGAGGACGAGCCTGGCCAGGCGCGTTTGGTGGCGTACTTCACGCCACAGCCCGATGTAGAAGCCGCAACGCCGGAAAGCCTGCGCGCACAGCTGCACGCACACCTTCCGGCGTATATGGTGCCGGTCGCCTTCGTAGAATTACCGGCCTTACCCCTGACCGCCAACGGCAAGCTCGACCGCCGAGCACTGCCCAAACCCGAACGGTCTGCGTTGTTCGACCCAGGTTACGAGGCCCCTGAGGGTGAGCTTGAAATCGCCCTGGCACAGATCTGGGGCGAGCTACTACACGTCGAACGGGTTGGCCGAAGCGATCACTTCTTCACGTTGGGTGGCCATTCCTTGCTGGCCATGCGTATGGTTTCCCAGGTGCGCCTGCGCCTGGGCGTGGAGCTGACGCTGGCCGCTCTGTTCGCCAATGCCGAGCTGGCTGCGGTGGCGGCGGTGCTGGCCAATGCGGGGCGCAGCGAACTGCCGGCGATCCTGCCGGTGCCACGCGAGCAGCCATTGCCGATGTCGTTCGCCCAGCAGCGGTTGTGGTTTCTGGCGCAGATGGAGGGCGGCAACCAAGCCTACAACGTCCCACTGGCCCTGGGCTTGCGCGGGCCGCTGGATGCCGATGCGCTGGAGTGTGCAATGCTACGCATTGTCGAGCGCCATGAAACCCTGCGCAGCCGCTTCGTGCCACGTGAGGACAGTGCTGAGGTGATCATCGCCGCCACCGTCGGAGGCGACTGGTTCCAGCGCGAGGATTCGAGCCCCGAACGGCTGCCCGCAAGTCTGCGTGAAGAAGCCCGCGCACCGTTTGACCTGGCCCACGGGCCACTGCTGCGCGTGCGATTGCTGCGTGTGGGCGCTGAGCATCATGTGCTGGCGCTCACGGTGCATCACATCGTTGCCGACGGTTGGTCACTTGGTGTACTGACCCAGGAACTGAGCACGTTGTACCCGGCCCTGCGCCAAGGCCTTGAAGATCCACTGCCGTCATTGGCGCTCCAGTACGGCGATTACGCTGTGTGGCAGCGCCGCTGGCTGGCCGGTGAGCAGTTACAGCGCCAGGCCGACTACTGGCGTCAAGCGCTGGACGGCGCGCCGAGCGTGCTCAAGCTACCCAGCGACCGGCCGCGCGCCGAACGCCAGGACTTCGCCGGGGCAAGCCTGCCCCTGCAACTGGAGCCGCGCCTGACCGCCGGCCTGCGAACTCTGGCCCAGCGCCACGGGGTCACGCTGTACATGACCGTGCTCGGTGCGTGGGCGGTGCTGCTGGGGCGGCTTAGCGGGCAAGCCGACGTGGTCATCGGCTGCCCGGTGGCCGGCCGCAGTCGCGCCGAACTCGAGGCGCTGGTCGGGTTGTTCGTCAATACCCTGGCCATCCGAATCGACACGCAATCTGCGCCGAATGCTCAGGCGTTGCTCGAACAGGTCAAGGCACAGGTGTTGGAGGCCCAGGCCCATCAGGACCTGCCATTTGAGCAGGTGGTCGAGATCGTCCGTCCGCTGCGCAGCCTGGCGCACACACCGTTGTTCCAGACGACCCTGAACTGGCAGGCCACCCACGGTCCGGCCCTGCAGCTTGAAGGGCTACATCTCGAAGCCGTGCCGCTTGCCGGCCAGGTGGCCAAGTTCGACCTCACGCTCAACCTGGGCGAGCAAGGCGATGCATTGGCCGGCAGCCTTGATTACGCCACGGCGCTGTTCGATGAAAGCACCGTGCGCCGCTACCTCGGTTATTTCGAAACCCTGTTGTGGGGGATGGTCGACAACGACCAGGCCAGCCTTGCGCAAGTTGACCTGATCGACGAACAAGAGCGCCACATGCTGCTACATGCGTACAACGCGACCCGCCGCGACTACCCCCGTGAGCAGCCCGTGCAGCGCCTGTTCGAGCAGCGCGTCGCACGCCACCCCCTGGCGCTGGCGGCGGTGCACGGCCAGCAGACGCTGAGCTATGGCGAACTCAACACGCGCGCCAACCACCTGGCCCATTACCTGATTGATGAGGGCGTGGTACCGGGTGCCTGCGTGGCGATCCTGTTGCCACGATCTCTCCCGTTACTGGTGGCGCAACTGGCGGTGCTCAAGTGCGCGGCGGTGTACGTACCCCTCGACATCCATGCGCCTGTCGAGCGCCAGGCGTTCATGGTCGATGATTGCCAGGCCGCGGCGGTGCTGACGCTGGCCGATACTGCCGCGGACTTCCCGGTGCGGCGCATCGACCTCGATCAGCAGTTGCTTGATGGCCGGCCCAGCCACAACCCCGGTCTGAGCCAAGATGCAGGCAGCAGCGCCTACGTGATGTACACCTCGGGTACCACCGGCATGCCCAAGGGGGTGTGCGTGTCACATCGAGGCATCTCACGCCTGGTGCTGGCCAACGGATACGCCGACTTCAACGCGCACGACCGTATGGCCTTCGCTTCCAACCCGGCATTCGATGCCAGTACCTTTGAGGTCTGGGGCGCGTTGCTCAACGGCGGCCAGGTGCGGGTCATCGACCATGCGACGTTGGTCGATCCCCAGCGCTTCGCCGCCGAGTTGGGGGAGCACGGCATCAGCGTGCTGTTCCTGACCACAGCGCTGTTCAACCAGTATGTGCAACTATTGCCCGAGGCGCTGGCGGGGCTGCGCCTACTCATCAGCGGCGGCGAGCGCGCTGAACCAGCAGCGTTCCGCGCCATGCTGGAACGGGCGCCAGCCCTGCGGCTGATCAATGGCTACGGGCCCACTGAAACCACCACCTTCGCCGTGACCTTCGAAGCACGCGAGCTGCCGGCCAACGCCAGCCACGTGCCGATCGGCCAGCCCATCGGCAATACCCGGGCCTATGTACTCGATGCCCACCGGCAATTGGTGCCTCGGGGCGCGGTGGGTGAACTGTACATCGGCGGTGATGGCGTGGCGCTGGGTTATCTCAATCGCCCCGAGCTGACTGCCGAACGCTTCGTCGACGACCCGTTCAGCACGCAGCCAGGTGCCAAGCTGTACCGCACCGGCGACCTGGTGCGCTGGCAGGCCGATGGCCAGCTGGAGTGCCTGGGGCGCAATGACGACCAGGTGAAAATTCGCGGTTTCCGCATCGAACTGGGTGAAATCCAGCAGCAGTTGGCGCAGTGTCCCGGAATCGGCGAGGTCATTGTCATGGCCGTGCCTGGCGAGCAGGGGACGTTGCGCCTGGTGGCCTGGTTCACTCGCCTGGACGAAGCGCTGCAAGCAGGCGATCTGCGCAGCTACTTGCGCGGTCGTTTGCCTGAGTACATGGTGCCGGCGGCGTTCGTTGCGCTGCAGCGCATGCCGCTGAGCAACAACGGCAAGGTCGAGCGCAAGGCACTGCCGTTGCCTGGCCCGGATGATTTCGCTGCAGCCGCCTATGAAGCACCCCAAGGTCATCAGGAGCAGGTGCTGGCTCAGCTGTGGTCCGAGTTGCTGCAAGTGGAGCGGGTCGGGCGCGATGACCGCTTCTTCGAGTTGGGCGGTCACTCGCTGCTGGCCATGCGCATGCTGGCCCAGGTCCGTCAGCGTCTGGGGCTGGAGTTGGCGTTGGCCGACCTGTTCGACGACGATCGTCTTGCTGCAGTCGCCGCCTGCCTGGCCAGCCATCCCGCCCAGGCACTGCCGGCCATCCAGCCGAGCGTGCGCGTGGGCCCCTTGCCATTGTCATTCGCCCAGCAACGGCTGTGGTTCCTGGCACGGATGGCGCCGGACAGCGCGGCTTATCACATTCCCATCGGCCTGCGGCTTGAGGGCGTACTGGATGCCGTTGCGCTGGAACGGGCGTTGCAGCGCCTGGTGGAGCGCCATGAGAGCCTGCACAGCCATTTCGTCGAGCAGGATGGCGAAGCGCAGGTGGTCGTGAGTAACGACGTGTTCAACCTGGCCAAGGTGGAGGTGCCTGGCCTGGAGCACCAGGCGCTGGAAGCGTTGGTCGAGCAAGAAGCCGGTCGACCCTTTGATCTGGCTCAAGACTTGCCGATCCGAGGCCATCTGCTGCGCCTGGCACCGCAGGCCCACGTACTGCTATTGAACCTGCATCATCTGGTGGCCGATGGCTGGTCCTTGGGCGTACTGGTGCGCGAGCTGGCTGCGTTGTACGAGGCGTTCAGCCAAGATCGCACTGACCCCTTGCCACCATTGCCCGTGCAGTATCTGGACTATGCACTGTGGCAGCGCCAATGGCTCTGCAACGAGACATTGCAGCGCCAGGCCGAATACTGGGTCGCCAACTTGGCCGGAGCGCCGGCGCTGATCAGCCTGCCGTGGGACCGGCCACGGCCTGAGCGTCAGCAGCATGCCGGCGGCAGTGTCGCGATCAACCTCGACCCACGCTTGAGTGTCGAACTCAAGGCGCTGTGCCGGGCGCATGGGGTAACGCCCTACATGCTGTTCATGGCCGCCTGGGCGGTGCTGTTGACGCGCCTGTCGGGCCAGGACGAGGTGGTGGTCGGCTCGCCGCTGAGCAACCGTCGTCAGGCCGAGGTGCACGGGTTGATCGGCATGTTCGTCAACTCCATCGCCTTGCGCCTGGATACTTCAGGCGCGCCGGATGTCGCGACGCTGCTGGCCCGGGTCAAGGCGACCGTCCTGGCGGCCCAGGCGCATCAGGACCTGCCTTTCGAGCAAGTGGTCGAAGCCCTGCGGCCGCAGCGCAGCTTGGCCCATACGCCGGTGTACCAAGTGTCGCTGGACTGGGAGGGCAGCCCGGATCGGCAGGCACTTAAGTTGGGTGAACTGGCGGTGAGTCCGCTGGGTGGGCAGGCGCGGATCGCCAAGTTCGATTTGAGTCTGAGCATGGGCGAGGGGTTGGACGGGTTTGTCGGTGGCATCGTATATGCCACTGCGTTGTTCGACCGGTCGACCATCGAGCGGTATTCGGGATATCTGGAGCAACTGCTGTGGGTATTTGCCGAGGGTGCCCAGGCCGTTCCTGGCCACACCGGGCTACCGGATGCGGATGAACGTAAGCGGCTGCTGCTGGCATTCAATGATACGGCAGTGGGTTATGACCTTGAGCAGACCTTGCATGGGCTGATCGAAGCACAGGTCGAGCACACGCCGGATGCCGTCGCGGTTCTGGCTGAAGAGGGCGCGTTGAGCTACCTGGCGCTCAATGAGCAAGCCAACCGCCTGGCGCATCACCTGATCGGATTGGGCGTCAAACCGGATGATCGGGTGGCGATTTGCGTCGAACGTGGGCTATCGATGGTGGTCGGGCTGCTGGCCATCCTCAAAGCGGGCGGGGCCTATGTGCCGGTCGACCCGGAGTATCCATCCGAGCGCGTGCGGCACATGCTGAGCGACAGCGCACCGGTTGCGGTGCTGGT
>NZ_JBVJLI010000036.1:0-15635 GCF_055584805.1 Pseudomonas sp. NPDC090752 | reverse complement strand
CCAGGTGACAACATCCAGATGGAAGTCACCCTGATCAAGACCATCGCAATGGAAGACGGTCTGCGCTTCGCTATCCGTGAAGGCGGTCGTACCGTCGGCGCCGGCGTCGTAGCAAAAATTATCGAATAAGTAGTTGATTTACTTGATCAGGCCGGTATAATGGCCGGCCTGATACAGCGTTACAGGTCAGTAGCTCAATTGGCAGAGCGACGGTCTCCAAAACCGTAGGTTGGGGGTTCGATTCCCTCCTGACCTGCCATTCACCTCAGTGTGATTGGCTTTCTTCTTACAGGATCCTCCTCGATGACCCCCAAAACTGAAGCCCAAGAATCGCGTTTTGATCTATTCAAGTGGCTGGCTGTAGTGGCTTTGGTGGTTGTTGGTGTCGTGGGTAATCAGTATTACTCCGCATCTCCAATCCTGTATCGCGTACTGGCGCTTCTCGCCCTGGCTGCCGTCGCAGGCTTCGTTGCCTTGCAGACTGCGAAGGGTAAGTCGTTCTTTGCGTTGGCGAAGGAAGCTCGTACTGAGATCCGTAAAGTCGTGTGGCCGACCCGCCAGGAAACCACCCAGACCACGCTGATTGTCGTGGCTGTCGTGCTGGTTATGGCACTGCTGCTGTGGGGTCTTGATTCCCTGCTCGGCTGGGCGGTCTCCCTGATCGTTGGCTAAAGGTGTCCCGTGGCTAAGCGTTGGTATGTTGTGCATGCTTACTCGGGTTACGAGAAGCATGTTATGCGCTCCCTGATCGAGCGCGTCAAGCTGGCAGGCATGGAAGACGGTTTCGGCGAGATCCTGGTCCCGACCGAAGAAGTCGTCGAAATGCGTAACGGCCAGAAGCGCAAGAGTGAGCGTAAGTTCTTCCCTGGCTATGTTCTGGTCCAGATGGAGATGAACGAAGGGACTTGGCACTTGGTCAAGGATACCCCTCGTGTGATGGGCTTTATCGGTGGGACCGCAGACAAGCCTGCGCCGATTACCGATAAAGAAGCTGAGGCTATCCTGCGTCGCGTTGCCGACGGAAGTGACAAGCCTAAGCCGAAGACATTGTTCGAACCCGGTGAAGTGGTTCGAGTCATTGACGGTCCGTTCGCTGACTTCAATGGTAGTGTCGAAGAAGTTAACTACGAAAAGAGTCGCCTCCAGGTGGCGGTGCTCATTTTCGGTCGCTCTACTCCGGTAGAGCTCGAGTTCAGCCAGGTCGAAAAGGTCTAGGCGGACGAAGCATCCCATACCCCGCAGCCCTGTGTGCTGCGGGGTTTTGTCGTCACTGGGATAAAACGCAAGTCATCCGGGGAGCCATCTGGCGTTTGTACCCGATATTGGAGTAGCTCATGGCTAAGAAGATTCAGGCTTACATCAAGCTGCAAGTTAAGGCCGGCCAGGCCAACCCAAGCCCACCCGTTGGTCCAGCACTGGGCCAACACGGTGTGAACATCATGGAATTCTGCAAGGCCTTCAACGCCCGTACTCAGGGTCAAGAAGCCGGCCTGCCGACTCCTGTGATCATCACTGTCTACAGCGACCGTAGCTTCACTTTCGAGACCAAGAGCACCCCTGCCTCGGTTCTGCTGAAGAAAGCTGCTGGCCTGACCAGTGGTTCGGCTCGCCCGAACACCGTCAAAGTCGGTACTGTGACCCGTGCTCAGCTGGAAGATATCGCCAAAGCTAAACAGGCTGATCTGACTGCTGCTGACCTGGACGCTGCTGTACGCACCATCGCTGGCTCTGCCCGCAGCATGGGCCTGAACGTGGAGGGTGTGTAATGGCTAAGCTGACCAAGCGCCAAAAGGCTATTGCTTCGAAAATCGAAGCTGGCAAAGTTTACAACTTCGAAGACGCAGCTGCGCTGCTGGCCGAACTCTCCACCGTGAAGTTCAGCGAATCCTTCGACGTTGCCGTCAACCTCGGCGTTGACCCGCGTAAATCCGACCAGGTCGTTCGTAGCGCTACCGTGCTGCCGCACGGCACTGGCAAGACTGTACGCGTTGCCGTCTTCACCCAGGGTCCAGCTGCTGAGGCCGCTCTGGCTGCCGGCGCTGACCGCGTAGGTATGGACGATCTGGCTGCCGAAATGAAAGGCGGCGACCTGAACTATGACGTCGTCATCGCATCGCCTGATGCAATGCGCGTTGTCGGTCAGCTGGGTCAGGTTCTGGGTCCTCGCGGCCTGATGCCTAACCCGAAAGTCGGTACCGTAACCCCAGACGTCGCCACGGCTGTCAAAAACGCCAAGGCTGGTCAGGTTCGCTATCGTACCGACAAAAACGGTATCATCCACACCTCCGTTGGCAAGGTCGGCTTCGAAGCTGGCAAGCTGAAGGAAAACGTTGAAGCCCTGATCGCTGATCTGAAGCGTATCAAGCCAGCTTCCTCGAAAGGTATCTACGTCAAGCGCGTTACCCTGAGCACCACCATGGGCCCAGGTCTGGTCATCGATCAGGGCTCGCTGAACGCGTAAGGCAATGGTGGCGTGACGTGTCACGCCACCAGCAAAAAATTGGGGTCCCTGCCTGGCGGGGGCTATCCAAGACCGTAGGCGGCGCAAGCCTTAAACCATAAAGCCTACGCAGATGGTGCTCCCGATTCGTTCTTCGAATCAGACACCAAAACGACATCCGGCTTCGGCTAGATGAAACGGTAAAAACCAGGAGTAAACCCGTGGCAATTAAACTCGAAGACAAGAAGGCCATCGTCGCTGAAGTCAACGAGGCTGCCAAAGTCGCTCTGTCCGCTGTCGTGGCCGATGCCCGTGGTGTGACTGTAAGCGCAATGACCGGACTCCGTAAAGAGGCCCGCGAAGCTGGCGTATACGTACGTGTCGTACGTAACACCCTGCTCAAGCGCGCAGTTGAAGGCACCGAGTATTCGATCCTCAACGACGCGTTCAAAGGCCCGACCCTGATTGCTTTCTCCAACGAACACCCGGGCGCTGCTGCTCGTCTGTTCAAAGAGTTCGCCAAGGGTCAGGACAAGTTCGAGATCAAGGCAGCTGCGTTTGCTGGCAATTTCATTGCCGCCAACCAGATCGATGTACTGGCTACCTTGCCGACCCGTGACGAAGCTATCGCACGTCTGATGAGCGTCATTCAAGGCGCTACCAGCAAGCTGGCTCGTACTCTGGCGGCCGTTCGCGACCAGAAAGAAGCTGCTGCTGCCTAAGGCCGCGTAACCTCTTTCAAAATCATATGTTTAATTTGATGGCTGCGTAGGCTGTCACCCCAATACAGGATTTAAGTCATGTCCCTGACTAACGAGCAAATCATCGAAGCAATCGGCCAGAAAACCGTTCTGGAAGTTGTTGAGCTGATCAAAGCAATGGAAGAAACCTTCGGCGTTACCGCTGCTGTTGCCGCTGCTGGCCCAGCTGCTGCTGCTGCCGTTGTTGAAGAGCAGACCGAGTTCAACGTTGTTCTGGTTGAAGCTGGCGAGAAGAAAGTGAACGTCATTAAAGCCGTTCGCGAACTGACCGGTCTGGGCCTGAAAGAAGCCAAAGAGAAAGTCGACGGCGCTCCTCAGGTTGTAGCTGAAGGCGTTTCGAAAGAAGCCGCTGAAGACGCTAAGAAGAAGCTGGAAGAAGCAGGCGCTAAAGTCGAGCTGAAGTAATTTCGACTTTGCGACGCCAGCCGGAGCGTTGAGCAAAGGCTGATGGCTGGTGGCTTATGCCACCGGCCTTTTTCCGTTATTGGTGGCCGATCAGGTCGGCCCCGATAACAAGCTGCAAGACACCCATGTGGGTGGCGCAAACCAAGGGGTTTGCACGATTTTCTGGCTGCTCCCGCCGGGAGAAGCCAAACAAGCAGGTGACCAAGCTGGGGAACGCTGATGGCTTACTCATATACTGAGAAAAAACGTATCCGCAAGGACTTTAGCAAGTTGCCGGACGTTATGGATGTGCCTTACCTACTGGCCATCCAGCTGGATTCGTATCGCGAATTCCTGCAAGCGGGAGCATCCAAGGATCACTTCCGCGACGTCGGCCTGCACGCGGCCTTCAAATCGGTATTCCCGATCATCAGCTACTCCGGCAATGCTGCCCTGGAGTACGTAGGCTATCGCCTGGGCGAGCCCGCCTTCGATGTGAAGGAATGTGTCCTGCGTGGCGTGACCTTCGCGGTCCCACTGCGGGTCAAGGTGCGCCTGATCATCTTCGACAAGGAATCGTCGAACAAAGCGATCAAGGACATCAAAGAGCAAGAAGTCTACATGGGTGAAATCCCCCTGATGACTGAGAACGGTACCTTCGTAATCAACGGTACCGAGCGTGTGATCGTTTCCCAGCTGCACCGTTCGCCTGGTGTGTTCTTCGACCACGACCGTGGCAAGACGCACAGCTCCGGCAAGCTGCTGTACTCCGCTCGCATCATTCCGTACCGCGGCTCCTGGCTGGACTTCGAGTTCGACCCGAAGGACTGCGTGTTCGTCCGTATCGACCGTCGCCGCAAGCTGCCGGCCTCGGTACTGCTGCGCGCTTTGGGTTACAGCACCGAAGAGGTTCTGAACACCTTCTACACCACCAACGTGTTCCACATTTCTGGCGAGAAACTCAGCCTGGAACTGGTACCTCAGCGTCTGCGTGGTGAAGTTGCGGTCATGGATATCCATGACGAGACTGGCAAGGTTATCGTCGAGCAGGGCCGCCGTATTACCGCGCGCCACGTCAACCAGCTCGAGAAGGCCGGTGTCAGCCAGCTGGACGTTCCAATGGAATATGTCCTGGGTCGCACCACCGCCAAGGCCATCGTGCATCCGGCCACTGGTGAAATCCTGGCCGAGTGCAACACCGAGCTGACCACCGAGCTGCTGATCAAGATCGCCAAGGCTCAGGTCGTCCGCATCGAGACCCTGTACACCAACGACATCGACTGCGGTCCGTTCATCTCGGATACCCTGAAGATCGACACCACCAGCAACCAACTGGAAGCGCTGGTCGAGATCTACCGCATGATGCGTCCAGGCGAGCCGCCAACCAAGGACGCTGCCGAGACCCTGTTCAACAACCTGTTCTTCAGCGCCGAGCGTTACGACCTTTCGGCCGTAGGCCGCATGAAGTTCAACCGTCGTATCGGTCGCACCGAAATCGAAGGTTCGGGCGTGCTGAGCAAGGAAGACATCGTCGAGGTTCTCAAGACCCTGGTCGATATCCGTAACGGCAAAGGCATCGTCGATGACATCGACCACCTTGGTAACCGTCGTGTTCGTTGCGTCGGCGAGATGGCCGAGAACCAGTTCCGTGTTGGCCTGGTGCGCGTTGAGCGTGCGGTCAAGGAACGTCTGTCGATGGCCGAAAGCGAAGGCTTGATGCCGCAGGACCTGATCAACGCCAAGCCGGTTGCGGCGGCGGTGAAAGAGTTCTTCGGTTCCAGCCAGCTCTCGCAGTTCATGGACCAGAACAACCCGCTCTCCGAGATCACCCACAAGCGCCGTGTTTCCGCACTCGGCCCTGGCGGTCTGACCCGTGAGCGCGCAGGCTTCGAAGTCCGTGACGTACACCCGACCCACTACGGCCGCGTGTGCCCGATCGAGACCCCTGAAGGTCCGAACATCGGTCTGATCAACTCCCTGGCAGCTTATGCCCGCACCAACCAGTACGGCTTCCTCGAAAGCCCGTACCGCGTGGTGAAGGAAGGCGTGGTCAGCGACGACATCGTGTTCCTGTCGGCGATTGAAGAAGCTGATCACGTCATCGCCCAGGCTTCGGCCGCGATGAACGAGAAGAAGCAACTGATCGACGAGCTGGTAGCCGTTCGTCACCTGAACGAGTTCACCGTCAAGGCGCCGGAAGACGTCACCCTGATGGACGTTTCGCCGAAGCAGGTTGTTTCCGTTGCTGCCTCGTTGATTCCGTTCCTCGAGCACGACGACGCCAACCGTGCGTTGATGGGTTCGAACATGCAGCGTCAGGCTGTACCCACCCTGCGCGCTGACAAGCCGCTGGTCGGTACCGGCATGGAGCGCAACGTTGCTCGTGACTCCGGTGTCTGCGTGGTTGCTCGCCGCGGTGGTGTGATCGATTCGGTCGACGCCAGCCGTATCGTCGTTCGCGTCAATGACGACGAAGTCGAGACCGGTGAAGCTGGTGTAGATATCTACAACCTGACCAAGTACACCCGTTCGAACCAGAACACCTGCATCAACCAGCGTCCGCTGGTGAGCAAAGGTGACAAGGTTCAGCGTAGCGACATCATGGCCGACGGCCCGTCCACCGACATGGGTGAACTGGCTCTGGGTCAGAACATGCGCATCGCGTTCATGGCATGGAACGGCTTCAACTTCGAAGACTCCATCTGCCTGTCCGAGCGTGTGGTCCAGGAAGACCGCTTCACCACTATCCACATTCAGGAACTGACCTGTGTGGCGCGTGACACCAAGCTTGGCCCAGAGGAAATCACTGCGGACATCCCGAACGTGGGTGAAGCCGCACTGAACAAGCTGGACGAAGCCGGTATCGTCTACGTAGGTGCTGAGGTCGGCGCTGGCGACATCCTGGTCGGCAAGGTCACGCCAAAAGGCGAAACCCAGCTGACTCCGGAAGAAAAACTGCTGCGCGCGATCTTCGGCGAGAAGGCCAGCGACGTTAAGGACACCTCCCTGCGCGTGCCGACCGGCACCAAGGGTACCGTCATCGACGTACAGGTCTTCACCCGTGATGGCGTCGAGCGCGACAGCCGCGCCCTGTCCATCGAGAAGATGCAGCTGGACGAGATCCGCAAGGACCTCAACGAAGAGTTCCGCATCGTCGAAGGTGCAACCTTCGAGCGTCTGCGTTCTGCCCTGAACGGCCAAGTGGTCGACGGTGGTGCGGGCCTGAAGAAAGGCACCGTGATCTCCGACGAAGTGCTGGACGGTCTGGAGCACGGCCAGTGGTTCAAACTGCGTATGGCCGAAGATGCACTGAACGAGCAGCTGGAAAAGGCTCAGCAGTACATCGTCGATCGCCGTCGCCTGCTGGACGACAAGTTCGAAGACAAGAAGCGCAAGCTGCAGCAGGGCGATGACCTGGCACCGGGCGTACTGAAGATCGTCAAGGTCTACCTGGCTATCCGCCGTCGCATCCAGCCGGGTGACAAGATGGCCGGTCGTCACGGTAACAAGGGTGTTGTCTCGGTGATCATGCCGGTCGAAGACATGCCGCACGATGCCAACGGTACTCCGGTCGACGTCGTACTGAACCCGCTGGGCGTACCTTCGCGTATGAACGTTGGTCAGATCCTTGAAACCCACCTGGGCCTCGCGGCCAAGGGCCTGGGCGAGAAGATTGACCGCATGATCGAAGAGCAGCGCAAGGCAGCCGAGCTGCGTGGCTTCCTCACCGAGATCTACAACGAGATCGGTGGTCGTCAGGAGAACCTGGAAGAGTTCACCGACGAAGAGATCCTCGCCCTGGCGCATAACCTGAAGAAAGGCGTGCCAATGGCTACGCCGGTCTTCGACGGTGCCAAGGAAAGCGAGATCAAGGCCATGCTGAAGCTGGCTGACCTGCCAGAGAGCGGCCAGATGGTGCTGTTCGACGGGCGTACCGGCAACAAGTTCGAGCGTCCTGTGACCGTTGGTTACATGTACATGCTCAAGCTGAACCACTTGGTGGACGACAAGATGCACGCGCGTTCCACTGGTTCCTACAGCCTGGTTACCCAGCAGCCGCTGGGTGGTAAGGCGCAGTTCGGTGGTCAGCGTTTCGGGGAGATGGAAGTGTGGGCGCTGGAAGCATACGGCGCGGCATACACCCTGCAAGAAATGCTCACAGTGAAGTCGGACGACGTGAACGGCCGTACCAAGATGTACAAGAACATCGTGGATGGCGATCACCGTATGGAGCCGGGCATGCCCGAGTCCTTCAACGTGTTGATCAAAGAGATCCGTTCGCTCGGTATCGATATCGATCTGGAAACCGAATAACACGTGACGCGAAGGGGAGTGCGGCAGGTAATGCCCACTCCCTGCTCCGCCAGGAGGAAAGGCCTTGAAAGACCTACTGAATTTGCTGAAAAACCAGGGTCAAGTCGAAGAGTTCGACGCCATCCGCATCGGTCTGGCGTCGCCTGAAATGATCCGTTCGTGGTCGTTCGGTGAAGTTAAGAAGCCGGAAACCATCAACTACCGTACGTTCAAGCCTGAGCGTGACGGCCTTTTCTGCGCCAAGATCTTTGGCCCAGTCAAGGACTACGAGTGCCTGTGCGGCAAGTACAAGCGCCTCAAGCACCGCGGTGTAATCTGCGAGAAGTGCGGCGTTGAAGTCGCCCTGGCCAAGGTTCGTCGTGAGCGCATGGCGCACATCGAACTGGCCTCGCCGGTTGCCCACATCTGGTTCCTGAAGTCGCTGCCGTCCCGTATCGGCTTGCTGATGGACATGACCCTGCGTGATATCGAGCGCGTGCTCTACTTCGAGAGCTACGTCGTTATCGACCCAGGCATGACTACCCTCGAGAAGGGCCAGTTGCTGAACGACGAGCAATATTTCGAAGCGCTGGAAGAGTTCGGTGACGACTTCGACGCCCGCATGGGTGCCGAGGCTGTCCGTGAGCTGCTGCACGCTATCGACCTGGAGCACGAGATCGGCCGCCTGCGCGAAGAGATTCCGCAGACCAACTCGGAAACCAAGATCAAGAAGCTGTCCAAGCGCCTGAAGCTGATGGAAGCTTTCCAGGGCTCGGGCAACCTGCCTGAGTGGATGGTCCTGACTGTCCTGCCAGTGCTGCCGCCGGACCTGCGTCCGCTGGTGCCGCTGGATGGTGGCCGCTTCGCGACCTCCGACCTGAACGACCTGTATCGTCGGGTGATCAACCGTAACAACCGTCTGAAGCGCCTGCTCGATCTGTCGGCGCCGGACATCATCGTGCGCAACGAAAAGCGCATGCTGCAGGAAGCTGTTGACGCCCTGCTCGACAACGGCCGTCGCGGTCGCGCCATCACTGGCTCGAACAAGCGTCCGCTGAAGTCGCTGGCCGACATGATCAAAGGTAAGCAAGGTCGCTTCCGTCAGAACTTGCTCGGTAAGCGTGTTGACTACTCCGGTCGTTCGGTAATTACCGTAGGCCCGACCCTGCGTCTGCACCAGTGCGGCCTGCCGAAGAAGATGGCCCTCGAGCTGTTCAAGCCGTTCATTTTCGGCAAGCTGGAAATGCGTGGTCTGGCGACCACCATCAAAGCTGCCAAGAAGATGGTCGAGCGCGAGCTGCCAGAGGTGTGGGACGTTCTCGCCGAAGTGATTCGCGAACACCCCGTACTGCTCAACCGTGCACCGACCCTCCACCGTCTGGGTATCCAGGCGTTCGAGCCTGTGCTCATCGAAGGTAAGGCCATTCAGCTGCACCCGCTGGTCTGCGCCGCGTACAACGCCGACTTCGACGGTGACCAGATGGCCGTTCACGTGCCGCTGACGCTGGAAGCCCAGCTCGAAGCGCGCGCGCTGATGATGTCGACCAACAACATTCTGTCGCCAGCCAACGGTGAGCCAATCATCGTTCCGTCGCAGGACGTTGTACTGGGTCTGTACTACATGACTCGTGAAGCCATCAACGCCAAGGGCGAGGGTCGCGTATTCGCCGACCTGCAGGAAGTCGACCGCGTATTCCGCGCCGGCGAAGCTGCGCTGCACGCGAAAATCAAGGTCCGTATCAACGAGACCGTGAACGATCGTGATGGCTCCAGCACCAAGAACACCCGTATCGTCGACACCACCGTCGGCCGTGCGCTGCTGTTCCAGGTTGTACCGGCAGGCCTGCCGTATGATGTCGTCAACCAGCCGATGAAGAAAAAGGCGATCTCCAAGCTGATCAACCAGTGCTACCGCGTGGTTGGTCTGAAAGAGACCGTTATCTTCGCCGACCAGCTGATGTACACCGGTTTTGCCTACTCGACCATTTCCGGCGTTTCCATCGGTGTGAACGACTTCGTCATCCCGGATGAAAAAGCCCGCATCATTGGCAATGCCACTGATGAAGTGAAGGAAATCGAGAGCCAGTACGCCTCCGGCCTGGTAACCCAGGGCGAGAAGTACAACAAGGTCATCGACTTGTGGTCGAAGGCGAACGACGAAGTGTCCAAGGCGATGATGGCCAACCTCTCGAAAGAGAAGGTCATCGACCGCGAGGGCAAGGAAGTCGATCAAGAGTCCTTCAACTCGATGTACATGATGGCCGACTCGGGCGCGCGGGGTTCCGCAGCCCAGATTCGTCAGCTGGCCGGTATGCGTGGTCTGATGGCCAAGCCGGATGGCTCGATCATCGAGACGCCGATCACCGCGAACTTCCGTGAAGGTTTGAGCGTACTGCAGTACTTCATCTCGACTCACGGTGCTCGTAAAGGTCTGGCGGATACCGCACTGAAGACCGCTAACTCCGGTTACCTGACTCGCCGTCTGGTAGACGTTGCCCAGGATCTGGTCGTGACCGAGATCGACTGCGGCACCGACAACGGCCTGCTGATGACCCCGCACATCGAAGGCGGCGACGTCGTTGAGCCGCTGGGTGAGCGCGTACTGGGTCGTGTCATCGCTCGTGATGTGTTCAAGCCAGGCACCGAGGATGTCATCGTTCCTGCCGGTACCTTGGTTGACGAGCAGTGGGTCGAGTTCATCGAGCTGAACAGCATCGATGAAGTGATCGTGCGTTCGCCGATCAACTGCGACACCCGTTACGGCATCTGCGCCAAGTGCTACGGTCGTGACCTGGCTCGCGGTCACCAGGTGAACATCGGTGAAGCTGTCGGCGTTATCGCTGCACAGTCGATCGGTGAGCCGGGTACCCAGCTGACCATGCGTACGTTCCACATCGGTGGTGCTGCAAGCCGTACCTCGGCTGCCGACAGCGTCCAGGTGAAGAATGGCGGTATGGTCCGTCTGCACAACCTGAAGCAGGTCGAGCGTGCCGATGGCAACCTGGTTGCCGTATCGCGTTCCGGTGAGTTGGCGATTGCCGACGAATTCGGTCGTGAGCGTGAGCGCTACAAGCTGCCTTACGGTGCGGTGATTTCGGTCAAGGAAGGTGACAAGGTCGAAGCTGGCGCCATCGTCGCCAAGTGGGACCCGCACACCCACCCGATCGTTACCGAGCTGAAAGGTACCGTGACCTTCGTGGGCATGGAAGAAAACATCACCATCAAGCGCCAGACCGACGAACTGACCGGTCTGACCAACATCGAGGTTCTGGACGTCAAGGATCGCCCTGCCGCAGGCAAGGAAATCCGTCCGGCAATCAAGATGGTCGACGCCAATGGCAAGGACCTGTACCTGCCAGGTACCGACGTACCGGCTCAGTACTTCCTGCCGGCCAACGCCCTTGTCGGTGTAGCTGACGGTGCACAGATCGGCGTTGGTGACGTAATCGCGCGTATCCCGCAAGAAACGTCGAAGACCCGTGACATCACCGGTGGTCTGCCACGCGTTGCCGACTTGTTCGAAGCGCGTCGTCCGAAAGAAGCCTCGATCCTGGCTGAAGTCAGCGGCACCATCGCGTTCGGTAAAGAGACCAAGGGCAAGCGTCGTCTGGTCATTACTCCGACCGACGGTAGCGATCCGTACGAAGAGCTGATTCCGAAGTGGCGCCACCTGAACGTCTTCGAAGGCGAACAGGTAAACCGCGGCGAAGTTATCTCCGACGGCCCGAGCGATCCGCACGACATCTTGCGTCTGCTGGGTGTGAGCGCGCTGGCGAAGTACATCGTCAACGAGATCCAGGACGTCTACCGTCTGCAAGGCGTTAAGATCAACGACAAGCACATCGAGACCATCCTGCGTCAGATGCTGCGCAAGGTCGAGATCTCCGAGTCGGGCGATTCCAGCTTCATCAAGGGCGACCAGATGGAACTGACTCAGGTACTGGTCGAGAACGAGCGTCTCGCCGGCGAAGACAAGTTCATCTCGAAGTTCACCCGTGTGCTGCTGGGCATCACCAAGGCGTCGCTGTCGACCGAATCGTTCATCTCCGCGGCTTCCTTCCAGGAAACTACCCGCGTACTGACCGAGGCGGCGGTAACCGGCAAGCGCGATTACCTGCGCGGCCTGAAAGAGAACGTGGTCGTGGGTCGTCTGATCCCGGCCGGTACCGGTCTGGCCTACCACAGCGAGCGCAAGCGTCGCCGTGATGCCGACAAACCGCTGCGTGTAAGCGCCAGTGAGGTGGAAGCCGCACTGACCGAAGCGCTGAATTCCAGCGGTAACTAAGTACAGGGCAGGGCCCCGGCAAGCCCCGAACGGCCATCTGTGACATGAATTGTTGCCGATGACCGGGCGGGGAGGGCCGGGGCCTCGTCTTGACTGGGTGCAAGATCCTCCGTAGACTTTTGTACCCTTAAATTTGGTGAGGCTCCGTCTCGCCAATTTTTGGCTTTCTTGCAAGACAATAGAGTCGCAAGACAATCAGTGGAGCTAGTAGATGGCAACTATCAACCAGCTGGTACGTCAGCCGCGTAAGCGTTCGGTCGAGAAGTCCGACGTTCCTGCGCTGCAGAACTGCCCGCAACGTCGTGGCGTGTGCACCCGCGTGTACACCACCACGCCGAAAAAACCTAACTCGGCACTGCGTAAAGTATGCCGTGTGCGCCTGACCAACGGTTTCGAGGTTTCCTCGTACATCGGCGGTGAAGGCCACAACCTGCAAGAGCACAGCGTCGTCCTGATCCGTGGCGGCCGTGTAAAAGACTTGCCAGGTGTTCGTTACCACACCGTTCGCGGCTCTCTGGATACTTCGGGCGTCAAAGGCCGTAACCAGGGTCGTTCGAAGTACGGTACCAAGCGTCCGAAGTAATCGGCCGTTTGCACATATCCATTTTTTTGAGTCGATAAGAGTAAGGTCGGGCAGGGGTCGAAGACCCACGTCCCGGGCTAACCTGAAGACCGTTTGAGGGCTTATCATGCCAAGACGTCGTGTAGCAGCAAAACGTGAGATTCTGGACGATCCTAAATACGGATCCCAAATCCTCGCCAAGTTCATGAACCACGTGATGGAAAGCGGCAAGAAGGCTGTAGCCGAGCGCATCGTTTACGGTGCCCTGGATACCGTCAAAGCACGCAAGAACAGCGACCCCCTGGAAATCTTCGAGAAAGCTCTCGACGCCATCGCTCCGCTGGTCGAAGTAAAGTCCCGCCGTGTCGGCGGTGCCACTTACCAGGTCCCGGTTGAAGTTCGTCCATCCCGTCGTAATGCTCTGGCAATGCGCTGGCTCGTAGACTACGCCCGCAAGCGCGGCGAGAAGTCGATGGCTCTGCGCCTTGCTGGCGAACTGCTGGATGCTGCCGAAGGCAAAGGTGCTGCAGTCAAGAAGCGTGAAGACGTTCACCGTATGGCTGAAGCCAACAAAGCGTTCTCGCACTACCGCTTCTAATTCAAGCATCAATCATTTTGCGAGGGCTTTATGGCTCGTACTACAGCAATTAACCGCTACCGTAACATTGGTATCTGTGCTCACGTTGACGCGGGCAAGACCACCACTACCGAGCGGATCCTGTTCTACACAGGTCTGAGCCACAAGATGGGCGAGGTGCATGATGGCGCCGCGACCACCGACTGGATGGTGCAGGAGCAGGAGCGCGGTATCACCATTACCTCCGCTGCCGTTACCACCTTCTGGAAAGGTTCGGTTGGTCAGTACGACAACTACCGTGTAAACGTCATCGATACCCCCGGCCACGTTGACTTCACCATTGAAGTAGAGCGTTCGCTGCGCGTACTCGACGGCGCGGTCGTTGTGTTCTGCGGTACCTCCGGCGTTGAGCCGCAGTCCGAAACCGTATGGCGTCAGGCCAACAAGTACGGTGTTCCACGTGTTGTCTACGTGAACAAGATGGACCGTGCCGGTGCAAACTTCCTGCGCGTCGTAGGTCAGATCAAGAACCGTCTGGGTCACACCCCGGTTCCGATTCAGCTGGCCATCGGTTCGGAAGATAACTTCCAGGGTCAGGTCGACCTGATCAAGATGAAGGCTATCTACTGGAACGACGACGACAAAGGCACCACCTACCGCGAGGAAGAAATTCCTGCGGACATGCTCGAGCTGGCCGAAGAATGGCGCTCGAACATGGTGGAAGCTGCTGCCGAAGCCAACGAAGAGCTGATGAACAAGTACCTTGAAGAAGGTGAGCTGACCGTCGAAGAGATCAAGGCAGGCCTGCGTGCGCGCACCCTGGCCAGCGAGATCGTTCCGGCTGTCTGCGGTTCGTCGTTCAAGAACAAGGGTGTTCCCCTGGTTCTCGACGCCGTCATCGAGTTCCTGCCTGCTCCGACCGAGATCCCTGCAATCCAGGGTATCAATCCGGACGACAAGGACCTGGACAAAGAAGACCCGGCTGTTCGTAAAGACGAGCGTCACGCTGACGACGACGAGCCGTTCTCGGCTCTGGCGTTCAAGATCGCGACCGACCCGTTCGTCGGCACGCTGACCTTCGTTCGCGTCTACTCGGGTGTTCTGAGCTCCGGTGACTCCGTCATCAACTCGGTCAAGGGTAAGAAAGAGCGCGTTGGTCGTATGGTGCAGATGCACGCCAACCAGCGTGAAGAGATCAAGGAAGTACGCGCTGGCGACATCGCGGCCCTGATCGGCATGAAAGATGTGACCACCGGCGAAACCCTGTGCAACATCGACAAGCCAATCATCCTTGAGCGTATGGACTTCCCTGAGCCGGTAATCTCGCTCTCCGTCGAGCCGAAAACCAAGGCTGACCAGGAGAAGATGGGTATTGCTCTGGGCAAGCTGGCCCAGGAAGACCCGTCGTTCCGCGTCAAGACCGACGAAGAAACCGGCCAGACCATCATCTCCGGTATGGGTGAGCTGCACCTGGACATCCTCGTTGACCGCATGAAGCGCGAGTTCAACGTCGAAGCCAACATCGGTAAGCCGCAGGTTTCGTACCGCGAGAAGATCACCAAGTCCAACGTCGAAATCGAAGGCAAATTCGTTCGTCAGTCGGGTGGTCGTGGTCAGTTCGGTCACTGCTGGATCCGTTTCTCGGAGCCAGAAGTCGACGAGAAGGGCAACATCACCGAAGGTCTGGTGTTCTCCAACGAAGTCGTTGGTGGTGTAATTCCTAAGGAATTCATCGCGCCGATCCAGAAGGGTATCGAAGAGCAGATGAAGAACGGCGTCGTTGCCGGCTATCCTCTGATCGGCCTGAAGGCCGCGGTATTCGACGGTTCGTACCACGACGTCGACTCCAACGAAATGGCGTTCAAAATCGCTGCTTCGATGGCAACCAAGCAGCTGGCCACTAAAGGCGGCGGCGTGGTCCTCGAGCCGATCATGAAGGTCGAAGTTGTAACCCCGGAAGACTACCTGGGTGACGTGATGGGTGACCTGAACCGTCGTCGTGGTCTGGTCCAGGGTATGGATGAGTCGGTCTCCGGCCGCGTCGTCCGTGCTGAAGTTCCGCTCGGAGAGATGTTCGGTTACGCGACCGACGTTCGTTCCATGTCTCAGGGTCGCGCAAGCTACTCCATGGAATTCTCCAAATACGCCGAAGCTCCGTCGAACATCGTCGAAGCACTCGTTAAAAAACAAGGCTAATCCCCTTTAGGCAAGAGGTTCACTGTCGTGGCTAAAGAAAAATTTGATCGTTCCCTTCCCCACGTTAACGTCGGCACTATCGGCCACGTTGACCACGGTAAGACCACTCTGACCGCAGCTCTGACTCGCGTCTGCTC
>NZ_JBVJLI010000035.1:0-18973 GCF_055584805.1 Pseudomonas sp. NPDC090752 | reverse complement strand
TGGTAGTGTGGGGTTTCCCCATGTGAGAGTAGGTCATCGTCAAGATTCATTTCGCAAAACCCCTATCTGCGCGAGCAGGTAGGGGTTTTGTCTTTAAGTAGGAACTACAGAGATTCGCCGGTACGTCCACAGGACGGGCCGGCACACAGAATTTCTTGACGACCATAGAGCATTGGAACCACCTGATCCCATCCCGAACTCAGCAGTGAAACGATGCATCGCCGATGGTAGTGTGGGGTTTCCCCATGTGAGAGTAGGTCATCGTCAAGATTCAAACCCAAAGCCCCTGTCTGCGCTGCAGACAGGGGCTTTGTCTTTCCGGCTTATCACCTCAGAACTGATAGCTGACCGTAGCGCTCACATTGCGCTCTTCACCCATGTAGCAGTAATTCAGGCTAGCGCACGAAGCGATGTAGGTTTCGTTGGTAAGGTTATTGGCGTTCAGGCGCACGTCCACACCCTTGAGCCCGACCTTGCCCAGGTCGTACCCGACCGAGGCGTCGAACAGCGTGTAGGAGGGCACCTTCATGCTGTTTTCCGCATCTACCCAGCTATACCCCACGTAGCGCACGCCGCCGCCCAGGCGCAGGCCGTCGAGTGGCCCCTGGCGGAAGTTGTAATCGGCCCACAGCGATAACATCTGCTTCGGTGCTTGGGTGGGTGAATTGCCTTTATTGTCGAGCTGACCCGAGACCAGGCTTGGCATCGACTTGGAATACTCGATATCGGTAAAGGTGTAGCCACCCAGCAGCTTGAGGTTGTCTGTCACCTGCACGTGAGCTTCCAACTCCAGCCCTTGCGAGCGCACTTCACCTACAGGGCGGTAGAAGTCTTCGTTCGGCTGCTTGGATGCCAGGTTCTCTTGCTCGATGCGAAATACCGAGGCCGTGAACAGGTTGTCACTACCCGGTGGCTGATACTTGAGGCCCGCTTCCCACTGGGTGCCTTCGGTTGGCGCCAGTGGGCGGCCATCCTGATCGGAGACAGTATTGGGGTTGAACGATTCGGAGTAGCTGACATAGGGCGCTATACCATTCTCGAACAGGTAGAGCACGCCGGCACGCGTAGTGAACTTGGTGCGGTCATCGCTAGCCTTGGTATCGCTGTCACGGTTCTCCTCAGAGACCTTTACCCAGTCCTGGCGAAGGCCCAGCGAGAAGCGCCATTGATTCAGCTCGACCAGGTCCTGCAGATACACTCCGGTTTGCTGCAAACGACGCTGGTAGCGGTTTTCGCCAAGTACGTGAAGGTTGCCATTGCCATACTGCGGATTTCCGGCATCAAGGGGGTCAACGGTGCCGTAGCGCCATGCCACATCCGCCTTGCGCCGTTGATAGTCATTGCCCACCAGTAGGGTGTGCTTGGCCGTACCTGTGAAGAACTCCGCCTGTAGCATGCTATCGATGATGTAGGAATGCAGACGCTCATCACCGCCCGTGTAGGCGCGGTTGAGGATATTGCTGTCAGCATCCGCCCATCCTGCCGAATAGACCTGATCCATCGACACGTCGGAATCCTGGTATCGGAAGTTCTGCCGTGCGGTAAAGACATCATTGAAGCGGTGTTCGAACTGGTAGCTGAACGACAGTTGCGTACGCTCGTAGTTGTCGATGCCCGGCTCGCCTTCGAAGAAGTGATCGGACAAACGTAAGCCATTGCGTTTGTGCAGCATGCCGTCGGCCGGGTTACCGCCGTGGTAGCCCCCGTTGGGGTCGTGCTGCAGGTAGGCCTGCAGGGTCAGCGAGGTGTCCTCTGTGAAGTCGACGCTGATGGCCGGGGCGATGGCATAGCGTTCTTCCTTGTTATGGTCGAACTGTGTGTCGGAGGCGTCCGCCAACCCGGTCAGGCGATAGGCGATACGCTTGTCGTCATCCAGCGGGCCGCTGAAGTCGAAACCCATGCCACGCTGCCCCTGGGTACCCACCATGGCCTGTACCTGATGGTAGGCCTCGAAGAGCGGCTTTTTGGTGGTCAGGGCCACCAGACCACCTGGGGAGCTACGGCCGTAGAGCACCGAGGAGGGGCCTTTCAGGATGTCGATTCGCTCAATGAAGTACGGGTCCACCTGCATGGTGCTGTAGGTGCCGTTGTCGCCCATCGACTTGAGGCCATCGACGTAGATGTTATCCACAGAGCCATCGTTGAAACCGCGCATGGCCACGTAGTCATAGCGATGTGTAGCGCCGTAGGGGTTGGTCAGCACACCGGGGGTATAACGCATGGCCTGAGCGACGGTCTGCGAGCCCTGGTCGTCGATTTGCTGGCGGGTCACCACCGACACCGACTGCGAGGTCTCCACCAGCGGCATACTGGTCTTGGTCGCGACCTGGCTGTGGGTGGCGTTGTAACCCTCCATGCTGCCGAGTGCGTTGCCCAAGGTGAAACTGCGCACATCGGTGTCGGGTAGCGACAATGCCGCGTCAATTGGGCGCGCGCGAAGCACGTAACTGCGACCGTCCAGGCTGACCGCTTCAAGGCCTGTGCCACTGAGCAACTGGCGCAGTGCCTGGTCAGTCGAATACTGTCCCTGCAGGCCGCTGGACTCCAGCTCGCCGGTCAGCTGAGGCGTGCTGGTCAAGGTAATCCCGGCCTGGCGGGCGAACTGGTTGAGCACGTCATTCAACGGTCCAGGCGCAAGCGTATATTGCTGGCTTACCTGGGCGGGGGAGGCGGCGAACGTCGGCAAAGGTGCACCCGTAATTCCCAGAGCCGTACCGAACAGCGCGGCACGTATCGCCTTGCCTAGCCTGGCTGAATCCAAGACAGGTCGAAAATCATTCTCGCCGGAGGTGTGCACTAAAGGTGTAACGATGGGCATATCGAAGTCCGTCGGGTATTAAGGGCAGAAGGGATCCTTACTGTCCTAGCCGGACGCGTTGCCAATACCCGCCAGAAATTTCTCTGGAATGTCGAATCAGGCCACAGGTTCCAGCCGTATCCACCAACCTGTACGTTGGTGAAGCTGCACAGGCAGCGTCCGTGGTAGCAGTAGCAGTAGCTGATAGGGATCATCCAGGCGGTACACCCCAGACAGGCGAAGATCGGCGACGTCGTCAGTGCAGCCCAGGTAACCATGCCGGTACCGGCTCACCTGCGCGAGAAAGTCTGCCAAGCGCATGTCGCGCGTGACGATCAGCCCCTCCGTCCAGGCAGCAGCGTCCATGGCCACCTGCTCCAGGCGTCGCGCGCCGGATGCATCCACTCGCCAGTCCTGCCCGTTGCCGATCCATTGCAGCTCACCGGAGCTTGGCAGGTGCAGCGCGACCTTGCCCTGGCTGACGCTGACCCTCGTACAATCGACATCCTGCCGTACCGCAAAGCGTCCTTCAAAGCCTTCAAGCAGGGCATCACGCGTCTGTACCAGCAACGGGCGCCGTTGATACGGCGTTGTGCTACAGGTCAGCATCAGTTCGCCGTGTTTGAGGCGGATCATGCGCTGTTGCTCAGTAAAGGCCAGGTCCACCGCGCTGCGCGTGTTGAGTTGCAGGAGGGAGTCATCGGGCAAGCGCACGGTGCGGCGCTCGCCGGTCACGGTGGCGTAGTCCGAGGTCCAGGCGCTGACGCTCTCCAAGTCTTTCGCCAGCCAGCTTGCCGTGCCCACCAGGGCAGTACCACACAGCAGTTTTAGTGCCTGGCGTCGGTGCAGGCGCCGCTGACTGGTCTCCAACGTCTGCAGGGCAACGCCGGCCCCGGGGATCGCGCGCAGGTCGAGATCTTGATGCAAGCTGATCACCCGCTGCCAGGCGAGCTCATGCTCCTGCTGTGCATTTCGCCAGCGTTCGCATTGCTGCGACAACGTTGGATCGTTGCCGCTTTCACGCAGGCTCAGCATCCAGTGTATGGCCTGTTTCACGGCCTTGGGCGAGGGCGCCACTTCAGCACTCGTCTTCGAAGCGCAACAGGTAACAGTGGTACAGCGCATCGGCGATGTAGCGCTCCACCGAACGCAGCGAGATGCCCATCTGCTCGGCAATGGCCTTATGGCTCAACTCTTCGCACTGGGCCAGCAGGAACGCTCGACGGACCTTGGGTTTGAGTCCGTCAAGCATGCGCGCGATGCGCTCAAGCAGCTCCAACAGCAGTTCGCGGGTTTCGGCCGAGGGGGCATGCGCCTCTGGCACATGGGCCAAGGCTTCAAGATAAGCACGTTGTAGCTCTTCGCGCCGCCAGTGGTCGATCACCAGCCCGCGGGCGATCGTGCGCAGAAAAGCCCGTGGCGTGTTTAGCTGTGACTGTTGAGGGCGTTGTAGCAGGCGAACGAAAGTGTCCTGGGCCAGGTCCGCGGCATCGGCCGCATTGCCCAATTTACTGCGCAACCACCTGTTCAGCCAGTTGTGATGATCACTGTAGAGCGTGTGCACGGAGTAATTGGAAGGCATGACGAGCCATCGGCATAAATGATAATTAGTCTCATTGTTTGCCAGGGCGGGCGACGATTGCAACTCTCATTTGTACACCGTGCGGTTACGGAGCCGACTGTTTGTCCAGATAGTTCCTGATGACGCGAGCGCCATTGTTCAGGTGCTGCTCCAATATTCGCACGGCTTCATCCACCAGCTTGTCGCTCGCCGCGTCGGCCAAGGCGTTGTGATCGTCCTGAGTCAATTTGCCCAGCCCCATCGACGACAGATGGAAGCGCAGGAATCGCTCTTCCTCGTTCAGCTCGTTCTCAATCAGGCGTAGCAATTTCTGGTTCGGCGCCTTGCCATACAGTGCCATGTGAAAGAGCCGGTTGAGGCGACCGATTTCGGCATGGCCGGTCTCGTTTTCCAGTTGCTGGATGTAGCCGCGTGCCCGGGCGATATCGTCGGCATCGAGCAGCGGAATGGATTGGCGTAGCGCCTCCGACTCGAGCAACACCCGCAACGCATAGGTGTCGACCGCGTCTTCGCCGATCAAGGGCGCTACGACCGCGCCTTTGTGCATCTCCACCTTCAGCAGCGATTGTGCTTCGAGCTGGCGCAGCGCCTCGCGCACAGGCATGCGACTGACGCCATACAAGGTCGCGAGTTCTTGTTGGCGTACGGCAGTACCCGGCGGCAGGCGGCCATCGAGGATAGCGCTGCGCAGGCGCTCTTCGATTACCGCACGGGCCAGGTGTGCTGGCAGTTGCTCACTCGCCAGCACGTTGCTCAGTTTGATTTTCTCGCCCACGCGAAGTCTGCCTCGACGACTAAATTTGGATCCAATGACACTAGTAATAGGCAAGGGGGCTTGTCAAACCCGCGCACGCAGAGGGGCATGCGAATCAAGACCATGGGATATGGTGGATGAACTCACTGGCCAAAGGAAGCGCCATATACCAAGCGCTAACAAGAAAGTTATAGCTGACAGGTTATTGGCCGCCATGATTGCAGGGTGCCATTGTTTTTTGATCTGGCAGGCCGCACCATCGCTGCTTTCGATTGGTCTGAACAGGTCTTCGCAGTGGCGATACCCTGGGTACTCAAAACCGCTGTGCACCGTATTGGCCTTGCTGTACTGCTGGGTAGCTTGCTGCTGGGCGGCCTGCACGCGGACTGGGACTTCTCCGCGATCAGCCGCAAGTCGCAGGCCCTGTACGGCCCGCTGGGTGCGGGGAAGGGCCGTATAGATGCCTGGCAGAATATGATGGCCACGCAGGGCCAAGGTACTGAGCTACAGCGGCTGCAGGTGGTCAACTTGTTCTTCAATCAGCAGCTGCGCTATGTCGAAGACATCGACCTGTGGCACGAAGTCGACTACTGGGCCACGCCGATCCAGGCCTTGATCAAGGGCGCCGGTGATTGCGAAGACTACGCCATCGCCAAGTACTTCAGCCTGCGGCGCATGGGCATCCCCAGCGAGAAACTACGCATCACCTACGTCAAGGCCCTGCGCCAGAACCGCGCGCACATGGTGCTGACCTATTATTCAAGCCCACAGGCTCAGCCGCTGGTACTCGACAGCCTGATGGACGCGATAAAACCGGCCAGTCAGCGTAGCGACCTGCTGCCCGTCTACGCCTTCAATGGCGAAGGGCTGTGGCTGACAGGCGCTGCAGGCAACAAGAAGGTTGGCGACACCAAGCGCTTGTCACGCTGGCAGGACGTGTTGAAGAAAATGCAGGCCGAAGGGTTCCCGGCCGAACCGGTTTACTGAAGGAGCACAGATGTCACTGTTCAAACAATTGCTGTTGGCCATTTGCCTGTTCCTGGTGGTCGCGTTCAGCGGCAGTTTCATGGTCAGCCTGGAAAGCTCGCGCAGCCAGTACGTCAATCAGCTGCGCTCGCATGCCCAGGATGCTGCCACTGCGCTGGCCTTGTCGCTGACACCCAACATCGACGACCCGGCCATGGTCGAGCTCATGGTCAGTTCGATCTTCGACAGTGGCTATTACGCGAGCATCAAGGTCGTCGACCTGGGTTCCAATGCGGTACTGGTTGAGCGTCACGCCGAGCCTGACCCAGGCGGTGTTCCGGCCTGGTTCATTCATTTGATCGGGCTGGAGGCGGCCGGTGGCGATGCCATTGTCAGTCGTGGCTGGCAGCAGGCGGCGCGGGTCGAAGTGATCAGTCACCCGATGTTCGCCATCGCCAAGCTCTGGCAGAGCGCCTTGGGCAGCCTGGGTTGGCTGCTGTTGTGCGGTGCGGCGAGCGCGATGCTAGGTGCCTTGCTGCTGCGCCGCCAGTTGCGGCCGCTGGACTACATGGTCGAACAGTCCCACGCGATTGCCCGCCGCGAGTTCCTCAGCCTGCCGGAACTGCCGCGCACGCCGGAGTTGCGCCGTGTGGTGCAGGCGATGAACCAGATGGTCGAGAAGCTCAAGGCGCTGTTCACCGAGCAGGCCGAGCGCAGTGAGCGGCTGCGGACAGAGTCCTATCAGGACAGCCTGACGGGATTGTCCAATCGCCGTTATTTTGAAATGCAACTCACCAACCGAGTCAGCAACCTGGAAGACGCCCGTGCCGGTTACCTGCTGTTGCTGCGGGTGCAGGATCTGACAGGGCTCAACGCGCGTCTCGGCGGCCAGCGCACCGACCAATTGCTGCAGGCCGTTGGCGAACAGCTGCGGCGGACCTGTGCCCGCTTCCCTGAAACCAAAGACTTGATTTCCCGCAGCCGCGGCGGCGAATTTGCCGTACTGGCGCCGGGTATGGTGCATGAGGAAGCGGTACAGCTGGCCCAGGCGCTGGAGGTGACATTACAGAGCCTGCACGAGACTGGCGCCACCGACGTCGACCCAGTGGCCTGTATCGGACTGGCCCCCTTCAGCCCCGGCGACGCACCCCAGACGCTGCTCAAGCTCGCCGACGAGGCGTTGGCGCGCGCCGAGAATCAACCCACGCCGGGTTGGGTGTGCCTGGAGCAAGGCGCAGCGGCAGTTGCTGGCGACAGCCATCACGACTGGCACACACGGCTCGACCAGGCGTTCGTCAAAGGCCAGTTCGAACTGTTTTTCCAGCCGGTGGTGGATTGCCATGATGCGCAGCGGGTGCTGCATCACAAGGTGATCTCGCGGCTGCACGATGACCAAGGCGAGGCACTGCCAGCTGGGCGCTTCCTGCCATGGCTGGAGCGCTTTGGCTGGATGCCGCGCCTGGATTTGCTGGTACTTGAGAAAGTGCTGGCGCATCTGCGCAGCCACGACCAGGTGCTGGCGTTGAACCTGTCCGCCGCCACCCTCGCCGACCCCAAGGCCCTGCAGCGGGTATACGAGCTACTGGGGCAGAACGCTGTGCTGGGTCCGCGCCTGATCTTCGAGATCGGTGAGGAACAATTGCCGGAGCAGGCGGTACTCGAACAACTGACCCGGCGACTGCACGGGCTTGGCTTCGGGCTGGCTTTGCAGCGTTTCGGTGGACGCTTCAGCATGATAGGTAACCTGGCGCACCTGGGCCTGGCGTACCTGAAGATCGATGGCAGCTACATCCGCAACATCGACCACGAACAGCACAAGCGCCTGTTCATCGAAGCGATCCAGCGCGCCGCACACAGCATTGACCTGCCGTTGATTGCAGAGCGTGTGGAAACGCAAGGGGAGCGGCAGGTGCTGCTGGAAATGGGCGTGGAAGGCATTCAAGGCCAGCTGGTAGGTGAACCTGCACCGTGGCGCTGAACGCGATGCATATTCCCTGATGGCACCGGCTTGGCCGGTGTTCGCGGCTGAAGCCGCGCCCACCGGCCCTCTGAATCATAGAACTCAGCGCTCGCGCAGGGCCTCGGCGCGGGCCTTCATGATGGGCTTGAGCAGGTAGCTCATGATGGTCTTCTTGCCGGTCATGATGTCCACCGTGGCGACCATCCCGGGAATGATCAGCAGCGGTTTCTCGTCAGTGCCCAAGTGGCTTTTGTCAGTACGTAGCTTGATCAGGTAATAGGTGGTCTTCTTGTCTTCGTCGGTGATGGTATCGGCACCGATCTGTTCCAGCTTGGCCTTCAGCCCGCCGTAGATGGTGTAGTCATAGGCGGTGAACTTGACCGTGGCTTCCTGGCCCGGGTGCAGGAAGGCAATGTCCTTGGGCAGGATCTTCGCCTCGACCACCAGGGTGTCGTCCAGCGGCACGATCTCGATGATGTCGCTGCCCGGCTGGATCACGCCGCCGACGGTGTTGACCAGCAGTTGCTTGACGATACCGCGCACTGGCGAAGTGACCATGGTGCGGTTGACCCGGTCATCCAGCGCCTTGCCCGTGGCGGTGGCCTTGTTCAGCTCGGTACGCGCTTCGTTGAGTTGGGTCAGTGCCTCGCTGCGGAACTTGCCGCGGGTTTCCTCGATCTTGCTCTGCACTTCCTTGATGGCCGCTTCGGCGCGGGGAATGGCCAGCGCGGTGGAGTCCATCTGGCCGCGGTTCTCCACTTCGGCGCGGCGCAGGCGCAGCACTTCCACTTGGGAGATCGCGCCCTGGGCCACCAACGGCTCGGACATGGAAATTTCCTGGCGCAGCAACTGCAGGCTGTTGGCGTATTGCGCACGCTTGGAGGTGAACTCACGAAGCTCTTGTTGCTTCTGCACCAGCTGCTGTTCCAGGCCGCTGATTTCGTCCTGCAACTGCTGGCGCCGGCTTTGGTACAGCGACTGCTCGCTAGCGGCCTGGCTTGGCGCCGCCTTGCGCAGTTCTTCGTCGATTTGCAGAGGTTTGTCGTCCACTTCGGCACTCAGGCGCTGCACGCGCAGGGCCATGGCCAGGCGCGACGCCTCGGTTTCGTCGACGTTGGAGGCAAAGCGGGTTTCATCCAGACGCAGCAGCGGCTGACCAACCTCGACGATTTCCCCTTCCTTGGCGTAGATCTGGGCGACGATGCCGCCTTCCAGGTTCTGGATTTTCTGCACCTTGGAGGACGGGATGGCCTTGCCCTCGCCGCGGGTGACCTCATCGATCGGCGCCACGCTGGCCCAGATGATCATGACCAGGAAGAAAGCGATGATGCCCCAGATGGTCAGGCGCACGATGCGCGGTGCGTCTTCGATCAGCGCTTTGTTGACTTCGGGCAGCGGCTGTCCGGCCAGCGACTCGGAGCCCTTGAAGTAGCGGCGCAGATTGTCCTTGAAACGCCCCATATCCAGCTTATGCAACACTGATCTGCCCCTTCTTCAGCGCTTCCATGACGGCGGCTTTCGGGCCATCCGCGACGATCTGTCCACGGTCGATGACGATCAACCGGTCCACCAGCGACAGTAACGACGCCCGATGCGTTACCAGCAACACGGTCTTGCCTTCGATCACTGCACTCAGACGCTGCTTGAGGCGCTCTTCGCCGGTGTTGTCCATGGCGCTGGTAGGCTCGTCGAGCAGCAGGATCTGCGGGTTGAGCAGCAGCGCGCGGGCCAGGGCGACGTTCTGTCGCTGGCCGCCAGAGAGGTTCTGGCCGCGCTCGCCGACCTGCAGCTCATAACCATCGGGGTGCAGGCGGGCGAATTCATGCACGCCAGCCAGCTCGGCGGCCTGCAGGATCAGCTCGTCTTCGATGTAGCGGGCGCCACTGACCAGGTTGTCGCGCAGGGTGCCAGCCAGTAGCTGGATGTCCTGGGGCACGTAGCCGATGTTATGGCGCAGTTCGCTGACGTCGATCTGGCGGATGTCCACGCCATCGACCAGCAAGGAGCCGTTGTCCGGTTCGTACAGGCCGACGATAAGTTTGGCCAGCGAGCTCTTGCCCGAGCCGCTGCGGCCGATGATGCCGACCTTCTCGCCCGGGCGGATGTTCAGGTTGATGCCTTTGAGTGCCTGGTTCTGCTGGTTCGGGTAGGTGAACTCGATACCGCGGAACTCGATCGCACCCTGCAGGACCTGGCGGCTGAGCGGGCGCTCCTCGAAGTTGCGCTCCTGTGGAAGTTCCATCATCTGGTCGGTCGCGACCATGGTCACCTTGGCCTGCTGGTAGCGGGCCAGCAGCCCGTTCAGCGAGCCCAACGGGCCGAGGGCACGACCGCTGAGCATGTAGCAGGCCACCAGGCCGCCCATGCTCAGGTTGCCGTCGATGATCAGGTAAACGCCGACGCAGATCATCGCCACGCCCGCCAGTTGCTGGATAAGCATCGTGATGTTCATGGCCAGGCTCGACAGCACCTTGACCCGCAACTCCAGACGGCTGAGGGTGCCAAGGGTCTGCTCCCACATGTACTGGCGCTCGCTCTCGGCGTTGTTGACCTTGACCCCGTCCAGCCCGGCCAGGGTTTCGATCAGGCTCGACTGACGCTCCGAAGCCAGTGCCATGGTGCGCTCCATGGTTGCCATCAAGGGCTTCTGCAGGGCATAGCCGATGCCCAGGGCCAGCGGGAAGGCGAGGATGGGGATCCACACCAGGTGCCCGCCGATGATGGCGATGACCAGCAAAATCAGCAGGGTGAACGGCAGGTCGATCAGAGTGGTCAACGTGAGCGAGGCGAGGAAGTCGCGCAGGCCCTGGAACTCATGGATGTTCTGGGCGAAGCTGCCGACCCGCGCCGGGCGGTACTTCATCGACATGCCGACAATTCGCTCGAACAGCGTCGCCGAAATGATCAGGTCAGTCTTTTTGCCGGCAAGGTCAAGGCACAGCCCGCGCAGGCCTTTGAGGATCAGGTCGAACACATAAGCGAAGCCAATACCGGCGGCCAGCACCCACAGTGTCGAGGTGGCCTGGTTGGGCACCACGCGGTCGTAGACGTTCATCACGAACAACGGCGCGGCCAAAGCAATCAGGTTGATCACCAGGCTGGCGGCGATGGCATCGATGTACAGCCACTTGCTGCGCAACAGCGTATCGCGGAACCAGGATTTCGCCCGTGGGATCAGGTTGCCGTGATTGACGTCGTATTTGTGCTGCGGCTGGGCGAAGAACACCTTGCCGCTGTAGTCGTCCTGCAAGGCCTCGCGGCTGACCAGTACTTCACCACCGTCGCTCTCGCTGAGCAGCAGGCGTGCGGTGTCGTCGTTCTCCCAGCCCACCAGGATGGCGCTGCGGCCGTCCTTGAGCAGCAGCATGGCGGGCATGGCGATGCTCGGAATCTGCTCCAGCTTGCGTTGCAGCAGACGCCCTTGCAGGCCGGCCCGGGCAGCTGCACGGGGCAGCAGCTCAGCGTTGAGACGCTGCGCGGGCAGCGGCAGGCCGGTGGTCAGCATGGCTCGGCTGGCGGGTTTCTGGTGCAGGACACACAGGGTCAACAGACTGTCCAGCAAGGGATCGTCGTGTTGACTGCGTGGATCGTGGCTGAGTTGGACTCGACTGACTTCGGATTCCACGCGGCGCTCTCTTCATCCTTGCGGGTAGATGGATCGGGTGCGCCTCAGTTCAGGCCTGGCAGGTTCACCCGTGGTTTCAGATCATTCTGCACAACGGTGGCCATCGGCGCTACGACACCCTGGCTCTTGAGCAGTTGACCAATGGTCGCCTTGATTCGGTACTGAGTAAACAATTGTATGTTCTTCACTTCTACCAGACGACGTTGGGCGGTGAAGGTTTCATTTTCGCTGTCGAGCAGGTCGAGCAGGGTACGCTCACCAAGGCTGAACTGCTGCTGGTAGGCACTGCGCACCCGGTTGCTGTGATCGACGTACTGCTGCGCGATCGGCACCTGCAGGTTGGCATTCTCTTGCGCATTCCAGGCCAGGCCCAACTCTTCATTGAGCTGGCGCAGGGCATTGTTGCGGATATCCAGCGCCTGGTTGGCCAGGTAAGACTTGGATTCCAGGTCGGCCTTGTTGCTGCCACCGGCATACAAATTGAAGTTCATGCGCAGCATGGCCTGCCACTCGTTGTTATGGCCAACCGTGCCGTCGATATTGTTGTCGGCCGTTCGTCCGAGTTCTGCATCGAAGCGTGGATAGAAAGTGGACTTGGCGGCGGCGTATTGCTTCTCTGCAGCTGCGATATCCGACTCGGCCGAGCGCAGTACCGGGCTGCTTTCTACCATCTGCGTGCGTGCCTCTTCCAGGGTGGCCGGCAGCAGGTCGATGAAAGGCGAGGGGGCACTCAGTTCATCCGGCATCTGACCCACCACGCTCAGGTAGTTGGTGTTGGCGTCGGCCAGATTGGTCTGCTCGGTGATCAGGTTGTTGCGGGCCTGCGCCAAACGCGCTTCGGCCTGATCGAGGTCGGCGAGGCGGCCGACGCCGCGGTTGGTGCGCAACGTGATCTGGTCAAGGATGCGTTCGTGATTACGCAAGTTTTCCTGGGCCAAGCGCACCATCTCACGGCGTGTGAGGACATCCAGGTAAACCTGGGCCACGTCGAGCGCCGTGCGTTCGGAGGTACCCATCAACGAGTAGGCGCGAGCATTGGCGGTGGCTTGTTGACGGCCGACTTCACTGGATGTGGCAAAACCGTCAAAAACCATCTGACGGAGTCGGATTGCTGACTCGCCACGGTTGAGGCTTTCCCAACGGTTGCCGGTACTTGGGCTGTCGGTGCCTTCCCGGCCGTAGCCGGCGGTCACATCGACCCGCGGCAAATAGCCGCCCTTGGCGGCCCGTAGTTGATAGTCCGCAGCTACCCGAGCGTTGACGCCGGCCTGAATTTCCGGGTGCACTTCAAGGGCTTTCTGCATGGCTTCGGGCAAGGTTTGTGCTTGTACGAAAGAGGCGGCAAAGGCGAATGGAAGAGCGGTAAACAGTGACGCACGCATTTTTTACTGGTCCCCGAGGGCGCTGTTGTCCTGAATCACGGCCGGAGCGGTTCAGGTCTGAAAAATGACAACCTGACTTGACCGATGAGCAGACTTCAGAAGGGGCACTGGTATTAGTACTAAAGGAAGGGATGGCAAACGTTCAAATATCAATGTGACATTACCAAGCCGATTGTTTAGGATGGCGATCATAAGGTCAATAGTTTGGCATAAAGTTAATCGCCAACAGTTATAGACAGAATTTTGACGTCAAATACGTCGAACATATTAAAGACACAATTCCGCCTGCAGCGGCCCACTCACGCCGCGCGGAGCATGGAACACGATCAAATCGGGTAACCCGGAGAGTCTAATGAGCAGCGTTGTAGCCATCGTAAAAAGCATTGTTGGCCAAGTCATCGCAGTATCCCCAGAAGGCATCCGGCGCGTATTGATCGAAGGCGATCGCCTGCTGGCCGGTGAAGAAGTTCTCACCGGCCCGGGCGGCGCCGTTACCCTTGAGCTGGCCGATGGCCGCCTGCTCGACCTGGGCCGTGACACTCAGTGGAGCGCCGACACGCCAGACAGCAGCACCGACCTGAGCCAGGCCACTGCACAAGCCGCGCCGTCGGTGGAAGAACTGCAGCAGGCGATTGCTTCGGGTGTCGACCCGACTACCGAGCTGGAAGCGCCGGCCGCCGGCGCCGCAGCCGGTGGCGGCGGCGCTGCGGGTGGTGGCCACAGCTTCGTGTTGCTCGACGCAACGGCGGGCAGCGTGGACCCGACCATCGGCTTTCCGACCGACCCGCTCACATTCGCCGCCGGGCTTGATACGGAGGAAGTGGGGGCGCTGGATACCAGCACCAATGCCTTGGTCGATACGCCAGTCGCCACCGCCCTTACCCTGAGCGCCACCCCTTCCATCACCGAAGCGGGTGGCGTGATCGTCTATACCGCTACGGTGGGCCAGGCACCATCGTCGAACCTAACCGTGACGCTGTCGAACGGTGCTGTGATCGTCATTCCCGCTGGGCAGACCAGCGGCAGCGTCAACGTGAACATCCCGCCGAACGACACGCCGTACATCGATGGCGGCCAGATTTCCACGACCGTTACCGCTACGACGGGGGGTAGCGGTCTGGTCGTGACCCTGCCGCAAAATCCCGCGGTTACGCTGATCACCGATACCGTCGACAACACCACCGCGACCCTCACTGCTTCGCCGAGCGTGACCGAAGGCGGCGTGATCACCTACACCGTGACCCTGAGCAACCCTGCGCAGACGCCGGTGACCGTGACCCTGTCCAATGGCCAGACCATTACCGTTGAGGCGGGCAAGACCACGGGTACTGTGGATTTCCAGACCCCGGCCAATGATGTCTACAACAACGGTTCGACCGTCAGCACCAGCATCACCGGTGCAACGGGTGGCAATTTCGAGCAGCTGACGCCGAACCCAGCGCCTGCCGAGACCGTGATCAGTGACTCGGTCGATACCACCACCGCGACCCTCACTGCTTCGCCAAGCGTGACCGAAGGCGGCGTGATCACCTACACCGTGACCCTGAGCAACCCTGCGCAGACGCCGGTGACCGTGACCCTGTCCAATGGCCAGACCATTACCGTTGAGGCGGGCAAGACCACGGGTGCCGTGGATTTCCAGACCCCGGCCAATGATGTCTACAACAACGGTTCAACCGTCAGCACCACCATCACCGGTGCAACAGGTGGCAATTTCGAACAGCTGACGCCGAACCCAGCGCCTGCCGAGACCGTGATCAGTGACTCGGTCGATACCACCACCGCGACCCTCACTGCTTCGCCAAGCGTGAACGAAGGCGGCGTGATCACCTACACCGTGACCCTGAGCAACCCTGCGCAGACGCCGGTGACCGTGACCCTGTCCAATGGCCAGACCATTACCGTTGAGGCGGGCAAGACCACGGGTACCGTGGATTTCCAGACCCCGGCCAATGATGTCTACAACAACGGTTCAACCGTCAGCACCACCATCACCGGTGCAACAGGTGGCAATTTCGAACAGCTGACGCCGAACCCAGCGCCTGCCGAGACCGTGATCAGTGACAGCATCGACACTGTTACTGTCAGCATCGTCAGTAATGGTGATGTGACCGAAGCTCAGGCGCCGACTTTTACCGTTTCGGTCAGCCAGAAGCTGGATCACGATCTGAACGTGACATTGAGCAACGGCGCGACAGTGGTCATCGCTGCAGGCCAAAGCACAGTCACCTATAGCCTTCCCGCTCAGGGGGATGATGTATTCAAGGACGCCGGTTCAGTTACTCTTGGAGTAGTTGACGCAAGCGTTGTCGGCGAGACTTTCGAAAGTCTGGAGCTGGGTGGCAACGCCACCGTGCAGATCACTGACACCACCAGTGAAGTTGTCGCCACTCTGACGGCAGACAAGACCACCGTGGCCGAAGGCGGCCAGATCACTTACACCGTGACCCTGACCAACGCCCAAGGCCTGTCGGTTACCGGCCACAACGGCCTGACCTTCACCTTGTCTGACGGCACCAAGGTTACCGTCCCGGCCAACAGCGCCACCGGCACCTTCACCATCACCGCTAACGATGATGTGTATGTCGGCGGTCAACCCAATATCGTCAACAAGCTGGAATCGGTTGAGGGGGCGGACAACTTCGAGAAGCTGACCCTCGGTCAGGAACAAGTGAAGACCGAAGTCACCGACGAACCTGGTACCGGCACGCCGGGCACGGGTAACGAAGGCGACAAGGTTTCGGTCACCATCGTCAGCAACGGCAATGTCACTGAAGACCAGCAGCCAAGCTTCACCGTCAAGGTCAGCCAGAAGCTCGACCATGACCTGACCGTCAACCTGTCCAACGGCGGTCAAGTGGTGATCGCTGCCGGCCAGACCGAGGCGATCTACAAGGCCCCGGCCCAAGGCGACGACGTCTTCAAAGACGGCGGTTCGCTGACCGTCGGCATCACTGACGCCACTGTTGTTGGAGAAACCTTCGAGAACCTGGAGCTGGGTGGCAACGCCACGGTGCAGATCACCGACACCACCAGTGAAGTCGTTGCGACCCTGACGGCTGACAAGACCACCGTCGCTGAAGGCGGCCAGATCACTTACACCGTGACCCTGACCAACGCTCAAGGTCTGTCGGTCACTGGCCACAACGGCCTGACCTTCACCCTGTCCGACGGCACCAAAGTTAACGTCCCGGCCAACAGCGCCACCGGTACCTTCACCATCAATGCTCCGGACGACGTCTTCGTCGGCGGCCAGCCTGCGATTACCAACAAGTTGGAATCGGTTGAGGGTGCGGACAGCTTCGAGAAGTTGACCCTCGGCCAGGAACAAGTGAAGACCGAAGTCACCGACGAACCCGGCACCGGCACTCCGGGCACTGGCAACGAAGGCGACAAAGTCAGCGTCACCATCGTCAGCAACGGTGACGTGAACGAGGCTGAACAGCCAAGCTTCACCGTCAAGGTCAGCCAGAAGCTCGACCATGACCTGACCGTCAACCTGTCCAACGGCGGCCAAGTGGTGATCGCTGCCGGCCAGACCGAAGCGATCTACAAGGCCCCGGCCCAAGGCGACGACGTCTTCAAAGATGGCGGTTCGCTGACCGTCGGCATCACTGACGCCACTGTCGTTGGCGAAACCTTCGAGAACCTGGAGCTGGGTGGCAATGCCACCGTGCAGATTACCGACACCACCAGCGAAGTGGTCGCGACCCTGACGGCCGACAAGACCACCGTTGCCGAAGGCGGCCAGATCACTTACACCGTGACCCTGACCAACGCTCAAGGTCTGTCGGTCACTGGCCACAACGGCCTGACCTTCACCCTGTCCGACGGCACCAAAGTCACCGTTCCGGCCAACAGCGCCACCGGCACCTTCACCATCAATGCTCCGGACGACGTCTTCGTCGGCGGCCAGCCTGCGATTATCAACAAGCTGGAATCGGTTGAGGGTGCGGACAACTTTGAAAAACTGACGCTGGGCGACAGCTCCGTCACCACCACCGTGACTGATGAACCCGGCACCGGTACGCCGGGCACTGGCAACGAAGGCGACAAAGTCAGCGTGACCATCGTCAGCAACGGCAATGTCACTGAAGATCAGCAGCCGTCGTTCACTGTAAAAGTGAGCCAGAAGCTCGACCACGACCTGACCGTGAACCTGTCCAACGGCGGTCAAGTCGTGATCGCTGCCGGCCAGACCGAAGCCATCTACAAGGCCCCGGCCCAAGGCGACGACGTCTTTAAAGACGGCGGTTCGCTGACTGTCGGCATCACTGACGCCACTGTCGTTGGCGAAACCTTCGAGAACCTGGAGCTGGGTGGCAACGCCACCGTACAGATCACCGACACCACCAGCGAAGTTGTCGCCACCCTGACGGCCGACAAGACCACCGTCGCCGAAGGCGGTCAGATCACTTACACCGTGACCCTGACCAACGCCCAAGGTCTGTCGGTCACTGGCCACAACGGCCTGACCTTCACCTTGTCTGACGGCACCAAGGTTACCGTCCCGGCCAACAGCGCCACCGGCACCTTCACCATCACCGCTAACGATGATGTGTATGTCGGCGGTCAACCCAATATCGTCAACAAGCTGGAATCGGTCGAGGGTGCGGACAACTTTGAAAAACTGACGCTGGGCGACAGCTCCGTCACCACCACCGTGACTGATGAACCCGGCACCGGCACGCCGGGCACTGGCAACGAAGGCGACAAAGTCAGCGTGACCATCGTCAGCAACGGTGACGTGAACGAGGCTGAACAGCCAAGCTTCACCGTCAAGGTCAGCCAGAAGCTCGACCATGACCTGACCGTCAACCTGTCCAACGGCGGCCAGGTGGTGATCGCTGCAGGCCAGACCGAGGCGATCTACAAGGCCCCGGCCCAAGGCGACGACGTCTTCAAAGATGGCGGTTCGCTGACCGTCGGCATCACTGACGCCACTGTCGTTGGGGAAACCTTCGAGAACCTGGAGCTGGGTGGCAACGCCACTGTACAGATCACCGACACCACCAGCGAAGTTGTCGCCACCCTGACCGCCGACAAGACCACCGTGGCCGAAGGCGGCCAGATCACTTACACCGTGACCCTGACCAACGCCCAAGGTCTGTCGGTCACTGGCCACAATGGCCTGACCTTCACCTTGTCCGATGGCACCAAAGTTACCGTTCCGGCCAACAGTGCCACCGGTACCTTCACCATCAGTGCTCCGGACGACGTCTTCGTCGGCGGCCAGCCTGCGATTACCAACAAACTGGAATCGGTTGAAGGCGCGGACAACTTCGAGAAGTTGACCCTCGGCCAGGAACAAGTGAAGACCGAAGTCACCGACGAACCCGGCACCGGCACTCCGGGCACTGGCAACGAAGGCGACAAAGTCAGCGTCACCATCGTCAGCAACGGTGACGTGAACGAGGCTGAACAGCCAATCTTCACCGTCAAGGTCAGCCAGAAGCTCGACCATGACCTGACCGTCAACCTGTCCAACGGCGGTCAAGTGGTGATCGCTGCCGGCCAGACCGAAGCGATCTACAAGGCCCCGGCCCAAGGCGACGACGTCTTCAAGGACGGCGGTTCGCTGACCGTTGGCATCACTGACGCCACTGTCGTTGGCGAAACCTTCGAGAACCTGGAGCTGGGTGGCAACGCCACGGTGCAGATCACCGACACCACCAGCGAAGTTGTCGCCACCCTGACGGCCGACAAGACCACCGTGGCCGAAGGCGGCCAGATCACCTACACCGTGACCCTGACCAATGCCCAGGGTCTGTCGGTCACCGGCCACAACGGCCTGACCTTCACCTTGTCCGATGGCACCAAGGTTACCGTCCCGGCCAACAGCGCCACCGGCACCTTCACCATCACCGCTAACGATGATGTGTATGTCGGCGGTCAACCCAATATCGT
>NZ_JBVJLI010000034.1:0-20653 GCF_055584805.1 Pseudomonas sp. NPDC090752 | reverse complement strand
CTCACGGCCCATCCATGGGCCGAAGCGCTTGACGGGCTCCTGCCCGTCACCTCCCTCCGCAAGACCTCCGTTCGGCCTCCTGAAGTCGCAATTTGTGTCGTCTGGACTACCGCGCGCTTAGAAGCAAAAGCAAATCAAGAGCAAGAGCAAGAGCAAGAGCAAGAGCAAGAGCAAGAGCAAGAACAAGAACAAGAACAAGAACAAGAGCAATGTCTGGCTTATAAGTCCGGGTCGATTTCCCCGGCATACATGTCCGATTCCTTGTACATGTCGTGCACATGCCGCAGCAGCACCATGATCACCGCCGCCACCGGCAGGGCCAACAGCACGCCAGTGAAACCGAACAGCTCGCCACCGGCGAGGATGGCAAAGATCACCGCCACCGGATGCAGGCCGATGCGGTCCCCCACCAGCAGCGGCGTCAGCACCATGCCTTCAAGGGCCTGGCCGATCATGAACACTGCGACGATGCCGAGCATCGGGTACAAATCGCCGCCAAACTGGAACAGCCCGGCCACCAGGGCCGCACCGATGCCGATGATGAAACCCATGTACGGCACGATGGCCGCCAACCCCGCCAGCATGCCGATCAACAGCCCCAACTCCAGCCCCACCAGCATCAACCCGGCGGAGTAGATGACGCCCAGCGCGAGCATGACCATCAGCTGGCCGCGAACAAACGCCCCCAGCACTTCGTGGCACTCTCCGGCCAAGCCAACGACCTGGGCCTCGCGATGGCGTGGAAGCAGGCTGCGCAGCTTGGCCATCATCAGGTCCCAGTCACGCAGCAGATAGAAGCCCACCACCGGGATCAACACCAAATTTGCCAGCCAGGCCAGCAGCGCCAGGCTCGATGCGGTGGCCTGGGACAGCAGCATGCCGACGATGTCGGTGGTCTGCCCCATGTGCTCGCTGACAGCAGCCTTGATCTTGTCGAATTTCCAGAAGCCGTCTGCCAGGCCCAGGCGATGTTGCACCCAGGGCAACGCCACGTGCTGCAGCCAGTCGAGCATCTGCGGTGCCAGCTCGTACAAGCGCACCAACTGCTTGGCCAGCATCGGGATCAGCACCAGCAGCAAGGCCAGCAGGATCAGGGTGAACAGGCTGAACACCAGCACCACGCCCCAGGTGCGCGACAGGCCCAGGCGCTCCAGGCGATCGACCAGTGGGTCGGCCAGATAGGCCAGCAGGATACCCACCAGGAACGGCGAGAGGATGTTGTGCAAGCTATAAAGAAGCACGGCAATCAGCAGGGCAGCGCCCAGCCAGATCCAACGACGCATATCAGTCATGGTCGCGCGTCCTTACCAGCGAAAACGCAAGCCGTCGAACGGCTTGGGCGCAGCAGTGGGTGCGGGCTGTTCGGGTTGAGCACCGGTGCCCGATGCAGGCACAGCCGGAACGGCAGGTGCCTGCTCCGCTGGCAGCTCCTGCAACTTGGCCAGGCCGAGTTGGGCGCGCAGCTGATCGCGGTTGGCGGTGACGCCGTAGGTCAGGGTCTTGCCCTCGGCCATCTGCAGGCGCGGGCCATAAGGTTCGAGCACGCGGCTCAGTTCGGCATAGCGCTGCAGGCTCATGCCTTGCACCTGCACCTGCAACTGGCTGCTGGCACCCGGCTTGGTCACGTAGCGTGGGGCCAGGCGGTTGCTGACTGCCAGCATCACGGCATCTGCCAGCGCGGCCTGGTCAGCCCCCTCGGCGGTGCCTTGCTCGCGCTTGTCACCCAGCCACAGCTGCCATTTGGCTTGCCACTTGCCATCGGCTTCGCGGGCGTGCACCGCCAACAGGGCGTCGGCACCGTAGCGCTCGGAAGCTTCGCGCAGGGGCGCCGCGTCGCTGCCTTCCAGCTGCTTGGCATTGGCTACCAGTTGTTCCTGCAGGTCGGCCAACGGCAGGCGCAACGGCAGACCACGGTGCTGCGCGGCGCGGCGCAGGGGCTGGGCGCTAGCCTGGCCGTCGCCGATCAAATTACTGCCCTCGACACTGTCGTTGAGCCACCAGCCGAGGATCGAGGGCCGGTTGCTGCCCCACAAGGCCAGCCCGGCCTTGCGCAAGGCTCGTTCGGTGCTGCCGGGGTCGAACTCGACCAATACCGATTCGGGAGGGCCGGCCTCGGTGCCGACCTGATTGATGATCTGTTGCGGATCTTTGCGCAATTCGGCCAGCGCCGGGTTTTGCGCCGCCTTGGGGTCGCCGGTCAGGCGCAGGACCAAGGTGTCGAGCGCCTTGGCGGTGGCGGCGGTGCGCGCTTCGGCGCCCTGCCCTTCGATGGGCTCACGGACCTGATAGAGGCCGGAGACGTTTTCGGCCTGGGCGATGGCCGAGATCAGGGTCAGACAGCTGGCTGCCAGAATGTTGAATAAACGCATGGGGGATTCCTGTCCACTTACCGCAATGCCTATACCTTATACACGGGGGGACCGTCATGACAGGCCCACAGCAGTTTTTCACCATTTCCTGCCCTGCCCGTCGGCCTGAGGATGGCCGCTGCACGGCAACCCTGATAAAATCGCGCGCCTTCACAGACCTCTGACGTTTCAGGCAACCGCCGCTCCCCAGCCGGCCTTGGCCGTCACGGTCGTTTTTACGAATCCCTCCCTCTTAAAGGCCTGGATCAATGAGCAAGCAACCCTCCCTGAGCTACAAGGACGCCGGTGTAGACATCGACGCCGGCGAAGCACTGGTCGAACGCATCAAGGGCGTGGCAAAACGCACCGCACGCCCTGAAGTCATGGGTGGCCTGGGTGGCTTCGGCGCCCTCTGCGAGATCCCGGCCGGCTACAAGCAGCCGGTGCTGGTCTCCGGCACCGACGGCGTCGGCACCAAGCTGCGCCTGGCGCTGAACCTGAACAAGCACGACAGCATCGGCCAGGACCTGGTCGCCATGTGCGTCAACGACCTGGTGGTGTGCGGCGCCGAGCCGCTGTTCTTCCTTGACTACTATGCCACCGGCAAGCTCAACGTCGACGTGGCCGCCACTGTAGTTACCGGCATTGGCGCTGGCTGTGAACTGGCCGGCTGCTCGCTGGTTGGCGGCGAAACCGCCGAAATGCCAGGCATGTACGAAGGCGAAGACTACGACCTGGCCGGTTTCTGTGTTGGCGTCGTGGAAAAAGCCGAAATCATCGACGGCTCCAAGGTTGCCACCGGTGACGCGCTGATCGCCCTGCCGTCTTCCGGCCCGCACTCCAATGGCTACTCGCTGATCCGCAAGATCCTCGAAGTGTCCGGCACCGACATCGAGAACACCCAGCTCGACGGCAAGCCGCTGACCGACCTGCTGATGGCGCCAACCCGCATCTACGTCAAGCCACTGCTACAACTGATCAAACAGACCGGCGCAGTCAAAGCCATGGCCCACATCACCGGTGGCGGCCTGCTGGACAACATCCCACGCGTACTGCCGAAAAACGCCCAGGCCGTGGTCGACGTGGCCAGCTGGCAGCGCCCAGTGGTATTCGACTTCCTGCAGGAAAAAGGCAACGTCGACGAGCACGAAATGCACCGCGTGCTGAACTGCGGCGTCGGCATGGTCATCTGCGTGGCCCAGGATCAGGTCGAAGCAGCCCTGAATGTACTGCGTGCGGAAGGCGAGCAGCCATGGGTCATCGGCCGCATCGAACAAGCCGCTGAAGGCGCTGCCCAGGTCGAACTGCAGAACCTCAAGGCACACTGATGCCGAGCAAGCCCTGCAATGTGGTGGTACTGCTGTCGGGTTCCGGCAGCAATCTGCAAGCCTTGATCGACAGCAGCCGCGGTGAAGACAGCCCGGTCCGTATCGCCGCCGTGGTGTCCAACCGCGCCGATGCTTACGGCCTGCAACGCGCGGCGGCGGCGGGTATCGCCACCACCGTGCTGGACCACACCGGCTTCGAGGGCCGTGAAGCTTTCGACGCGGCGCTGATGGCGTGCATCGATGGCTTCGCGCCCGACCTGGTGGTGCTGGCCGGGTTCATGCGCATCCTCAGTGGCGGTTTCGTGCGCCACTATCAAGGCCGCCTGCTCAACATCCACCCGTCGCTGCTGCCCAAGTACAAGGGCTTGCATACCCACCGACGGGCACTGGAGGCTGGCGACGCCGAGCATGGCTGCAGCGTACACTTCGTCACCGAGGAACTCGATGGCGGCCCCCTGGTCGTACAGGCTGTGGTACCGGTAGCGTCAGATGACACCGCTGACAGCCTGGCGCAACGGGTGCACCATCAGGAACACCAGATCTACCCGCTGGCAGTGCACTGGTTTGCCGAGGGGCGCTTGCGCCTGGGTGAACAGGGTGCATTACTGGATGGCCAGCCACTGCCGGCCAGTGGTCATTTGATTCGACCCTAGGAGAATTTATGCGTCGCGCCCTGCTCTTGGCTCTCGCCGTGCTCGCCCTGCCCCTGCAGGCTGCCGATCTGAAGCCCTTCTCGGCCAGCTACACCGCCGACTGGAAGCAACTCCCCATGAGCGGCACTGCCGAGCGCAGCCTGGTCAAGAACGCCAACGGTACCTGGGACCTTAACTTCAAGGCTTCCATGATGATCGCCAGCCTGACCGAGCAAAGCACCCTGCGCATGGAGAACGACACCCTGCTGCCGCAGAAGTATCACTTCGAGCGCGGCGGCCTGGGCAAAGCCAAGAAAGTCGACCTGACCTTCGACTGGACCGGCAAGAAAGTCACTGGCAGCGACCGAGGCGATGCCGTCAGCCTGCCGCTCAACCGCGGCGTGCTGGACAAATCGTCCTACCAGCTGGCACTGCAGCATGACGTGGCTGCCGGCAAGAAGAGCATGACCTACCAGGTGGTCGACGGTGACGAGATCGACACCTACGACTTCCGCGTGCTTGGCACCGAAAAAATCACCACCAAGACCGGCCAGGTCGATGCGGTGAAGGTCGAGCGCGTACGCGACCCGAGCCAGAGTAAGCGCATCACCGAGCTGTGGTTCGCCAAGCAGTGGGACTACTTGCTGGTGCAACTGCGTCAGGTCGAGACCGATGGCAAGGAGTACGTGATCGTGCTGCAAGATGGCACGGTCGACGGCAAGCCGGTGAAGGGCAACTGATTCACCGCAGCCCGCAGTATCCGCAGCCCCGCCCAGTGCGGGGCTTCTTTTTGCCTGCCGAACATGAACATTGTTTCATCAGCGTTTTATTTACTTAGCCTGCTATCAAACTCTATAAAGAAGGTGTGCGACACAATGTCGCAATCACCCAAGCAGTGGAGTTTACCGATGACAGTCCAAGTAACCGAACGCGACGAATCGAGAATGTCCCACGAAGGCCTGGCCGCTGGCGTGCGGATCTGGGATGTGCACCAGCAGGGCCAATTGGTCGGCATGTTCCACAATGAACACGAAGCCCACCAGTACCGCGCGGAGCTGGAAGACCTCGAAGGCCAGCGCACATCTCAATGAGCCTGTAATGACACAGTCATACAGTAAAATTCCCGCCTAAGCGAGAATGCTGTTCACTTAAGCATTTGATTTCAAGTGAACTCTCTAAAAATCCGATATCAGTTTGCTGGCATCGGATTTTTACGCCATTTTGTAAGCAACCGCTCGTCTGCAGCAAACTTTTCGAATTCGCCGACCTTCTTCGCAAATTGCACGTGAATGATTTAGACTTGCGCAGCTGAGTAATCAATGCAATCAGGCATAGCGCTCATCAAAAACGTAGCCAACCAAAAAACTTGGCGAAAAGGATCTTTTTCTTTTTGGCAACATGTGCATCAATCAGCCCGAGAATGCGAGTGAAGAAAACATTTTCTTCAACACCGAATCGCTCAGGTATGAAAGAGAGATCGTGCCACGACAGTATTTCATCAACAGTGAAGTCTCCAGATTTCTGCAGCGCGATATAAGTTGAAATGTCCCTCCTCAAAGCGCATGCAGAGAAATACGATTTTTTAGCCATCCACTTTTCAATTATTTGTTCGACGCTGAGTTGCCCCACTCGCTGGCCTTCGGGTAAGTAATCGAGGATACCATCACCCAACTCCTTCATGAAATCAACTAATTCCATATAGCCACGCATCGAGATCACCTCAGGGTATGGGGAACGCAGTAAGAATATACCTTGGCATGTGGTTATACTCAACGAACTCTACCACAACCCTCACTTTAGTCATGCTGACTGGTGTGCTTTGCGCTGATCGATAAATACCCCACCCTACAGTTTGCTTGGTGTCAAAATCCAGAACCAGGCGATTACTATTACGAATAAATTTGGTCTTGGAGAACATCAATATCCGCAGTCGATTGGCCTTCAGTGTCTGACTGACTGCACGCTCTGCAATTTCCATTCTTTCGAAGGTTGACATTACACTCGCTGATCTAACCTTCTTTAATCGCCATTGCAATGTTGCGATATCTTTTTGAAAGTGGTGTTTCTCCGTGTGACCACCGACGCTGCGATTCGGCGCATGGAGTGGCTTCTCGCTTGTGGCAATACTTATTCTGCCAGCGCGCACAGAAGAAACCCGAAATGCATTGTAGATAGAAGCAGTAGATAATGGGACCACAAACTCAGTGGCAAGACCAATAACCTGGCCCGTTGATCGTGATGCACCTAGTGCTTCTGCCGCTGAAGCTCCTGCTTTGAACGCGTAAGTATCAGTTTGTTTGCCTGACATAATCTGCATGGAAGCAGCTGAAAGTTGATCAGATGCGTGCACGCCCATGGCGACGCAACCCGCCTTTGAAATCATTGTTGGTTATGGTAGCGCACATAACACACCCGCACCAGCAAGCTCAATAATACCGCCAACGAGACGAAGGCTGCCAAATACCAGATTGCTCTGCGGCTTGTCCGCTTACCAATGCAATTAGCACTTCTTCAAGCACAACATCTAGATATTTGAACTTTTCAGCACCCGCACGATGCACACGAATCGTAACCGTTTTAATGTGGGACCCCTTGCAGCAAGCTCAAACAGTTTAGGGGTTGCACGGTCAATGTACTTGCTGATCTGGAAATCGCCGAGGGTAACACCTCCCGCGGAGGCACCGCCGCTTGAACTGGCTGTTTGACTAATGGATTGCACGGCATCGTAGTGATAGGAAAGCAGCTCTATCCAGCCTTTGTGCCCCTCATCAAGCGACTCGCCCTCAATTCCATCGACCTTCATAAATGCATCAAACGACATAATAGCTCCTTGCTAGACCAGACTGAGAAAATCAATATTTTAAAGATCCAGATTGCTTTGTTGATGTCAGACCTGACCACAACGATTTGTAGGAGAATTCGCCGCGCGTCTATCACTGCCTGCAAGGAAGCCCGTTCAGTCGATTAAGTGCACCATCTCAGCTGAATGGGCAAAAAAAATCCGATATCAGGCAGCTGATATCGGATTCTCTAGAAACCCCCGGCTTGGACTCAGAGATTTAAGTAAACATCAATACCGCCGAGGCGGGGTTTTTGCTGCTTACCACATCAAATCGTCAGGGATTTTGTAAGCCGCGTACGGGTCATCCTCGTCCGCTTCCTCGACATGGGTGTTGAGCAGCAGGATGCGATTCGGATCGCGCTCCTGGATCTTCACCGCCGCTTCACGCGGGATTACCTCGTAACCGCCGCCATGCGAGACGATCGCCAGCGCGCCATTGCTCAGCTTGCTGCGCATCAGGGCGTTGACGGCGATGCGCTTGACCTTCTTGTCGTCGACGAAGTTGAAGTAGTCCTCGGTGCTGAGCTTGGGCAGGCGGGTCGCTTCGATCAACTGCTTGATCTGCGCGGCACGGGCTTTCTGCTCGGCCTTTTCCTGCTGCTGGCGGTTCAGCTCCTGGTCACGCTTGGCCTTTTCAGCCATGGCCTCCTTGGCCTGGCGCTGCTGGGTGTCGTCGACTTCGACCTGGCCCTTGTGCTCCAGGCGTTTCTGTTTCTTCTCGGCCTTGTTGGTCTGGGACACCTGTTTCTGGTTGACCAGGCCGGCTTTGAGCAATTGATCGCGAAGGGAAAGACTCATGGATGTTCACTCACTTATGCAGCCACTCAGCCGCAGCTGGGCAGGTTCTTTTCCTGACGCTTGGCTTCCCCCCAAAGGGCGTCCAACTCGTCAAGGTTACAATCTTCAATGGGCCGCCCACTGTCGCGCAGTGCCTGTTCGATGAAGCGAAAACGCCGCTCGAACTTGCGGTTGGCGCGGCGCAGGGCGTTTTCCGGGTCGTGCTTGAGGTGGCGGGCCAGGTTGACGGTGGCGAACAGCAGGTCGCCGATTTCATCCTCGAGGGCGTCGGCATCGCCGTCGGCCATGGCCTGCAGCACTTCGTCCAGCTCCTCACGGACCTTGTCCAGTACCGGTAGCGCATCGGGCCAGTCGAAACCGACAGTGGCCGCGCGTTTCTGCAGTTTGGCCGCTCGCGACAGCGCCGGCAATGCCGACGGTACATCATCGAGCAGTGATAGCTGCTCGGGCTCGCTTTTCTCAGCGCGCTCTTCGGCCTTGATCTCTTCCCAGCGCGACTTGACCTGGGCCTCGCTCAGGCTGGGAGTGTCCAGCGGCGCGTACAGCTCGCCGGTGGGGAAAACATGCGGGTGACGGCGAATCAGCTTGCGGGTGATGCTGTCGACCACGCCGTCGAACTCGAAACGCCCCTCCTCCCGGGCCAGCTGGCTGTAGTAGACCACCTGGAACAACAGGTCGCCGAGTTCACCTTGGAGGTGCTCGAAATCACCGCGCTCGATGGTGTCGGCGACTTCGTAGGCTTCTTCGATGGTGTGCGGGACGATGCTTGCGTAGTTCTGCTTGAGGTCCCATGGGCAGCCGTACTGCGGGTCGCGCAGGCGGGCCATGAGGTGGAGCAGGTCTTCGAGGGTGTAGGTCATTTAAGCAGGTCCTTCGGTGGTGGCTTCTTCGCGGGGCAAGCCCGCTCCCACAGAGATGTGCATTGTGGGAGCGGGCTTGCCCCGCGAAGGGCTCACCGCGGTCTCAAGGGGTACGATTACGCCGCGTTTCGATGATGTTCGGCAACTGCGAAATCCTCCCCAGCAAACGCCCAAGGGCATCCAGGCCGGGGATCTCGATGGTCAGCGACATCAGCGCGGTGTTGTCTTCCTTGTTCGAGCGGGTGTTGACCGCCAGTACGTTGATCTTCTCGTTCAGCAGCACCTGCGACACGTCACGCAGCAAGCCCGGGCGGTCGTAGGCACGGATGACGATGTCGACCGGGTAGGTCTGCACCGGTATCGGCCCCCAGCTGACCTGGATCATCCGCTCCGGCTCACGCCCGGCCAATTGCAGCGCCGAGGCGCAGTCCTGGCGGTGGATGCTGACGCCCCGGCCCTGGGTGATGTAGCCGACAATGGCGTCGCCCGGCAGCGGCTGGCAGCAGCCGGCCATTTGCGTGAGCAGGTTGCCGACTCCCTGGATCTGGATATCGCCGCGTTTGCCGGAACGCATGCCGGTAGGTTTGCGTGGTACCAGTTCGATCTGCTCGATTCGATCGGGCTCAAGCAGCTGCTGGGCGGCGTTGACCAGGTGCGCCAGGCGCAGGTCACCGGCACCGAGCGAGGCGAACATGTCCTCGGCGGTCTTGACGTTGGTCTTCTCGGCCAGGCGCTCGAAGTCCACCTGCGGCAAGCCCAGGCGGCTGAGCTCGCGCTCGAGCAGGGTCTTGCCGGCAGCGACGTTCTGGTCGCGCGCCTGCAGCTTGAACCAGTGGACAATCTTGGCCCGCGCCCGCGAGGTGGTGACATAACCCAGGTTGGAGTTCAGCCAGTCACGGCTCGGGTTACCGTGCTTGCTGGTGATGATCTCCACCTGCTCGCCGGTCTGCAGGCTGTAGTTGAGCGGCACGATGCGCCCATTGATCTTGGCGCCACGGCAGTTGTGGCCGATCTCGGTGTGCACGCGGTAGGCGAAGTCGAGCGGCGTCGCGCCCTTGGGCAGGTCGATGGCATGACCGTCGGGGGTGAACACATACACCCGGTCCGGCTCGATATCGACCCGCAGCTGTTCGGCCAGACCACCGATGTCACCCAGCTCCTCGTGCCACTCGAGCACCTGGCGCAGCCAGGAAATCTTCTCTTCGTAGTGATTGGAGCTGGGTTTGACGTCGGTGCCCTTGTAACGCCAGTGAGCACAAACGCCGAGCTCGGCTTCTTCGTGCATCCCCTGGGTACGGATCTGTACTTCGAGCACCTTGCCCTCGGGGCCGATCACCGCCGTGTGCAGCGAACGGTAGCCGTTCTCCTTGGGGTTGGCGATGTAGTCGTCGAACTCCTTGGGAATGTGCCGCCACAGGGTGTGCACGATCCCCAGCGCGGTGTAGCAGTCGCGCACTTCCGGCACCAGCACGCGCACCGCACGTACGTCGTAGATCTGGCTGAACTCCAAGCCTTTGCGCTGCATCTTGCGCCAGATCGAATAGATGTGTTTCGCCCGACCGCTGATATCGGCATTGACGCCGGTGGCCAGCAGCTCGTTCTGCAGCTGGTTCATCACGTCATTGATGAAGCGCTCGCGGTCCAGCCGACGCTCATGCAACAACTTGGCGATCTGCTTGTACTGATCGGGTTCGAGGTAGCGGAAGGACAGGTCCTCCAGCTCCCACTTGATGTGGCCGATGCCCAGGCGATGTGCCAGCGGCGCATAGATGTCGAACACCTCGCGCGCCACACGCAGGCGCTTTTCGTCATCGGCGGATTTCACCGCACGGATCGCACACGTACGCTCGGCCAGCTTGATCAGCGCCACGCGCACATCGTCGACCATCGCCACCAGCATCTTGCGCAGGTTCTCGACCTGCGCCTGGGAACCCAGCACCAATGACTGCCGCGGGCTGAGACTGGCACTGATGGCGGCCATGCGCAGCACGCCGTCGATCAATTTGGACACCACCGGGCCGAAACGCTGCCCAACTTCGGCCAGGGTCACCTTGCCCTCACGCACCGAGCGGTAGATAACCGCCGCCACCAGGGAATCCTGGTCGAGCTTGAGGTCGGCGAGAATTTCGGCAATTTCCAGGCCCGCCTGAAAACTGGAGGTACCGTCGGCCCATGAATGCTTGGCCGGATTGCCCTTCTTCTCGATATCCTGGGCGAATTCGCAGGCCTCTTTGAGTGCCACGCGGTCCAATGCCGAATCCACGCTTACCACGTGATCCAGCCATGCTTCGAGATTGATACTGCCGTCGGTGTTGACCGGCTGGTGCACTCTCACCTGTACCATCTTTGCTTTACCTTTCCATACAGCGCACCACGCGGGTGCGCTGGCTATCACCGTGTGGCTCCCAGTCCCTGGAAACCGCACCAAGGGGCCAGTTGGCTAGCCCACTTCGAATAACGCCATGGCTTCGACATGCGCCGTCTGAGGAAACATGTCGAGAATCCCGGCCCTTTTTAACCGGTACCCTTGGCCGACCAGCACCTGGGCGTCTCGCGCCAGCGTGGCCGGGTTGCACGATACATAAACCAGCCGCTTGGCCTTGAGCCGGGCGATGCCTTGCACCACCTCGAAAGCACCGTCGCGTGGTGGATCCAAGAGTACCGCAGAAAAGCCTTCGGCTGCCCATCCGGCGCCTGCCAAAGGCTGCGATAAATCGGCCTGAAAAAACTGCGCGTTATACACTTCGTTGTTTCGGGCATTGGCCGCGGCTCGGTCGACCATGGCCTGTACACCTTCCACCGCCACCACTTCACGCGCCTGCCGGGCCAGCGGCAGGGCAAAGTTGCCCAAGCCGCAGAACAGGTCCAGCACACGCTCGTCGGCTTGCGGCGCGAGCCAGGCCAAGGCCTGCTCGATCATCGCGGTATTGACCTGGACGTTGACCTGAACGAAATCGCCCGGGCGCCAGGCCAGTTCCAGTTGCCAGGGTTCCAGCGCAAAGCCCAGTTTGGCGTCGGCATCCAGCGGCGCCGGCTCACCCTCGCCCTGCAACCACAGCTGTGCGTTGGCCTCGCTGCAGAATGCCTGCAAACGTGCCAGATCTTCAGCTGGCAACGGTAACACGTGGCGCACCAATACAGCCTCGGCGGTCCCACTGAACAGCTCGACATGGCCAATGGCCTGCGGTTTGCTCAACGAACGCAGGGCAGTTGGCAAGTGCCGCAGAATCGACTGCAAAGGCTGTACCAGCACTGCGCAATCGTCGATGGCGACGATATCCTGGCTGGACTCGGCACGGAAACCCACTTCCAGCTGGCGTGTTTTTACATCCCAGCGCACCGCTACGCGCGCCCGGCGCCGGTAGCCGAACTCCGGCCCGCTCAGTGGCGCGGCCCATTCTTCAGGTTGCACGCCGGCAACCCGTTGCAGCTGTTCGGCCAGGGTGCGCTGCTTGAGCGCCAGCTGGCCTTCATGGGGCAGGTGTTGCAGGTTGCAGCCACCGCAGCGCTGGTAGTGACGGCACGGTGCCTCGCGACGTTCGGGGCTGGCCTGCAGCACACGCTCCAGGCGCGCCTCGACCACCTTGCCGCGCGCGTTGAGTACCCTCGCCTCGACCGCTTCACCGGCCAGGGCACCGCTGACGAACCAGGTGCGCCCGTCAAGGAAGGCGATGCCACGGCCGTCACCGGCCAGGCGCTCGATATCCAGGCGCTGTTTTTTGCCCACGGGGACCTGGGGCGTACGGTTGCCACCGGCCGGCTGGAAGCGCAGGCCGCTGTTGGTTTTTTTTCTGGACATTTAGCTCGGGTCGAACAGGCCGGTGGACAGGTAACGGTCGCCACGGTCGCAAATGATCGCGACCATTACCGCGTTTTCCACTTCCTGGGACAGGCGCAGCATGGCTGCCACCGCACCACCGGAAGACACACCGCAGAAAATGCCCTCTTCGCGGGCAAGGCGACGGGTGGTGTCCTCAGCCTCTTGCTGGGACATGTCCATCACGCGGTCGACGCGGGTAGCGTCGAAGATCTTCGGCAGGTATTCCTCGGGCCAGCGGCGAATACCTGGAATGGCCGAGCCTTCCATCGGCTGCAGGCCGACGATCTGCACCGCAGGATTCTGCTCCTTGAGGTACTGCGAGCAACCCATGATAGTGCCGGTGGTGCCCATGGAGCTGACGAAATGGGTAATGGTGCCCTGGGTCTGCTGCCAGATTTCCGGACCGGTGCTGTTGTAGTGAGCCATCGGATTGTCGCCGTTGGCGAACTGATCGAGGACCAGGCCGCGACCTTCGGCCTGCAGCTTCTCGGCCAAGTCGCGGGCACCTTCCATGCCCTCTTCCTTGCTCACCAGGATCAACTCGGCGCCATAGGCGGTCATCGCCGCCTTGCGTTCAGCGGTGGAGTTGTCGGGCATGATCAGGATCATCTGGTAGCCCTTGATCGCCGCCGCCATGGCCAGGGCAATACCGGTATTGCCGGATGTAGCTTCGATCAGGGTGTCGCCGGGTTTGATCTGGCCGCGCAGTTCGGCACGGGTAATCATCGACAGCGCCGGGCGGTCCTTGACGGAGCCGGCGGGATTGTTGCCTTCAAGCTTGAGCAGGAGGGTGTTGCTGGTTTCGCCAGCGATGCGCTGCAGGCGAACCAGAGGCGTATTGCCGACGCAATCGGCGATGGTTGGGTACTGCAAGGTCATGGCGTATTTCACAATCCGGACGGCAGGGGTGCCTATCATACCGGCAAACCCTTCGCGGCCATATCACGCAATCTGTGGTGGATATAGCTGCTGGCTATATGTCACTGGCTGAGCAACAACTCTGTGGGAGCGGGCTTGTCCCGCGAAGAGGCCGGTACATGAATAGGCAAACGCATGCACAGCCGCAATCCGCGCTTGCCGTTCTCTGCCCAAAGGGTTCCGCCCTGGCGCTGGATCGCACTGCGAGCGATGCTCAAGCCCAGGCCGAAACCGCCGTCTCCTGGCCGCGAGCCATCGAGACGGGAGAACGGTGCGAAGATCCGCTCCAGGTCTTCTTCGGCCACACCACCGCCTTCGTCTTCCAGCCACAAATACCAATAACCACCTTCGCGCTGCCCTCCCAGCCTGACCAGGCCGTTTTCCGGCGAGTGGCGAATGGCATTGCGCAGCATGTTCTCCAGCGCCTGGGCCAAATGATTGAGATTGCCCTGGACCCAACAATCGCTTGATAACTCGCACATCAGGCGTTCGACACCCCAGCCACTTTCGTAACTGGCATTTTCGATCAGCAGGTCCCACAGCACCTGTACCTGGATGGGCTCGAGGTTCATCGGCGCGCGTTCAGCATCCTGCCAGGCAAGCTGCAAGGTGTCCTCGACCAACTGCTGCATGCAATCCACTTCGCGCCCCAACCGCTCGCGCAAGCGTTGCAGGTCGGTTTCACCGTCACAGGCCACGCGCAGGCGGCTGAGCGGGGTGCGCATTTCGTGGGACAGATCGCGCAGCAACTGTTGCTGCAGGGCCACCGTGCCCTGCAGCCGCTCGGCCATCTGATCGAAGGCCCGAGCCAGCTCGCCGAGCTCGTCATGCCGGGCGATGGTGCGTGAATCCAGGCGCGCCGAGAGCTGGTCGGCGCGCCAGGCATTGGCCTGCTCGCGCAGCTGGTTGAGCGGCACGATCAACATGCGATACAAACCGACGCAGAGCAGCAAGGTGAACAGGCCAGGGATGATGCCATTGGTGACCACCCGCCACAGCAACCGATGCTGGCCGGGGTTGAAGCGCTGCGGCAGCTCCATCACCAGCATGCCCTGCTCCGGCGCCCCCGGGAAGGGTATGCGCAACCAGGGCTGGTCGATGCTGCGCCGGCTCATGGGCCAGTCGACACCGCGCAAACGCGTGAGCCGCTGCATGATCTCGGGGCCGAGGGTCGCACTGTCGAGCGGGCGCAGACTGCTGTCGAGCACACCCACCCAGCCATGCTCTCGCTGGTGCATGGCCGCGACCCAGCGGTCCAGCCCTTCTCGCCCCCCGGTACGCAAGGCCTGTTCGGCTTCGCTGGCGTAACCGCGCAGCACCTGGCGGGCAGGCTCGTCGAGAAACGCGTTCTGGGTTTCCACGTGGCGGCCCCAGGTGTAGCTAAGGCCGATCATCAGCAGGCAGAAGCCCACCAGCAGAATGGACAGCTTCCAGAACAGCGAATGACGGTCGAGCATGCCTTACTCCGCCTCGCCGACGCTGAGCACGTAGCCTTTGCCCCACACGGTGCGGATTTGCCGCTCGTGATAATCGATGCCCTTGAGCTTGCGACGGATCTGGCTGACGTGCATGTCCAGGCTGCGGTCATGCCGTGAATAACCACGCTGGAGCACCTGCTGATAAAGGAAGGGCTTGCTCAGCACTTCATCGACGTTGCGATTGAGGATGTCGAACAGGCGGTATTCGCTGGGGGTCAAGCCGGCCTGGCGGCCACCGAGGCTGACATCGCTGAGCGCGTCATCGAAACGCAGCTCGCCGCTGACGACCTCCAATGGCGGCTGATGCCGCCGCTCGAGGGCGACACGGCGCAGAATCGCCTCGATGCGTACCTGCAGCTCGACCATGCTGAAGGGCTTGGGCAGGTAGTCGTCGGCACCGCGCTGGAAGCCGCTGATACGGTCGGCCTCGGCGCCCAGCGCCGACATCAGGATGACCGGCGTGGCGCTGCGATGACGCAGCTGGGCCAGGGCGTCCAGGCCATTTAGCCCCGGCAGCAGAATGTCCATCAGCACCACGTCGAAGGCGTACCGGCCAGCCGTTTCGAGGCCTTCCAGGCCGTTACGGCACCAGGTCACCTGGAAGCCGCCACGCTGCAGTTCTTCATGCAGGTAGGCCCCGAGGACCGGATCGTCCTCGATGGCGAGGATACGGGAGGTATGAATAGCTTCGGGATTCATTGGCAACTGCCATGCATTCTCAGTTGCGTGATTATTAAGCATGCACACTGTTCAGGCAACCGCGCTGCGACCAATGCCTCCGACGCTGGCAAAAACCGCTATAAAAGGATGCATTGGACCGGCAGGCGGAGTAACTTCCCGCTTTGGTCCGTCGCCCAGGCGACGGCGTCCAGGCACATCACAGGAGGCGAGTGTGCTCGATCGTTTGGGAATCAGAAGCCGGGTACTGCTGCTGGCGCTGTTGCCTGCCAGCCTGATGGCTCTGGTGCTGGGCAGCTATTTCACCTGGCTGCAGCAGAATCAGTTGCGCACGCAACTGCTGCAACGCGGCAAGATGATCGCCGAGCAACTGGCACCGCTGGCCGCGCCAGCCCTGGCGCGCAACGCGCCGGCCCAGTTAGAGAGAATTGCCGCGCAAACCCTGGAGCAGGCCGATGTGCGAGCCGTGGCGTTCCTCGCCCCGGACCGCAGCCGTGTGGCCCACGCCGGCCCCAGCATGATCAACCTGGCGCCCAGTGGCGGCACCGGCACCCAGCTGCTGCAGCGCACGGGCAATGATGCCACCCGCTACCTGATGCCGGTGTTCGGCCACCACCGCGACCTGGCTACCGATGCCGTGCCGGCCGAAGCCGAGCGCCTGCTGGGCTGGGTCGAGATCGAACTGTCGCACGACGGCACCCTGCTGCGCGGCTACCGCAACCTGTTCACCAGCGTGATGCTGATTCTCGTCTGCCTGGTGCTCAGCGCCCTGCTGGCAATGCGCATGAGCCGCACCATCAACGACCCGATCGCGCGCATCAAGCATGCAGTCAACCAGCTCAAGGACGGCCACCTCGAAGAGCGCTTGCCGGCCATGGGCAGCCATGAGCTGGACGAACTGGCCCGGGGCATCAACCGCATGGCCGAAACCTTGCACAGCGCCCATGAAGAACTGCAGCACAGCATCGACCAAGCCACCGAGGACGTCCGCCAGAACCTGGAAACCATCGAGATCCAGAACATCGAACTGGACATGGCGCGCAAGGAAGCGCTGGAGGCCAGCCGCATCAAGTCGGAGTTCCTGGCCAACATGAGCCACGAGATCCGCACCCCGCTCAACGGCATCCTCGGCTTTACCCACCTGCTGCAGAAAAGCGAGCTGACCCCGCGCCAGCTGGACTACCTCAGCACCATCGAGAAATCCGCCGACAACCTGCTGGGGATCATCAACGAGATTCTCGACTTCTCCAAGATCGAGGCCGGCAAGCTGGTGCTCGACAGCATCCCGTTCAACTTGCGCGACCTGGTCCAGGACACCCTGACCATCCTCGCCCCCGCCGCTCACGCCAAGCAGCTTGAACTGCTCAGCCTGATCTACCGCGACACCCCGTCGTCACTGATCGGCGACCCGCTGCGGCTCAAGCAGATTCTCACCAACCTGGTGAGCAACGCCATCAAGTTCACTCGCGAAGGCACCATCGTCGTGCGCGCGATGCTCGAAGACGAACAGGAAGATACCGCGCAGCTGCGCATCAGCGTGCAGGACACCGGCATCGGCCTGTCGCCCCAGGATGTGCGCACGCTGTTCCAGGCCTTCAGCCAGGCCGACAACTCGCTGGCCCGCCAGCCGGGAGGCACCGGCCTGGGCCTGGTGATCTCCAAGCGTTTGATCGAGCAGATGGGCGGCGAGATCGGCGTCGACAGCACCCCGGGCGAGGGCTCGCAGTTCTGGATCAGCCTGAGCCTGCCCAAGGCCCACGACGATATCGAACAACCGCCGCCACAGCCGCTGCTGGGGCGCCGGGCGGCCATTGTCGACAGCCACGAACTGGCCCGTCAGGCCCTTGAACACCAGCTTCAGGATTGCGGCCTGAGCGTCAGCCTGTTCGCCTCCTATGATCAGCTGCTGCAGGGTGTGCAGGCCGGTTTGCACGCCGGCATGCCATTCGAGTTCGCCGTGCTCGGCGCCAACCTGGGCAACCTCTCGCCCGAGCAGCTTGGCCAGTACCATCAGCAGCTGGAACGCTACCACTGCCAGTGCGTGGTACTGTGCCCGACCACCGAGCAGGCGCTGTACCACCCTTACCTGCCCAATGGCCACGGCCAGCTGCTGTCCAAACCCACCTGCACACGCAAACTGCGCCGGTTGTTGCTGGAGTTGCTGCAACCGCGCCGCCCACTGGGCGAGCCGGCACCGGGCATGCGCGGCCAGCGCCAGCCGAAAGTACTCTGCGTCGACGACAATGCCGCCAACCTGCTGCTGGTACAAACCCTGCTGGAAGACCTCGGCGCCCAGGTGCTGGCAGTCGACAACGGCTACGCCGCCGTGCAGGCCGTGCAGAGTGAACCCTTCGACCTGGTGCTGATGGACGTACAGATGCCAGGCATGGACGGCCGCGCCTGCACCGAACAGATCCGCCTGTGGGAAAACACCCAGAGTGGCAGCCCGCTGCCGATCGTCGCCCTCACCGCCCACGCCATGGCCAACGAGAAACGCGCCCTGCTGCACAGCGGCATGGACGACTACCTGACCAAGCCGATCAGTGAGCGCCAGCTGGCCCAGGTGGTGATGAAGTGGACCGGCCTGAGCCTCGGCGCCGGCCCGTTGGCGCCGGCCGAGGAACAACCTGCCGAAGGCCAGGAATTGCCGGTGCTCGACCCTGAGGAAGGTTTGCGCCTGGCGGCAGGCAAGGCGGACCTGGCGGCGGACATGCTGGCGATGTTGCTGGCGTCGCTTCACAGCGACCACGCAGCCATTCGTGCCGCGCGGGAGGCCGAGGACCGCGAGACCCTGATTGAACAGGTGCACCGCCTGAATGGCGCCTCGCGTTACTGCGGTGTACCGCAGTTACGGGCGGCGTGCCAGCGCAGCGAGACGCTGCTCAAACAGGACAACCCCCAGGCGCAGCACGCACTGGATGAACTGGATGCGGCGATCAATCGCCTTGCCGCCCAAGCCTTGTAGGAGTACCTCATGCGCGCCCTGTTGTTCAGCAGCCAGCACTACGACCAGGAAAGCTTCACCCAGGCCGCTCAATCCAGCACCCTGGACCTGCACTTCCAGTCTGCCCGCCTGAACCTCGATACTGCAGCACTGGCCCAGGGCTTCGAGGTGGTCTGCGCCTTCATCAACGATGAGCTCGACGCCCAGGTGCTGCAGCGCCTGGCCGCCGGCGGCACGCGCCTGATCGCCCTGCGCTCGGCCGGCTACAACCACGTCGACCTGGCCACCGCTGCGCGTTTGGGGCTGGCGGTGGTGCGTGTGCCGGCTTATTCGCCGCATGCCGTGGCCGAACACGCCGTGGCGTTGATCCTCGCCCTCAATCGGCGCCTGCACCGCGCCTACAACCGCACCCGCGAAGGCGACTTCACCCTGCATGGCCTGACCGGCTTCGACTTGCATGGCAAGACCGTCGGCGTGGTCGGCACCGGCCAGATTGGCGTGGCCTTCGCCCGGATCATGGCCGGCTTCGGCTGCCAGTTGCTGGCCTACGATCCCTACCCCAACCCTGAAATGCTGGCACTGGGTGCACGTTACCTGGAGCTGCCCGCACTGCTGCGCGAAGCACGAATCATCAGCCTGCACTGCCCGCTGACCGAGCACACCAAGCACCTTATCAATGCGCAGAGCCTGGCCCAGTTGCAGCCCGGCGCCATGCTCATCAACACCGGCCGTGGCGCGCTGGTCGATACACCGGCATTGATCGATGCACTGAAAAGCGGCCAGCTCGGTTACCTGGGCCTGGATGTGTATGAGGAAGAAGCGCAGCTTTTCTTCGAGGACCGTTCGGACCTGCCGCTGCAGGATGATGTACTGGCGCGGCTGCTGACCTTCCCCAACGTGATCGTCACCGCGCACCAGGCTTTCCTCACTCGCGAGGCACTGGACGCCATTGCCGCCACCACGCTGGACAATATCATCCGCTGGGCGGCGGGGAATCCACAGAATCTGGTCACAGGTTGATGCTAGGATACGCGGCATTTCTGGAGGACCCATGGTCGAGCACGATTTCCGCTACACCCTTTTCAACCCGCAACACACCCTGATCGAGTGCCGCGCACTGGTGCCGGGCCGCTACCAGGTGACCGGCAACGGTGGCTCGATGCACAAAGGCGACACCTTGCTGGTAACCCTCAAGGGCAGCAAGGACCTGGCCATGCGCCTGACCGTGGAGAGCGTGCGCCACCTGATCAACCCACGCGGCCAGTGGGTCGCCGTGGCCAGTGGCCCGGTGTTCAACGAACTGGAAATCCTCAACTGGCAGGCTGAATGCGACAGCTGCGACGCGGTGCTCGACTTCGAGTTCGCCGTGGACGCCAAGCTGGGCAAGAAAGCCCGCCAGCCGGCGGCCACCGCGCGCATAGCCGAGCTGGGCTGGGCCAGCCGTGGCGACAAGCACCTGTGCCCGAAATGCCAGGAGAGCGCCGCGTGAAGAATTTGCTGACCGGCGTGCTGATTGCCTCCGGCCTGCTTGGCTGCGCCGCCGAACCTTCGAAGCTGCAGCAAGAGCGCAGCTATGTGCTGGAGTGGATCGGCGAACGCCCATTGATCGACTACAGCCACCTGACCCTGACCCTGGCCAGCGATGGCCGCGCCTATGGCAATGCTGGCTGCAACCATTGGTTTGCGCCGTACACGCTGGAAGGTGAGCACCTGAGTTTCGGCAAGGTCGGCAAGACCCGCAAGCTGTGTGCGCCGGCCTTGATGGAGCAGGAAAAGCGCTTCCTGCAGGCGCTGGAAACGGTGCAGCGTTGGGATGTGTCGCCCGTGGAGCAGATGCGCTTCTGGCCGGCTGAAGGCAAGCCGCTGCGCTTCTGGCCTGAAGAAGGCTGAAGTCATTGGGGCTGCTGTGCAGCCCTTCGCGGGTGTACGACCGGAGACATCGTTTACATAGTAAACCGGGGACATGGTTTACACATTTGAGGCTTGGACGCGGTTTTCGCCTCGTCC
>NZ_JBVJLI010000033.1:0-24538 GCF_055584805.1 Pseudomonas sp. NPDC090752 | reverse complement strand
TTGTGCTCCCACTCGTGCTCATGGCACCTGCGGCACTCAGCTTGTCATTCACCGCTCTCACTCCAGATTCTAATCCCTCTTCAAGACACAAGCGGGCTTGCCCGCGAAGGGCTGCGGAGCAGCCCCAGGATCTAACGGTTTTCGCTAAAGTCGATCACGAACCGGGTCCATCCGTCCCTACACTCCGCTCTGATGCGTGCGCCATGGGCCTGGATGATCGACCGGGTAATCGCCAGCCCCAGCCCCGCATGTTCGCTGCTGCCTTCCTGTCGCGCCGGGTCCACCCTGTAGAATCGATCGAACAGCCGATGCAATGCAGCCGGCTCGATCGGCCTGCCGGTATTGGCCACGCAGAGGCTTGAACCAGGCTCCAGTGTTACGCGTATTTCTCCGCCCACCTGGGTAAAGCGCAAAGCATTGTCGAGCAGGTTGGACAGCGCCCGGCGCAGCATATGACGGTCGCCCTCGAGCGTCGCTTCACCCTTGCGCACCAGCGTTACCTGGCCATCCTCGGCCAGGGGCCCGTAGTACTCCAGTAATGCATCCACCTCGTCGTGCAACGCCAGCATTGCCTGCCCCGGCACCAGCAACCCATGGTCGGCCTTGGCCAGGAACAGCATGTCGTTGATCATCTGCGCCATCCACTGCAGCTCCTCCAGGTTGCCATGCAGGGCTTCGCGGTACTCCTCCAGGCTGCGCGGGCGGGTGAGGGTGACCTGGGTGTGGGTCAATAGGTTGGACAGCGGCGTGCGCAGTTCGTGGGCGATGTCGGCGGAGAACGCTGACAGGCGCTGAAAGGCATCGTCCAGGCGCTGCAGCATGGCATTTACGGTGTCGGCCAACTCCGCCAGCTCTTCCGGCATCTGCGCCACAGGAAGGCGGGTGGTCAGTGAACGCGCTGACACGCTGGCTGCCACCTGGCCCATTTGCCGTAACGGTCTTAGCCCGCGGCGCGCGGCCCAGGCACCGAGTAGCGCCGTGGCCAGCGCCGATAACCCGACGGTCAGCCAGATCAGGCGTTGCATGCCCTGCAGAAAATGCTGGTGGTGGGTGATATCGAGGTACAGGGTCAGTCGCGCGTGTTCGTTCAGTCGCACGGCCAGGCTCCGATAGTCGATGCCGTCGGTATGCAAGGTTGCCAAACCCGAGGCATCGCGCGACTCGGGCAATGCACTGCGGCTAGCGAACCAGGTGTTGCCATCGCTGTCAGTGATACGCATGGCCAGGTCGGCCTGATGGCTGAGTTCGTTGCGCAGGGCGGGCAGTCGGGCATTCAGGTCAGCTGGCCGTTGCAGGCCGGACAGCTGAACGCGCAAGAGAGACAGGCGCGATTCGAGCAGTTGCTGGTCCAGTTCGATGAAGTGCTGCTCGCTGGCGCGATTGAACAGCAGCCCGGCGCCCAGCGAAACGCTGGCAGTGCACGCGGCGAACAGCAGCGCCAGGCGGCTGCCGAGGGAAAGCCTGCGCATCAGTCGGGGCGCTCTTCGAGTACATAACCCATGCCGCGCACCGTATGGATCAGCTTGTTGGCGTGAGGGTCATCGATCTTCAGACGCAGGCGGCGGATGGCCACTTCGATGACGTTGGTGTCGCTGTCGAAGTTCATGTCCCATACCTGCGAGGCGATCAGCGATTTGGGCAGTACTTCGCCCTGGCGCCGCAGCAGCAGTTCGAGCAAGGCGAATTCCTTGGCGGTCAAGTCGATGCGCAGGCCAGCACGTTCGGCACGGCGGCGGATCAGGTCCAGGCGCAGGTCGGCGAGCGTCAGCAGGGTGTCCTGGCTGGGGGTGGCGCCGCGGCGCAAAAGGCTGCGCACGCGGGCCAACAATTCGGAGAAGGCGAAGGGCTTGACCAGGTAATCGTCGGCGCCTAGTTCCAGGCCATACACGCGGTCTTCTACGGTATCGCGGGCGGTGAGAAACAGCACCGGCGTGTCGAGGCCGGCCTGGCGCACTGCCTGGAGAATCTGCCAGCCGTCGCGGCCTGGCAACATCACGTCGAGGATCAGCAGGTCGTGATCGCCGCTTAGGGCCAGGTGCTGACCGGTTTCACCGTCGGCCGCCAGTTCAGTGGCAAAACCGGCTTCACTCAGGCCCTGGCTCAAGTACTGGCCGGTGCGGGCCTGGTCTTCGACGATCAGCAGTTTCATGCAGTGTCCAAATGGTAAGCGCTGTGATGCCTGAAATGATACGTGACTATCCTGGCCGCCACCCTAGCTGACAAAGTTGTAATCTTGCCGTCAGGTGGCTGCCAGGCAGCCGTTTCTAGAGTGGCCTTATCCCCGCTGTATGTTTTGGAGTCATCATGAAACACCTGTTCATCGCCGCTGCCCTTGCCCTGGTAAGCCTGCCAACCCTGGCAGATGGCGGCAAAAACTTCGCTTTCGGCGAGCCGGCCCCGGCAGCCAAAGCCACTCGCACAGTCGAGGTGGTGCTCAAAGACATCTCTTTCGAACCCAAGAGCCTGCAAGTGAAGGCTGGCGAAACCGTGCGCTTTGTTTTGATCAACGAGGGCAAGCTGCCCCACGAATTCAACTTGGGCGACAAGGCCATGCATGTCGAACACCAGAAAGAAATGATCGCCATGCAAGGCAAGCTGTTTACCGCAGGTATGAATCACGAGGGCATGGACCACGGGCACATGGGCCATGGCCATGACGCCGGCAACACGGTGTTGGTGCAACCGGGCCAGCGCGCCGAGCTGACCTGGACCTTCCGCCAGTCGGCACCCATCGAATTCGCCTGCAATGTGCCGGGGCATTACCAGGCTGGCATGGTCGGCCCGCTGACCATCGAGTGACGGGCGCTGCAAGGCGGGCTGCAAAACCGGTAGACTAAGGGCATTTACGAACCTTCAGGTCAGTTTCCATGCATCCCGCCGCCGAACACTCCCCGCTGGGCAAGTCCAGCGAATACATTGCCACCTACACGCCTTCGCTGCTGTTCCCGATCCCGCGCACGGCCAAGTGGGCCGAGCTGGGCGTGACCGCCCAGACCTTGCCGTGGCAAGGCGTGGATTACTGGAATTGTTTCGAGCTTTCCTGGCTGCTGCCGTCGGGCAAACCGGTGGTGGCGATTGGTGAGTTCGCCATCCCCGCCGAGTCGCCGAACATCATCGAGTCGAAGTCGTTCAAGCTTTACCTCAACTCGCTGAACCAGACCGTGTTCGCTTCGATCGGCGAGTTGCAGGCGTGCCTGGAGAGGGATTTGTCAGCCGCCGCTGGCAAACCTGTGAGTGTGCAGGTGCGCACGCTGGGTGAAGTCGAGGCACAGGGCGTGGTGGCGCTGCCGGGGCAATGCATCGATGCGCTGGACATTGCCATCAGCAACTACGAACAGCCGCAGCCTGAGTTGCTGCGCTGCAACCCGGAACGGGTGGTGGAAGAAACCCTGCACAGCCATCTGCTCAAATCCAACTGCCCGGTGACGGGCCAGCCGGACTGGGGCAGCGTGGTTGTCGAGTACAAGGGCAGGGCGCTGGATCACGCCAGCCTGCTGACTTACCTGATCAGCTTCCGACAGCATGCCGACTTCCACGAGCAGTGCGTGGAGCGGATTTACCTGGATCTGAAGCATCTGCTGCAGCCGGAGCACCTGACGGTGTATGCACGCTATGTGCGCCGGGGTGGGCTGGATATCAACCCGTATCGCAGCACCGGGGCGATCAGTCCGAACAACCAGCGACTGGTTCGTCAGTAAAGTCAGCATGATTGGGAACGCATTGCGCCCCATTCGCGGGCAAGCCCGCTCCCATAAGAACCGCGCTGTTTTCAAGTACAGCGAATATCCTGTGGGAGCGGGCTTGCCCGCGAATGGGGCGCGAAGCGGCCCCGTGTATTTTCAAATACCCATGCTGTGCAGCGAATTGGCGATGCTGCGCAGTGTCGCTGTGAGGTCCGGATGATCGGCCTCGAAGCGCTCTATGGCCAAATTCACACCATCCACCAGGTTATTGTCCGGGGTGGCCTCTTCTAGTTTCAGTTGCGCCTCGATCTGTCTGGCTTCCTCATGCAGCGCGGCCAGCTCTTCATCGGTAAGCGGCACGTTCCGATCCAGTTGCTCGCGCAAGCTGTTCAGGCGCTCTTGCAATTCGCGGGCAGGCATTGGCTGTTCTCCATCAATGGCTTGGCAAGGCATGGACCTCAGCGAAGCGGCAAAGGTTCGCACCTGTCTTCAAGCGTAATCCACTCGCCGTTGCTTTGCATGATCCGCATCAACGGTGCTGTGTCAGGGTTTTTCACCCTTGCGCCGGCGCATGGCGATGTCGGTCAGGCAGGTGTCCAGCGCTTCGAGGTGGTCGATCACCGAATGCACACCGAGGCGAAACAGTTCCAGCGTAGCCTTGCCGCGGGCCAGCTCCTGCTCCTGCGGGTTCATGGCTTGCCATTGCTGCGAGCCGAGGTCGCAGGAGGGGCTGCAGGCGGCCAGGCCAATGGTCCACAGGCCTGCGTTGAGGCCTGATTGCAGCAGCTGCGGCTCGCCGCTGACCAGTACACAGCCGTCCAAGCGCTGGCTGTCGAGTGCCATCAATGCTTGCCAGCAGGCGTTCGGCGCCGGCCAGCGCACGCCATTGGCCACGTGCCCAGGCAGCCAGTCAGGCAGCACGCTGGCCAGGCGTTTACCTTGTGTGCTGTTCAGGTCATCCAGCCAGATGCACGGCACCTGCTGGCGTCGCAGGCCGGCCAGGGTATCGAGGGCGCCGGGGGCGGGCAGGGGGCTGCCGCTGGCAGCCTGGACCAGGCAACCACGCAGGCCGAACAGCACAGCGGTGAAGGCGGGTGCATCGTGCATGGCAACTTCCCTGAAATATTCCGCAGGCTAACCGGCAATTGTGACGCGGGCATGACGCGCAACAGATGTTCACAAATTATTGAGCAAAAATGTGTAAAGCTGTTTATCAGCCCGCAAGCCTCTATACTGCCGCCTTACCTGCGGCGCACCCGTTGCGCTTGCGGCCGAGAAATTCGATGGAGAAACATCTATGCGTAGGATCGGTGCCGGTGTGATCGAGCGAGTCACCCAGGCCTGTGTCTGTGCCAGCTTGCTGCTGGCACCCGTGGCGGCTACCCAGGCAGCCACCGAGGAGGATCCCTGGGAGGTCGTCAACCGACCGATCTTCCGCTTCAACGACGTCCTCGACACCTATGCCCTCAAGCCGTTGGCCCAGGGCTATCAGGCTGTCACCCCGCAGTTCCTCGAAGATGGCATCCACAACGTCTTCCGCAACCTGGGTGATGTCACCAACCTGGCCAACAACGTGTTGCAGCTCAAGCCGCACGCAGCGGGCGTGGACACTGCTCGATTGATCGTCAACACCACCTTCGGCCTTGGCGGTTTCTTCGACGTGGGCACCAAGATGGGCCTGGAGCGCAGCGACGAAGACTTCGGCCAGACGCTCGGCTATTGGGGCGTGCCCAGCGGCCCCTACGTGGTTATCCCGCTGCTCGGCCCAAGCACCGTGCGTGATGGCCTGGCCAAGTACCCGGACGGCTACACCAAGCCGTACCGCTACATTGACCATGTACCGACCCGCAACTCGATCTTCGCCCTGGAGGTGGTCGATACCCGCGCCAGCCTGCTGTCGGCAGAGAAGCTGATTCAAGGTGACAAGTACATCTTCATTCGCAACGCCTACTTGCAGAACCGCGAGTTCAAGGTCATGGACGGCGAAGTCGAAGACGATTTTTGAGTTCTGATGCATAAAGGCGACCTCAGGGTCGCCTTTTTTATAACTCCCAGTCATTAAGCGATTAAAGAGCACGGAACTCGACCGACGTATGCTTGAAACGCCTGGCGGATGGGAGTACCGTCTGCGCCTTACAAGGTACCTCTGCCGGTTGCCTGGGCCGCCTTCTTGGCCTACAACTCAAGTAGAGTGTTTCCACAGAGAATTCCAGCAGCCGGATGTCAGCCTTGCAGACACCTCTGCACCAACCCCAATCGGCGCCGTTCGCCCACATGCAGAAAATCAGTGCAACGCTGCTGATCATCGATGATGACGACGTGGTCCGTGCGAGCCTCGCCGCCTATCTGGAAGACAGTGGCTTTAGCGTGCTCCAGGCCGGTAATGGCCAGCAGGGGCTCCAGGTCTTCGAAGAACACCAGCCCGACCTCGTGATCTGCGATCTGCGCATGCCGCAGATGGGCGGCCTCGAACTGATCCGCCAGGTCAGCGAGCGCGCGCCGCAGTTGCCTGTGATCGTGGTGTCAGGCGCTGGCGTGATGAGTGACGCAGTCGAGGCCTTGCGCCTGGGCGCCGCCGACTACCTGATCAAGCCGCTGGAAGACCTCGCCGTGCTCGAACACTCGGTGCGTCGTGCGCTCGACCGTTCGCGCCTGGTGGTGGAAAACCAGCGTTACCGGGACAAACTCGAAGCAGCCAACCGTGAACTGGAGGCCAGCCTGCACTTGTTGCAGGAGGATCAGACCGCCGGTCGGCAGGTGCAGATGAACATGCTGCCGGAGAGTCCCTGGGTTGCCGGGGAGTTTTCCTTCGAGCACCAGATCATTCCGTCGCTATACCTGTCGGGCGATTTTGCCGACTATTTCCGTGTGGATGACCGGCGCATCGCGTTCTATCTTGCCGATGTCTCGGGCCATGGCGCGTCGTCTGCCTTCGTCACCGTGCTGCTGAAATTCATGACCACCCGGCTGATGTTCGAATTCAAGCGCAACAGCAAATTGCGCGAATTCAAGCCCTCGGAAGTGCTCAGCCATATCAACCGTGGCCTGATCAACTGCAAGCTGGGCAAGCATGTGACCATGGTCGGCGGGGTGATCGACGAAGACACCGGCCTGCTGACCTACGCGGTAGGCGGCCACCTGCCGCTGCCGGTGCTGTATACCCCGGGCCAGGCCCGCTACCTTGAAGGCCGCGGCCTGCCGGTCGGCTTGTTCGATGAAGCCACCTACCAGGATCTGGTCATGGAACTGCCGCCGCAGTTCAGCCTGAGCTTGATGTCCGATGGCATTCTGGACCTTTTGCCTGGGGACACGCTCAAAGATAAAGAAGCCGCCTTGCCGGAAATCGTCAAGGCAGCGGGTGGTAGCCTGGATGGGCTGCGCCAACGATTTGGATTGGCTACGCTTGGGGAGATGCCGGATGATATCGCCCTATTGGTGTTGAGCAGGAACCTTCAATGAGTACCGGTAGAATTCAGTTTGCCGAGCAGAGTGGCACCTTCGTACTGAAGTTCGTCGGTGAAGTGCGTCTGACCCTGTGTTCGGCGCTGGATGCAACGATCGAGAAAATCTTCACTGCGCTGAACTTCTCGGCCATCGTCATCGATCTGACGGAAACCGAAAGCATCGACAGCACTACACTGGGCCTGCTGGCCAAGCTGTCGATCCTGTCACGGCAGAAGGTTGGCCTGCTGCCGACCGTGGTTACCACCAACCCGGACATCTCGCGCCTGTTGCAGTCCATGGGCTTCGATCAGGTATTCAACATTGTCGACCGCCCGGTGCCGTGCACGGAGTGCCTGACTGATCTGCCATCGCAGGACCAGAATGAAGACGTGGTACGCTCCAAGGTGCTGGAGGCGCACAAGATCCTGATGGGGCTGAATGACTCCAACCGTGAAGCCTTCCATGACCTGGTGAATGCGCTCGAGCGGACCTGATTTTCAGTCTTGAGGGCTACGCCGGACTTGTGGGAGCGGGCTCGCCCCGCGAAGAGGCCAGCCAAGCCAGCAAAGATGCACCTGGCCAATCACTCCTGCCGCGCAAACTCCGTCGTCTCAGCGCCATCAGCATTCAGCTGAAACACCCGCGCCGGCCGCCCTTGCTCATCAAAAAACACCTGCCCCAGCCCGGCACTGTTCCACAGTCGCTCACCGGCCTTGCTATGGCTGGGCGTACGCGGCACTACCTCCATCTCCCGCCGCCGGGTAAACCAGTTGAGCGGCGAGTGCGGCGAGTACAGCCAGCGGTTGAGCCGGTCCAGCACATCCAGCAGCCGGCGGGGGAACTCATTCTTGATACCGCTGCTGGTGACCTGCCACAGATGGGGGCTGCGCTGGCGATGGCGAATCAAGACCTCGTAGACGAACGAATAATGCACATCGCCGGATAGCACCACGTAGTGCCCCGGCGTGCGCGAATGGCGGAAGATGTTCAGAATCACCTGCGCCGCGCCGCGGTGCGCCATCCAATTCTCGGCATCCACCAGCAGCGGGTAGCCCAGCCAGCTGAACAGCTTTTGCACTGTCTCGATCAGCTTGACCCCGAAGATCGGCGCCGGTGACACGATGATCGCCGAAGGATGGTCCAGCAACGCTTGTTGCAGCTCGCAGAGTGCTTCCCAGTCGAGCAGCCCGGACGGCTTGGCCAGGTCGCTTTCGCTACGCCAGCGTCGCGTGCGGGTGTCCAGTACCAGCAGCGGCGGGTCACTGGGCAGGCTGAACTGCCAGCCCTGAAAGCGCAGCAGATCGCCGATCAGTTGGTCCTGTGCCTGGCTGTCCAGGTGCGGGCTGGAAAGTGCCTGGCATTGCCCAACCATGGCCTCGCAGCCGTCCGGGTCGTTGCCCCAGGCCTGGCATAGCAGGTAACCGAGCAAGGCATTGCCAATGATCCGTCGCGAGAAGGGGTGGCCGTAGGCGGTTGCTTCCCACTGTGCCGAAAGGTTCCAGTCATCGGTGATGTCATGGTCGTCGAAGATCATCAGGCAGGGCAGGTGGGCCATCACTCGCGCCACTTGGCCCAGGTTGGCGGCAAATGCCTCGATACGAGGCAATTCCTCTCGGTAGCGCGCCTGGTGCTGATCGGCGAGGCCCGTGGGCATGTCTAGCTGCACCAGCTGCCAGGGGACTGGCGACCAGACCAGCAGGTACATGGCCATGACTTCGGCGAAGGTCACCAAGTGGTTGTCGGCGTTGCTGGACGTGAAGATGGGCTTGCGCTTGCCGCCGAAGAAGCGTTCGCGCAGGGTTTCATTGCTCTCCTGGGCGGGCAGCAGGTCGGCACGGTGGTAGTAGCTGGCCGGGTGCCGGTAGAGCGCCTGGCTGTCGGCGACGACCGCGCCTTCCAGCTGCTCGTCGAACAGGCCAAGGCGCTCGATCAGCGAATGAATGGCGCGCAACATCGGGCCGGCGACGTCATCGGCATAGACTTGGTCGCCGGTCATCAGCAGCAAGGCCGGGCGCTGTTCAGGTTGCTGGCACGCTGCAAGCAGCCGGTCGGCGCAGAGCAGGCCGTCGGCGGCGGGATGGTGTGGTTTGCGGCAGGAGCCGTGCAACAGTTGGTCCAGGCGCTCGCGCAGTACCAGGTTCGGGCGCTGCTGGCCAGGGTAAAGCAGATGTGGCGCCCAGCCGGCGATGCCTTCGCCGTTGATCTGCAGGTCGTATTCCAGTTCGACGTTGCAGGGCAGCGGTTGGGCAAAATGGATGTCCAGCAGGTGGATGAACGCGTGCTGGCCGATCGCGATGACCTGGCAATTGACCTTGGCCGAGCTATGCGCGATGAACTCGGTTTGCAGGGGTTGGCTGCCGACCAGCCAGATGGCCAGGCGCTGAGGCTCGAGGCGGCGCAGAACCGGGCCGGCGAGAACGTGGGGCAATGAAGTGGGGGCGGTCATCAACAGCTCTGGTGGCTAATAGGCCCATTCGCGGGCAAGCCCGCTCCCACCGGTTTTGTGAAGATCCCTGTGGGAGCGGGCTTGCCCGCGAAGGGGCCCTAGAATTCAAAACCCATGTGTACGGGATAAAGCAAAACGGGCGGAAAATGCTGATCATTTCCCGCCCGTCTGGCAAACCGGATATGTGTCAGGCTTTGTCAGCCATGAGCTTTTCCAGTTTCTCCTGGTCCCGCGCAAACTGGCGAATGCCTTCAGCCAGCTTCTCGGTGCCCATGGCATCTTCGTTCATCGCCCAGCGGAACTGGCTTTCGCTCAGCACCTGCTTGGCCTCGCCAGGATTGCCTGGTTTGAGCGCACGCGGCAGCTCGCCCTGGTCATCGCTCAGTTGCTGCAGCAGCTCCGGGCTGATGGTCAGGCGGTCACAGCCGGCCAGTTGTTCGATCTGGCCGATGTTGCGGAAGCTGGCGCCCATGACCACGGTGTCGTAGCCATTGGCTTTGTAGTAGTTGTAGATGCGCGTGACCGACTGCACGCCCGGGTCTTCGGCGCCGACGTATTCCTGGCCGGTGCTTTTCTTGTACCAGTCATAGATGCGGCCCACGAACGGCGAAATCAGGAATACCCCGGCATCGGCGCAGGCCTGGGCCTGGGCGAAGGAGAACAGCAGGGTCAGGTTGGTCTGGATGCCTTCCTTTTCCAGTTTCTCGGCGGCGCGGATACCTTCCCAGGTGGAGGCCAGCTTGATCAGCACGCGGTCCTTGGAAACACCGGCGGCTTCGTACAGCTCGATCAGCTGACGGGCCTTTTTCAGCAATGCCGGCTCGTCGAACGACAGGCGAGCATCCACTTCGGTGGAGATGCGTCCAGGAATAGCTTTCAGGATGCCGGCACCCACGGCCACGGCAAACTTGTCGCACGCCAGGTCGACATTGCCCTTGGCGTCGCTTTTCACCTGCTTGAGCAGGTCGGCATAGCCAGGGATGGCGGCAGCCTTGAGCAGTAGGGACGGGTTGGTGGTGGCATCGACCGGTTTGAGGCGGGTGATGGCGTCCAGGTCCCCGGTGTCGGCGACCACGGTGGTGAACTGCTTGAGTTGTTCCAGCTTGGAGGTCATGGCGTGCTCTGTCCTGTGCGATGTCTCGACATTACCCGAGCCCCGACGGCCGCTCAAGGGGCCAATGGGGCGGTGGTGATTTGTCGAAGGTGATGATTCGAGTCATCCGCCGTCAGGAGGTTCCCAGGCTTCTGGGATAAGCTCGCATCCCGTAGGGGCGGCTTCAGCCGCGAACACCGGCGAAGCCGGTGCCATCCACCGCGTCGCTTGCTTCGCGGCTAAAACCGCTCCCACAACAAAGCCGTCAGCGACCTTGCAGCAGCTCGGCGGCCTGGTCGAAGATCACCAGTGGCTCCGGCGCCTTGTGGATATCCGCCGAGAGCAGCTGACGGAAGCGCCGCGCCCCCTTGAAGCCCTGGCCGAGGCCGAGTATATGCCGGGTGATGTGATGCATCGCGCCACCGCTCTCGATGTGCGCAACGATGTAAGGCCGCAACTGCGCCATCGCCTCGCTGCGGCTGACCACCGGCGCATCACTGCCAAACAGTTGCTGATCCACCTCGGCCAGTACATACGGATTGTGGTACGCCTCGCGTCCCAGCATCACCCCATCAAAGGTCTGCAGGTGCGTTTGGCACTCCTCTAAGGTCTTGATGCCGCCGTTGAGCACAATCTCCAGGTCTGGAAAGTCCGCCTTCAACTGAGCGGCCACGTCGTAACGCAGCGGCGGAATCTCGCGGTTCTCCTTCGGCGACAGCCCTTCGAGGATCGCGATCCGCGCATGCACGGTAAAGCTGCGGCAGCCGGCGTCGCGCACCTGGCCGACGAAATCGCGCAGCTCGGCATAGCTGTCACGGCCATTGATGCCAATGCGGTGCTTTACCGTCACCGGCGTCGACACCGCATCACGCATGGCCTTGACGCAATCGGCGACCAGCGCCGGGTGGGCCATCAGGCAGGCACCGATCATATTGTTCTGCACCCGATCGCTTGGGCAGCCGACGTTGAGGTTGACCTCGTCGTAACCCGCCTCCTCGGCCAGGCGCGCACAGGCCGCCAGGTCGGCGGGCACGCTGCCGCCCAGTTGCAGGGCCAGCGGGTGCTCGGAGACGTCGTGGCGCAGGAAGCGGTGGGCGTCGTTGTGCAGCAGGGCGCCGGTGGTGACCATTTCGGTGTAGAGCAGGGTTTGTTTGGAGAGCAGACGCAGGAAGAACCTGCAATGTCTGTCTGTCCAATCCATCATCGGCGCCACGCTGAAGCGGCGGGACGGCTCAGGGCGCTGGTCTACTACATGTGCAACGGATTCTTGAGGCATGTGGGTGCGTATGTTCAATCGAATTCGGGAGGGCGGGCATGCAATGGCCATAGTCTACCAAGGGAGCACATCCCGCGTCCGCGTCGCTGATGTCTGGCGCTACACGCCCATGCTAACCTCCGTGCATCTCAGCTGCGGGCCCTGACCTCCATGTCCATCGTCGACAACCTGATTGCCTTCACCTTCGCCGCCACGTTGCTGACCCTGACCCCCGGCCTCGATACCGCGCTGATCCTGAGAACCTCCACCGTCGAAGGCCGTAAACAAGGCATACACGCTGCGCTGGGCATCAACGCCGGTTGCCTGCTCTGGGGCGCTGCGGTCGCGTTCGGCCTTGGGGCGTTGATTGCCGTGTCGGAACTGGCCTATGACATCCTCAAGTATTGCGGCGCTGCCTACCTGGCGTGGCTCGGGGTGAATATGCTGCTGCGGCCAAGGCAGTCGCTGGGAGCAGTCGAAACGGACGCGCGGCCACAGGCTAACGGGTTCGTGAAGGGCATGCTGGGCAACCTGCTGAACCCGAAGGTCGGGATTTTCTACGTCTCTTTCCTGCCCCAGTTCATCCCACAAGGCCAGCCCCTGATGGCCTGGACATTCGGCCTGGTGGGCATCCACGTGGCTCTGGGCCTGGTTTGGTCGATGATCCTGATTGGCGCAACCCAGTCCTTGGCGGGCGTGTTGCGTCGTGCAAAGGTCATTCAGTGGATGGATCGGGCAACTGGCCTGGTCTTCGTACTGTTCGCCGCGCGCCTGGCCCTGAGCCGGCGCTAACCGTTCAGCGGCCGCTCGAACTGCGCTGAACGAGCGTGGGCAGGGGGGCATCGATGTATTCGCGCTGCCCGCTGCCGTTGATGTGCTCGAACAAAAGCTCGATGGCAAGCGCGGTCACGTCCTCAAGGTGCATGTCCAGCGATGTCAGCGGTGGTGAGCACTCTCGTGCACGCAAGCCGTCGTAGCGAGTGACGACTTTCACATCCTCGGGAACCCTCCGCGCGCTGTCCTGCAGTGCCCGCACAGCACCTGTCGCGAAAGCATCCACCGGTACACACAAGCCGTCGAGGTCAGGATGAGCCTGCAGCAACTGCAGGCAGGCTGCTGCGCCCGCCGTTTCGCCACCGCCTTCGCTTGCCTTGACGATCGCTGGAGTATGCTTGTTGCGTGTGCAATATGTCCGGTAAGCCCGTTCCATATCCAGGTAGGAGTGTCTGGGCTGTTCCCCGATGATCAGGCCGATGCGCCGCGCTCCCTGAGCATGCAGGTGCTCCAGCATCAGCGTCCCGGTCTGTTCGCCATGCATGTCGATGTAGGGCAGGGCCTCTTCCGCCAAGGGTTGGCGCCCGATAGTCACCATTTTCACACCGCGTTTTTGCAGGCAGGCCACGTTCGGATCGTCAGCCACGGGTTCGATGATCACCGCGCCATCGATGTCCAGCGTGTGCAGCAGCGCTTGTGCTTCATCCATCGGTGGTACTAGAACCAGCGCCACGCCCTGTCGCATTGCGGCCTCTGTCGCCGTGGCGGCGATTTCCATCAAGAACCCCAGGCGCGACGAGCCGCCAGCAACCGCGAACGGCATCGAAGACAGCAAGGCGATGGCGTTGGCGCGGCCGGTACGCAGGCGCTGGGCCCGCAGGTTGGGGCTGTAGCCCAGACGCTCGGCCACCGCTTTTACTAATGCCCTGGTCTCGGGATCGACCTGGCCGCGGTCGTTCAATGCATGGGACACAGTGGTGCGCGAAACGCCAGCAGCGTTGGCGACATCGGCGATCGTAAGGCGGCGGGGCGTGCTGCTGGGCATGGATGGTCTGGCTCTGTAAGCGATGGCCGCAGTTATACGCTGCCTGAAAGTGTGCGGCTACTCGACCGCCTTCGGTGAAAGATTCATTGACACTTCTCCAACACAGGTCTAATTTTCACCCAAATCGATTTGGGTGGCGAGTAAATCGATTTGGTCTGGAAGATATCTGCATTTTCCAGGCGGCTCCGTCCGGCTCCAAATAACAATAATCAAGGGTTCGCCACGCGCGGCCCGGCTCGAGGTGGGATATGCCGAATCATGAAAATACCGTTGTCGGTCCTGTGGATGAGCGCCTGCCCTGGCGCCAGTTGTTGATGTTTGGTACCCAGCATGTGCTGGTAATGGCGGCGTCGCCCATTGCTTCGGTGTTCCTCATGGCCACCGCGTTGGGTTTTGGCAGTGAACTGACGCTGCAGTTGCTCAGCGCCACGTTTCTGGTCTGTGGGCTGGGGACGCTTGTGCAGTCGCTGGGTTTACGAGGCTGTGGCGCACGGTTGCCGTTCATCATGCTGCCGGGCGGCGCACCAATCATGCTGTTCATTCTGATTGCCCAGCAAAACGGGGTCGCCACGGCCTCGGGGGCGGTCATCCTCACAGGCGCGTTCTACTTTCTGGTGTTGCCCGTTTTTCGGCGCCTGTTGCGGTTTTTCCCTTCGGTAGTGGTGGGGACCATGTTGCTGTTGGTGGCGGTCAATCTGGTCAAGCTCTCGGGCCAGTTGATCGTCGGCCAACCCGGTAGCAGCCAGTTTGCTGCACCGGAGCAACTGCTGCTGGCCTTCGCTACCATTGCTATCACCGTCGTCTGTGCACGGCTGTTACGCGGCATGCTGGCACAGTTATCGATTCTGCTTGGCTTGTTGGGTGGCAGCTTGCTGGCGGTAACCCTAGGGGCTTTCGATCAGCCAGCCGGCGGTGCTTACCCCCTGTTCAGCCTGCCTGCCTTCATGCCCTTTGGCGTACCGCATTTCGATCTGTTCGCGTCCATTCCGCTGATGCTGTTTTGCCTGGTTTCGATGGTAGAAGCCACTGGGCAGACTGTGGCTATCAGTGAGGCGGTGGATAAGCCGCTGGATATCGACCGCGATGTGGTGCGCACCATTCGCGGGGATGCGCTGACCTCCATCCTGGGTGGTTTCATGGGCACGTCGCTGATCATCACCAGTGGCGAAAACATCGGTGTCATCCGGGCCACGCAGGTGCGGTCGCGATATGTGACGGCAATCTCGGGGGTGTTGCTGTTGCTGTTCGCCGTGCTGGCGCCATTGGCGCGCCTGATCGAAGGCGTGCCCGAAGCCGTGGTCGGCGGTACCAGCCTGATCGTGTTCGCGATCGTCGGCACCATGGGCATCGACATGCTGCGCAAGGTGGACATGCGCAGCCACGGCAATCTGTATGTAGTGTCGGTCGCCCTGGCCGTCGGGTTGCTGCCGATTCTCGTGCCCGGCGTCTACAGCCAGTTCCCCCAAGGCCTGGCCGGCCTGCTCGGCAACGGCGTTGCCATGGGCGCGCTCACTGCTGCCGTCATGAACTTCGTTTTTCACTGCACTGGCGTTCAAGCCTCCCCGGCAAAAGCCAAGGCAAAACTGATCAATCCCTGACGCGTAACGACAAGGCTTACCTATGAACTGCACTGTTTCCAATCACTGGGCGAATGCGCCTGAACAACTGGTGGCCGCGGGTCAACTGTTGGCCCCTGACTGGCTGCTGCTGCCCGAAGGGCCGCGCCGCGATCAGGCGGTGCTGATGGTCGATGGCCTGTTCGCCGACGTCGGCCCGCTGGCCCTCTTGATGAGTCGCTATCCAGGCCATTCGGTGCGGCGTCTGGAACATCAATTGCTGATGCCTGGCTTCATCGACACCCATCACCACCTCAGCCAGAGCTTCGGCAAAGGCCTGGTGTTTGGCGAGCCGTCAGAGATTTTTCGCCGTGTGTGGATTCCGCTCGAGGGTTCTCTGGATACCGATTTGCTGTACCTGACCAGCAAACTGGCAGCGCTCGAATCGCTGCGCGGAGGCTTTACCACGGTCTGCGATGCGGGCACCCGGTCAAAGGAAGGTGTCGAGGCCATTGCGCAGGCGGTACATGAAGTGGGGATGCGTTGCGTGCTGGCTACAACCTGCAACGATCTCGAGGGCGAGCGGGTACTGGATGCCAGCCGGGTGCTTTCGTTGGCCGAGGATCACCTCTCGGCATGGGACAATGATTCTTTGATTACACCGTCCTTGGCAGTCCCCATTCCCGAAATCGCCACCGATCCGACATTGGGTTCGGTCTATCGTCTCTGCCAAGAAGCGGGCAGGGTGTTTCAGAGCCACGTCAACGAACATCTGGTCGCCGTCGAGCGTTCGCTCGAACGGTACGGCGTACGCCCATTGGAGCACTTGCACCGCGCCGGCGCGCTTGGTCCGAGAGCGTTGCTGGCTCACGCAACGCTGCTCACTTCGAACGAAATCTGCCTGCTGCGCGATAGCGGCGCCGCCGTCAGCTACAACCCGGTGGCCAGCGCTTGGAAAGGCAACGCCGTGGCCCAGGCGCACTTGATGCATTGCCTGAACATTCCGGTAGCGCTGGGCACCGACGGTACTCGGGGCGATGGCTTCCGCTTGATGGATTACGCCGAGGCGGCGCAGCGCTTCGCCCATGGCTTGCCGGTGGGGGATGCGGTGTGCGGCGGTGGCCAGCTATGGCTGGACATGGGCACCTGCCACGCCGCCGATGCCCTTGGTTTAGGCCAGGTGACTGGGCGCATCGCTGTCGGCAAGGCGGCGGATTTTCTCCTCGTTGACTTGGCCGTGCCGGAGTTGCTGCCATCGTGGAACCTCAGCTGGGACTTGGTCCGGCTCGCCAATCGCGACCAGATTCAGGCCGTGGTGGTGCAGGGCAAGGTGCGCCTGTGGCAAGGATGGCCCACCGACTGGGACGCGCGGGCGCTGATGCGCCAGGTGGATGAGCTGGCCAGAAGCGCCGTGCACCAGGCCCCGATTCACAAAATCCACCCCTTGCCGACTGTGGCGTGACGAAACGGGAACGCGCAAACGATGAATCTGCCTTTCGACCCTCTTTACCTCATCGCTGTCGCCGTCGCGTGCGGTTCGCTCATTCAGGGAGCAACGGGGATGGGCTTCGCGCTCATCGTGGCACCGGTGATGGGCTTGCTGGCACCCGAAACCTTGCCCGTCAGTCTATTGATCCTGATGTTGCCTTTGAACGCTGCAGTCGCCTGGCGTGAACGCGCTGCCATCGACTTCAGGGGCAGCTCCTGGATCACCTTGGGGCGCTTCGCCGGCACCTTCGGTGGCGTGTGGATCCTGCTCTGGCTGCCGCTGTCGCAACTCAACGTGTTCATTGGCTTGTCGACCATCGCGGCATGCCTGGTGACCTGGATGGCGCCGTCGTTCGTGCCTGGCAGGCGGGCGTTGATTTCCACCGGAGTGATCACGGGCATCACCGAAACCGCCACCGGCGTGGGTGGCCCGCCGCTCGCGCTGGTGTATCAGCACTCGCCAGTGGCCACCTTGAGAGGGTCGGTTGCGCTTTGCTTCCTGGTTGGGGAGGTGATCTCACTGGTGGTTCTGGCGATTGGCGGGCATTTGCACACCGAGCAGGTTTCGCCCGTGCTGGCGCTGTGCTTGCCCTTGGCGCTAGGTGTAATCGCCAGCAATTGGGTGCGCAATTACCTCGATGAAACGCGCTTGCGCCGTTTCGTCCTCATCTTCGCCTTCGTTTCCGGGGCGCTGTTGCTGGTGCAGTAAGGTACCCCCGCCGTATTCCACAACAAGTACAACAAAGGAATTCGCCATGTTGAAGCTGAAACTGCCCACAGGCTGGGCGGGCATGCTGTGCCTGTCAGTCGCTACGCTGGATGCCGATGCGGGCGTCCTGGATGACGGCAAGGCAACACTGTTGCTGCGTAATTATTACTTTGATCGTGACTACAGCGATGCGGGCGCCGTGCAAAGCCAGCGCCAGGAGTGGGCCCAGGGTTTCATTTTCAAGGCCGCTTCAGGTTATACCCCAGGTTTTGTGGGGGCAGGGGTGGATGTACTGGGGCTGTTCGGCATGAAGCTGGACAGCAGCCCGGACCGTACTGGTACGGAGTTGTTGCCTTATGACCATGATGATGGCCGGGCGCCCAGTAATTATGGGCGATTGGGCCTGACGGCCAAGGTGCCTGTTTCGCGTACCGAATTACGTCTGGGTGAACTGATCCCAGACCTGCCGATCCTGCGCTTCAACGACGGTCGCCTGCTGCCGCAGACCTTTCAGGGCGCAATGCTGACGTCGACCGATATCGACCACCTCAAATTGCATGCCGGGCGCATTCACGCGTTCAGCCCGCGAAGTGCGGCGGACAGCGAAGCGCTCTATCCATCGGTCGGTGGTCGAACCGTGGCCACCGCGACCTCGGACCGTTTCACCTATGTTGGCGGCGAGTACAGCCTCGCGCCTGAATCGGTACTGGGGGGCTGGACGGCCGAACTGCAAGACATCTACCGGCAGAACTACTACAGCATTTCCCATGCTCAGCGTTTGGGTGACTGGACACTGAGCGGCGTGCTGGGTGCTTTCGATACGCGGGATACAGGGCGTGCCGAAGCTGGGAGCCTGGATAACCAAGCGGCTTCCTTGCTCGTGTCCGCTGCGTACGGTGGCCATCGGTTCTACTTGGGGTTGCAGCGCATGTACGGGGAGGATGGCTGGGTGACCATCGATCGCACTCTGGGCAGCACCCTGGCCAACGACATGTTCGCCAATACCTTCGTGTATGCCAACGAACGGTCCTGGCAACTGCGGTACGACTACAACTTTGCGGCGTTGGGGATTCCAGCGTTGACGCTGTTGGCGCGCTATACCCATGGCGACCATATCGTCAATGCCGACACGGCGGATGGGCGGGAATGGGAGCGGGATGTGGCGCTGACCTACACCTTTCAGTTTCGCCGGCTCCAGGGGCTTAGCGTGCGCTGGATCAATGCGAAGGTAGGGCGTGATTTTGGTGCGAATGATTTCACCGAGAATCGATTGATTGTCAGTTTGCCCGTTGAGCTTTTCTAGTTCTGTACGGAACGCCCAGAAGACACCGGCAGGATGGGCTTCACCGTAGGCTCCGCTGTCTGTATGGCTAGCGGTGTCGAAGGCAAGCGACTGTTCCGCGTAGAATCCGGCAATTGTTGTAGCCATGCCATTGAACAGGCGTCGCTACTGATGGACTGCTCGCGACGGGCGTCATTCATCGGGGTGATGGACAACGAGCCCTCTCTGGTCTGGGCTTCGCATTACCTGTGCGAGATGGCCAAGGCGCTGATGGATGATGCGCATATGGGGATGCGCAAGCACAGTTCCCACTGACTCGCTGGTCGGTTTCAGGATGCGCTGGGTCGCTCGCATACATCCCTTCTGCTGCACAAGTGCCATGCTTGTGAGATGCCCGTGAGCCCAGTGCGCGCAGACGCACGGCCATCGGCAAGGAGGCAACCGATAACCACGCAACCGTGACGTGGGCGGTGTGCCGCAGCAGAACACGCCGGCCACCCGCCTACTGAAAACAACAGGCGGGGGCCGTGATGCCGAGGTCCGCTGTATGCCTGATGAACTGCTCCACCTGCCCGTGATTCATAGCATCCTGAGCCGCTACAAGGACACCCCCGGCGCGCTGTTGCCGATCCTTCATGCCATCCAGGAAAACATCGGTTACATCCCCGATGCCGCCGTCGCCGACATTGCCCATGCCCTCAACCTCAGCCTGGCCGAGGTGCGCGGGGTGATCAGCTTCTACCACGATTTCCGTACCTCACCGCCTGCACGCCACACCCTGCGCCTGTGTCGCGCCGAGTCGTGCCAGAGCCGTGGCAGCGAGACCCTGGCCGCGCAGCTGCGCGAACAGCTGGCGCTGGACGACCACGGCACCAGCGCCGACGGCGCCATCAGCTTGCGCCCGGTGTACTGCCTGGGCGCCTGCGCCTGCTCGCCGGCCCTTGAGCTGGATGGCCAGGTGCATGCGCGGCTCACCCCCGAGCGGTTGCGCTCGCTGGTAAACGGCTGCCTGGAGGACACAGCATGCTGAAGCTGTTCATTCCCTGTGATTCGGTGGCCCGTGCCGTGGGGGCCGATCAGGTTGCCGAAGCCTTGCAGCGTGAGGCCGAACGTCGCCAGTTGCCACTCGATATCCAGCGCACCAGTTCACGTGGCTTGTACTGGCTGGAGCCGTTGCTGGAGTGTGAAAGTGCAGAAGGCCGCGAGGGTTTCGGTCCGGTCACGCCTGAAGATGTACCTTCGTTGCTGGATGCTCTGGCGGGCCAGCCCGGTGGCCACTCGCTGGCGCTGGGGCCGGTGGAGCAAATCCCCTATCTGAAGACACAGCAGCGCCTGCTGTTCGCCCGCGCCGGTGTCACTCGGCCACTGTCGCTGGATGACTACCGCGCGCACGGTGGTTTCAAAGGCCTTGAACGTGCCCTTGCGCTGGGCGGTGCCGACGTGGTCGCCGCCGTGCTCGATTCCGGGCTGCGTGGCCGTGGCGGCGCGGCGTTTCCGGCGGGCATCAAGTGGCGCACCGTGCGCGACGCCGGGGCAGGGCAGAAGTACGTGGTGTGCAACGCTGACGAAGGCGACTCGGGCACCTTCGCCGACCGCATGCTGATGGAAGGCGACCCTTTTCTGCTGATCGAAGGGATGATCATCGCCGGCCTCGCGGTGGGTGCCGACAAGGGCTATATCTACGTGCGCTCGGAGTACCCCGACGCGATCCGTGTGCTCGATCACGCCTTCGCCATCGCCCGCGATGCAGGCTACTTGGGTACGAACGTAGCGGGCAGCGGCCTGGCCTTCGACCTGGAAGTCCGCGTCGGTGCTGGCGCCTATATCTGCGGCGAAGAAACCGCGCTGCTCGAATCCATCGAAGGCAAGCGCGGCATCGTTCGCGCCAAGCCACCGCTGCCGGCGCTGCAGGGCCTGTTCGGCCTGCCGACACTGGTGCACAACGTGCTCACCCTGGCGTCGGTGCCGACCATCCTGGCCAAGGGCGCGGCGTTCTACCGCGACTTCGGCATGGGCCGTTCGCTGGGCACCATGCCGTTCCAGCTGGCCGGCAACATTCGCCACGGCGGCCTGGTGGAGCGCGCCTTCGGCCTGACTCTACGCGAGCTGGTGGAGGGTTATGGTGGCGGCACCGCCAGCGGTCGGCCACTCAAGGCCGCGCAGGTCGGCGGCCCGCTCGGCGCCTGGGTGCCGCCCAGCCATTTCGACACGCCACTGGACTACGAGGCCTTCGCCGCCATGGGCGCGATGCTGGGCCACGGCGGGGTGGTGGTGGCCGACGACACCTTGAACATGGCCAGCATGGCGCGCTTCGCCCTGCAGTTTTGCGCCGAAGAGTCCTGCGGCAAGTGCACACCTTGCCGCATCGGTTCGACCCGCGGCATGGAGGTGGTCGACCGGCTGATCGCGACCAGCGATTTCACCGAGCGTCATGACCAGGCGCTGCTGCTGCGTGATTTGTGCGACACCATGCAATACGGCTCGCTGTGCGCCATGGGCGGCATGACCGCCTACCCGGTGGCCAGCGCCCTCAAGTACTTCCCCGCCGATTTCGGGCTGACCACCACGGAGGCCGCGCAGTGATCAATTATTTCGACCCCGAAACCGACCTGGGCACGCCCGCTCGTGACAGCGACGTGCAGATCAGCCTGAACATCGACGGCCGCAGCATCAGCGTGCCGGCCGGCACTTCGGTGATGCGCGCCGCCGCCATGCTCGGCACCAGCATCCCCAAGCTCTGCGCCACCGACAGCCTGGAAGCCTTCGGTTCATGCCGGATGTGCATGGTCGAGATCGACGGCATGCGCGGCTACCCGGCCTCGTGCACCACGCCGGTCAGCGAAGGCATGGTAGTGCGCACGCAAACGCCACGCTTGGCCGGTCTGCGCCGCAACGTGATGGAGCTGTACATTTCCGACCATCCGCTCGACTGCCTGACCTGCTCGGCCAACGGCAACTGCGAACTGCAGACCGTTGCCGGCCAGGTCGGCCTGCGCGAGGTGCGCTACGGCTATGACGGCGCCAATCACTTGGCTGAGAAAAAGGACGTCTCCAACCCGTATTTCGACTACGAGCCCAGCAAGTGCATCGTCTGCAGCCGCTGCGTGCGCGCCTGCGAGGATATTCAGGGCACGTTCGCCCTGACCATCACCGGGCGCGGTTTCGAGTCACGGGTGGCGGCGGCCGGTGGCGACGACTTCCTCAGCTCCGAATGCGTGTCGTGCGGCGCCTGCGTGCAGGCCTGCCCGACCGCGACCCTGACCGAAAAAAGCCTGGTGCAGATCGGCCAGCCCGAGCGTGCAGTGATCACCACCTGCGCCTATTGCGGCGTCGGTTGCTCGTTCCGCGCCGAGATGAAGGGCGACCAGCTGGTACGCATGGTCCCGGACAAGAACGGCGGCGCCAACCACGGCCATGCCTGCGTCAAGGGGCGCTTCGCCTGGGGCTACGCGACCCACCCGGACCGCATCACCAAACCAATGATTCGCAAGCGCCTGGAAGACCCCTGGCAGGAGGTCAGCTGGGATGAAGGCGTCACCTACGCAGCCAGCGAGTTCCGGCGCATCCAGCTCAAATATGGGCGCGACTCGATTGGTGGCATTACCTCCAGCCGCTGCACCAACGAAGAAGCCTACCTGGTGCAAAAACTGGTACGCACGGCGTTCGGTAACAACAATGTCGACACCTGTGCACGGGTCTGCCATTCGCCCACCGGCTACGGCCTCAAGCAGACCCTGGGCGAGTCGGCCGGTACCCAGAGCTTCGATTCGGTGATGCAGGCCGACGTGGTGCTGGTGATCGGCGCCAACCCCACCGACGCTCACCCGGTGTTCGGTTCGCAGCTCAAGCGCCGCCTGCGCCAGGGCGCGCGGCTGATCGTCATCGACCCCCGACGCATCGACCTGGTCGACTCGCCGCATGCCCGCGCCGACCTGCATCTGCAGCTGCGCCCTGGCACCAACGTGGCCATGCTCAATGCCCTGGCCCATGTGATCGTCAGCGAAGGGCTGCTGGCCCAGCGCTTCATCGACGCCCGCTGCGAAACCGACGACTTCGCCCGCTGGCGCGACTTCGTCAGCCTGCCTGAAAACGCCCCAGAGGTGCTGGGGCCCGTGTGCGGCGTGCCCGCCGAGCAGATCCGCAGCGCCGCCCGGCTGTACGCCACCGGCGGCAATGCGGCGATCTACTACGGCCTGGGCGTGACCGAGCACAGCCAGGGCAGCACCGCCGTGATGGGCATCGCCAACCTGGCCATGGCCACCGGCAACATCGGCCGTGAAGGGGTGGGGGTGAACCCGCTGCGCGGGCAGAACAACGTGCAGGGCTCGTGCGACATGGGCTCGTTCCCGCATGAATTGCCCGGCTACCGGCACATCTCCAACGAGGGCGTGCGCGCCGAGTTCGAGCAGGCCTGGGGTGTGACCCTGCAGCCTGACCCGGGCCTGCGTATCCCCAATATGTTTGAAGCCGCGCTGGATGGCAGCTTCAAGGCGCTGTACTGCCAGGGCGAGGACATCGCCCAGAGCGACCCCAACACCCAGCACGTCACCGCCGCGTTGCGTGCGATGGAGTGCGTGGTGGTGCAGGACATCTTCCTCAACGAAACGGCCAAGTTCGCCCACGTGTTCTTGCCAGGCAGCTCGTTCCTGGAAAAAGACGGCACCTTCACCAACGCTGAACGCCGCATTTCGCGGGTGCGCAAGGTCATGGAACCGCTGGCCGGAAAGGCCGACTGGGAGGCCACCGTGGCCCTGGCCAACGCATTGGGCTACCCGATGAGCTACCGGCACCCGTCCGAGATCATGGATGAGATCGCCCGCCTGACGCCGAGTTTCCACCGCGTCAGCTACGCCGAGATCGACCGCCACGGCAGCCTCCAGTGGCCGTGCAACGATGCCGCGCCCGATGGCACGCCGACCATGCACATCGACCAGTTCGTGCGCGGCAAGGGGCGCTTCATGCTCACCGGCTACGTGCCCACCGATGAGAAGGTCAACAGCCGCTACCCGCTGCTGCTGACCACTGGACGCATCCTCAGCCAATACAACGTCGGCGCCCAGACCCGCCGCACCCGCAACACCGCCTGGCATGACGCCGACCGCCTGGAGCTGCACCCGAGCGATGCCGAAAGCCGTGGTATTCGCGACGGCGACTGGGTCGGCATCGGCAGCCGCGCCGGGCAGACCGTGCTGCGCGCCAAGGTCAGCGCGCGGGTGGCGCCGGGGGTGGTGTACACCACCTTCCACTTCCCCGAGTCTGGCGCCAACGTGATCACCACCGACAACTCCGACTGGGCCACCAACTGCCCTGAGTACAAAGTCACGGCGGTGGAGGTGGTGAAGGTGTTCCACCCATCGGAATGGCAGAAGCGTTATCAGGACTTCAGTGATGAACAGCGGCGTCTGCTCAAGGAGCGCCGTACAGCGGAACACGCCGAGGTGCGCCGATGAGCAGCGACAGCCTGGTCAAAATGGCCAACCAGATCGCCCATTATTTCGACAGCGAGCCGGATCGTGAGCTGGCGGTGAAGGGGGTGCGGCAGCATTTGCTGAGCTTTTGGACACCGGCGATGCGCAGGCAGCTTGGGGAATGGGTTGAGGCCAACGCAGGTGAGGGGTTGGACCCCAAGGTAGTGGAGGCCCTGGTTTAACTGTCGCCCTCACTGGCGTCTTCGCGGGTGTACGACCGGAGACATCGTTTACATAGTAAACCGGGGACATGGTTTACACATTTGAGGCTTGGACGCGGTTTTCGCCTCGTCCA
>NZ_JBVJLI010000032.1:0-28303 GCF_055584805.1 Pseudomonas sp. NPDC090752 | reverse complement strand
GGGAGGCTTGGACGAGGCGAAAACCGCGTCCAAGCCTCAAATGTGTAAACCATGTCCCCGGTTTACTATGTAAACGATGTCTCCGGTCGTACACCGCGAAGAGAGCACCACCGAATCGCCAGACAAACAAAAACGCCCCCGGCCTTTCGACCGGGGGCGTTTTCATTCAGCCTGAACTAACTTAGCTGTTCTTGGCTTTCTTCGCAGCGCGGGTACGCTCGCTTTCGTCCAGGATCTTCTTGCGAAGACGGATGGACTTCGGCGTTACTTCGCACAGCTCGTCTTCCTGGATGTATTCCAGAGCCTGTTCCAGGGTGAAGCGAACTGGCGGAACCAGGGCGATGACTTCGTCTTTACCCGAAGCACGCATGTTGTCGAGCTTCTTGCCCTTGGTAGGGTTGACGCCCAGGTCGTTGTCGCGGCTGTTCTGGCCGATGATCTGACCGTTGTAGATCTCTTGACCGTGCTCGACGAACAGCTTGCCACGCGCCTGCAGGGTTTCCAGCGAGTAAGTCAGCGCCTTGCCGGTTTCGACCGAAACCAGTACGCCGTTCTGACGGCCGGACATGTGGCCGGACTTCACCGCGTCGTAGCGATCGAAGATCGAGGTCAGGATGCCTGCACCGTTGGTCAGGGTCAGGAACTGGTTACGGAAACCGATCAGACCACGCGCTGGGATGTTGTATTCCAGGCGTACACGGCCCTTGCCATCCGGAACCATGTTGGTCAGGTCGCCTTTACGCAGACCCATCTCTTCCATGACCTTGCCCTGGGATTCTTCAGGGATGTCGATGGTGACGTTTTCGAACGGTTCCTGCTTCACGCCGTCGACTTCACGGATGATCACTTCCGGACGGCCCAGGGCCAGCTCGAAGCCTTCGCGACGCATGGTTTCGATCAGTACCGACAGGTGCAGCTCACCACGGCCCGAGACCTTGAACTTGTCTGGGGAGTCGGTTTCTTCAACGCGCAGGGCAACGTTGTACAGCAGCTCTTTGTCCAGACGGTCCTTGATGTTACGGCTGGTGACGAACTTGCCTTCCTTGCCGCAGAACGGCGAGTCGTTGACCTGGAAGGTCATCGAAACGGTAGGCTCGTCAACGGTCAGCGGCTTCATCGCCTCGACGGCAGTCGGGTCGCACAGGGTGTCGGAGATGAACAGCTCGTCGAAACCGCTGATGCAGACGATGTCGCCAGCCTGGGCTTCTTCGACGTCGACGCGGTGCAGGCCGTGGTGGCCCATCAGTTTCAGGATTCGGCCGTTACGCTTCTTGCCGTCGGCGTCGATGGCGACAACCGGGGTGTTCGGCTTGATGCGACCACGGGCGATACGGCCAACACCGATCACACCCAGGAAGCTGTTGTAGTCCAGTGCGGAGATCTGCATCTGGAACGGGCCGTCACGGTCTACAGCTGGCGCTGGAACGTGATCGATGACTGCCTGGTACAGGGCAGTCATGTCTTCGCCCATTTCGGTGTGGTCCAGACCGGCGATGCCGTTCAGGGCCGAGGCGTAGACGACTTTGAAGTCCAGCTGTTCGTCGGTGGCACCGAGGTTGTCGAACAGGTCGAAGATCTGGTCCAGAACCCAGTCAGGACGCGCGCCCGGACGGTCGACCTTGTTGATCACGACGATTGGCTTGAGGCCAGCTTCGAAAGCCTTCTTGGTCACGAAGCGGGTTTGCGGCATCGGGCCGTCTTGAGCGTCGACCAGCAGCAGCACGGAGTCGACCATCGACATTACACGCTCAACCTCGCCACCGAAGTCGGCGTGGCCGGGGGTGTCGACGATGTTGATGTGGTAGCCATTCCAGTTGATGGCGGTGTTTTTCGCCAGGATGGTAATACCGCGCTCTTTTTCCTGGTCGTTGGAGTCCATGACGCGCTCGTCGTTGAGCTCGTTACGTTCCAGAGTGCCGGACTGACGCAGTAGTTTGTCGACCAGAGTGGTTTTACCATGGTCAACGTGGGCGATGATGGCGATGTTACGCAGATTTTCGATCACAACTGTATCTCGATCAGAGGATTCGGTTGCCGCCAGTCTAGGCGGCCAATATGAAGGTAAAAGGCTCAGCAGGCCCGGCGGTCGGGAGGGCGATGGCGGATGCTGCCGCCATACAGCCCTGGCGTCTTATGTCGGACGATAAACACGCACATTGGCATGTCCCTCACTGAGCAGATGGTGTGCGTGCAAACGGCTCATCACACCCTTGTCGCAATACAGCAAGTACTGGCGGGTTTCATCCAGCTGCTTGAACTTGCTGTTGATCGCGTAGAACGGCATCACCTGGACTTCAACGCCCTCGAGCACCAGCGGCGCGTCTTCCTGGGCATCGGGGTGACGAATGTCGATGACGATCTGGCCGGGCAGCGCCTCGCTGACTTCCTCGATTTCGATGTCCTTGCCCAGCTCATCGATCACATGGTCGATGGAGATGAATTTGGCACGTTCGAGGGCGCGCTCCAGCACGGCCATGTCGAATTGCTTCTCTTCATGCTCCATGCGGTGGCGCTTGGCGTGGGTGGTCGGGTTTACCGAGATCACCCCACAGTACTCAGGCATGTGCTTGGCGAAGTCGGCGGTGCCGATTTCGGTGGCCTGGTCAATGATGTCCTGCTTGTGGCTGGCCAGCAATGGGCGCAGCACCAGCTTGTCGGTGGCCGAGTCGATGATCGACAGGTTCGGCAGTGTCTGGCTCGATACCTGGGAGATCGCTTCGCCGGTCACCAGCGCTTCGATTTGCAGACGATCGGCCATGTGCGCGGCGCCGCGCAGCATCATGCGCTTGAGGGTCACGCCCATGTAGCTGTTGTCGACCTTGTTGAGAATCTCGCCGACCACCTCTTCGAACGGCACGCTGATGAACAGCACGCGCTGGCTGCTGCCGTATTTCTTCCACAGGTAGTGGGCGACTTCCATCACCCCCAGTTCGTGGGCACGGCCGCCGAGGTTGAAGAAGCAGAAGTGGGTCATCAGGCCGCGGCGCATCATCTGGTAGGCCGCCACGGTGGAGTCGAAGCCACCGGACATCAGCACCAGGGTCTGCTCAAGGGCGCCCAGCGGATAGCCGCCGATACCGTTGTGCTGGTTGTGGATCACGTACAGGCGCTGGTTGCGGATTTCGATGCGTACCAGCACTTCGGGGTTTTTCAGTTCGATGCCGGCGGCGCCACACTGCTGGCGCAGCTGGCTGCCAACGTAACGGTCGACGTCCATCGAGGTGAAGTCATGGTGGCCACCGCGCTTGCAGCGTACGGCGAAGTGCTTGCCGGCCAGCAGGTGACCGAAATGCTGCTTGCACTTGGCGACGATGTCGTCGAAATCACCCAACGGGTATTCCTCGACCTGCAGGAAGTGGGTGATCCCCGGGGTGCAGGTGAGGCGCTCGATCATCTCGCGCTGGACCTTCTCGTCCTCGACGCGGGTGACCACTTCGAGATTGTCCCAGACACCATCGACCGCGAGCTCAGGATCGAGGTCCTTGAGCACGTTGCGGATGTTCTTGCCGAGCTGGCGGATGAAGCGCTTGCGCACCGGCCGGCTCTTGATGGTGATCTCTGGGAAGACTTTGACGATAAGTTTCATTGGTTTAACAGCGCGCGCAGGGCCTGCCGAAAATGAGGGGCGCGAATTATAGCGGAAATTGCTCAGGATTTGACCAACTTTTGGTCAGAAGCTTTGAGATAGATGCTGGAGGGGGATTGTGAGCGCCTGCGCCGGCCTCTCGCGGATGAATCCGCTCCTACGCGTGCGCGATGCCCGTAAGAGCGGATTCATCCGCGATGAGGCCCTCAAAAACAGCACAACACCAAAGCATTGCACCAACTTGGTGCCTTGCCAGGTTTTTCTGCCTCCTAATGGTGCAATTTCCAGCCGCCATTGCGGGTCACAAGCCCGCAAACGCCCCCTTTTATCCCGCCCTCGCCATTTTCGGGCACTGGCATGCAATTTGCTCCCTTGTGAGGCAGGTAAGCTTGGCCGACTATCCGCGCCCAGCATCACCCTTTTTCCAGGGCAGCGGCCCACCGCGCTCTAGACCATCCGGAGGACAACATGTCGAAGTCGGTTCAACTCATCAAAGATCATGACGTCAAGTGGATTGATCTGCGTTTCACGGACACCAAGGGCGTTCAGCATCACGTGACCATGCCAGCGCGTGATGGCCTGGACGAAGACTTCTTCGAAGTCGGCAAGATGTTCGACGGCTCCTCCATCGCAGGCTGGAAAGGCATCGAAGCCTCCGACATGATCCTGATGCCGGTCGACGACACTGCTGTGCTGGACCCGTTCACCGAAGAGCCAACCCTGATCATCACCTGCGACATCGTCGACCCGTCGAGCATGCAGGGCTACGATCGCGACCCACGTGCGATCGCCAAGCGTGCCGAAGAGTATCTGAAAGGCACCGGCATCGGTGACACCGTATTCGCAGGCCCAGAGCCTGAGTTCTTCATCTTCGACGAAGTGAAGTTCCAGTCGGACATCTCCGGCTCGATGTTCAAGATCTTCTCCGAGCAAGGCTCGTGGATGACTGGCGCTGACGTGGAAGGCGGCAACAAAGGCCACCGTCCAGGCGTCAAAGGCGGCTATTTCCCGGTTCCACCGTTTGACCACGACCACGAAATCCGTACTGCCATGTGCAACGCACTGGAAGAAATGGGCCAGGTCGTTGAAGTTCACCACCACGAAGTGGCGACTGCCGGCCAGAACGAGATCGGCGTCAAGTTCAACACCCTGGTGAAGAAAGCTGACGAAGTACAGGCCCTGAAGTACGTCGTGCACAACGTTGCCGACGCCTACGGCCGTACCGCCACCTTCATGCCGAAGCCACTGTACGGCGACAACGGCTCGGGCATGCACGTGCACATGTCGATCTGGAAAGACGGCAAGAACACCTTCGCGGGCGAAGGCTATGCCGGTCTGTCCGACACCGCACTGTACTTCATCGGCGGTATCATCAAGCACGGCAAGGCCCTGAACGGCTTCACCAACCCATCGACCAACTCCTACAAGCGTCTGGTCCCAGGTTTCGAAGCCCCGGTCATGCTGGCTTACTCGGCGCGCAACCGTTCCGCCTCGATCCGTATTCCTTACGTCGGCAGCCCCAAAGCCCGCCGTATCGAAGCACGCTTCCCGGACCCATCGGCCAACCCGTACCTGGCCTTCGCGGCCCTGCTGATGGCTGGCCTGGACGGCATCCAGAACAAGATCCACCCAGGCGATGCGGCCGACAAGAACCTGTACGACCTGCCACCGGAAGAAGCCAAGGACATCCCACAAGTCTGCGGCAGCCTGAAGGAAGCCCTGGAAGAGCTGGACAAAGGCCGTGCGTTCCTGACCAAGGGCGGCGTGTTCTCCGACGACTTCATCGATGCCTTCATCGCGCTGAAGAGCGAAGAAGAGATCAAGGTCCGCACCTTCGTGCACCCGCTGGAATATGAGCTGTACTACAGCTGCTGATCTGATCGGCGCCTGGCGTCGATGAGTTCACCGAAAACGGCCTTCTTCTGAAGGCCGTTTTTATTTTTCCATTTGTGAGAATCGGAAGCGTCCTACCTGCAGAAATTGTCTGCCCGTTCACAATCGGGTCTCCACGCACAAGGAGATCAAGATGCGCCTCACCCCGATTACTCTCATCCTTGCACTCGGCCTGCTCGGCTGCCAGACACACACATCCTCGGAATCCGAATTTACGCCCTTGCTGACCGGCATCGAACAACGGCTCAACTTGGCGAGCTCGGTCGCGGTACACAAGTGGGATCAGCACCTGCCGGTAGAATCTACCGCGCGAGAAGGTCAGGTGCTGGCACAAGCACGCCAACTGGCCTCCAACTACAACGTCAGCCCAGAACGCGCCGCCGCGTTCTTCAGCGACCAGATCGAAGCCAACAAGATTGTTCAGTACACCCTGCTCGACCGCTGGACGAGGCTCGGGTATCGGCCCCCCGCTACTCGGCTCGATCTCGCGAAAGACCTTCGGCCGCATCTGGACAAACTTCAGATAACACTACTGAACGAGCTGAGCCGCTTCGACCAGCAGCAGCCGAAAGACTGCCAGCGAAAACTCTCACACGCACTGGCACAGCGTACCAACGACTGGTTGCGCCACCAGGCACTGCTGCGCGCCACCCTGCAGCTGTGCGCCAAACGCTGAGCGTGAGAATGCTCTATATTGGTGCATGACCCTCCTCAGCATCCGACCCGGCAGCCCAAAACAGTTCACGTGAACCGGTACACCAGAAGAACCTGAGCCGAATATGCGCAATTACAGGTCTTTCTCAAGGAATTCCGCTTCTTTTCGGAGCCTTGGTTTGTTTCTTGCATTTTCAGCACAGAGACTGGCATCAGCGGACCCGCCGCGTGCCCGGCCATGGCCGGGCCATGCCTGACAAGCGCCAAAAGAGGTCAACGACGCCTTATGACCATCAGCGATGCACAGCACCGTCTGCTTCTGGACAACCTGACCACGGCCACGCTCCTGCTCAACGCCGAGCTGCGTCTTGAGTACATGAACCCGGCCGCAGAAATGCTCCTTGCCGTGAGCGGGCAACGCAGCCATGGGCAGTTCATCAGCGAACTGTTCACCGAGTCGACCGAGGCGCTCAATTCCTTGCGCCAGGCCGTGGAACAGGCTCATCCGTTCACCAAGCGCGAAGCGCAACTGACCTCGCTGACCGGGCAGGCCATTACGGTCGACTACGCCGTGACGCCGATTCTGCACCAGGGCAATACCTTGCTGCTGCTGGAGGTGCACCCACGCGACCGCCTGCTGCGCATCACCAAGGAAGAAGCCCAGCTGAGCAAGCAGGAAACCACCAAGATGCTGGTGCGCGGCCTCGCCCACGAAATCAAGAACCCGCTCGGTGGCATCCGTGGCGCCGCACAATTGCTGGCCCGCGAGCTGCCGGAAGACGGCCTGCGCGACTACACCAACGTGATCATCGAAGAGGCCGACCGCCTGCGTAATCTGGTGGATCGCATGCTCGGCTCGAACAAGCTGCCGTCCCTGGCCATGACCAATATCCATGAGGTGCTGGAACGGGTCTGCAGCCTGGTCGAAGCGGAAAGCCAAGGCTGCATCACGTTGGTGCGCGATTACGACCCGAGCTTGCCGGACGTACTGATCGACCGTGAGCAGATGATCCAGGCCGTGCTGAACATCGTGCGCAACGCCATGCAGGCGATCAGCTCGCAGAACGAACTGCGCCTGGGCCGCATTACCCTGCGCAGCCGCGCGATGCGCCAGTTCACCATCGGCCATGTGCGCCACCGCCTGGTGGCCCGTGTCGAAATCATCGACAACGGCCCAGGCATTCCCAGTGAACTGCAGGACACGCTCTTCTATCCCATGGTCAGTGGCCGCCCGGATGGTACCGGGCTGGGCCTGGCCATTACCCAGAACATCATCAGCCAGCACCAGGGCCTGATCGAGTGCGAAAGCCACGCCGGGCACACCGCCTTCTCGATCTTCCTGCCCCTGGAACAAGGAGCCACCGCCTCATGAGCCGAAGTGAAACCGTATGGATCGTCGACGATGATCGCTCCATCCGCTGGGTCCTGGAAAAAGCCCTGCAACAGGAAGGCATGACCACCCAGAGCTTCGACAGCGCCGATGGCGTGATGGGCCGCCTGGCCCGGCAGCAGCCGGACGTGATCATTTCCGACATCCGCATGCCCGGTGCCAGCGGCCTCGACCTGCTGGCGCAGATTCGCGAGCAGCACCCACGCTTGCCGGTCATCATCATGACCGCCCATTCCGACCTGGACAGCGCGGTAGCGTCGTATCAGGGTGGTGCTTTCGAGTACCTGCCCAAACCGTTCGACGTCGATGAGGCGGTATCGCTGGTCAAGCGCGCCAACCAGCATGCCCAGGAACAACAAGGCCTCGACGTGCCCCAGGCACTGGCCCGCACACCGGAAATCATCGGTGAAGCGCCCGCGATGCAGGAGGTGTTTCGCGCCATTGGCCGCTTGAGCCACTCCAACATCACCGTGTTGATCAACGGCGAATCCGGTACCGGCAAGGAACTGGTCGCCCATGCCTTGCACCGCCACAGCCCACGCGCCGCCTCGCCATTCATCGCCTTGAACATGGCCGCCATTCCCAAGGACTTGATGGAGTCGGAGCTGTTCGGCCACGAGAAAGGCGCTTTCACCGGCGCTGCCAACCTGCGCCGCGGTCGCTTCGAGCAGGCCGATGGCGGCACGCTGTTCCTCGACGAAATCGGTGACATGCCGGCCGACACCCAGACCCGCCTGCTGCGGGTACTGGCCGATGGCGAGTTCTACCGTGTGGGTGGCCATATCCCGGTCAAGGTGGACGTACGGATCATCGCCGCGACGCACCAGAACCTCGAGTCACTGGTACAAGCCGGCAAATTCCGGGAAGACTTGTTCCACCGTCTCAACGTCATCCGCATCCATATCCCACGCCTGGCCGACCGCCGCGAGGACATTCCCGCCCTCGCCCGCCACTTCCTCGGTCGTGCCGCGCAGGAACTGGCCGTCGAACCGAAACTGCTTAAGCCGGAAACCGAGGAGTTCATCCGCAACCTGCCCTGGCCAGGTAACGTGCGCCAGCTGGAGAATACCTGCCGCTGGATCACCGTGATGGCCTCCAGCCGCGAGGTGCTGATCGGCGACCTGCCGCCAGAGCTGCTCAACCTGCCGCAGGACGCCGCACCGGTTACCAACTGGGAACAGGCCCTGCGCCAATGGGCCGACCAGGCCCTGGCCCGCGGGCAGTCGAACCTGCTCGACAGCGCGGTGCCGAGCTTCGAACGGATCATGATCGAGACGGCGCTCAAGCACACCGCCGGGCGGCGCCGTGATGCCGCGCTGCTGCTGGGTTGGGGTCGCAATACTCTGACCCGCAAGATCAAGGAGTTGGGGATGAATGTGGACGGGGGCGATGATGATGAGGGTGAAGAGCACTAATCCCTGAGATCTTAGCTGGATTCTTCGCGGGCAAGCCCGCTCCCACAGCTACCCCGCAGGTTTCAAGCCTTGCAGAGTACTTGTGGGAGCGGGCTTGCCCGCGAATGCTCAAGGGCAACGCGGTACCTGACTCATGCACCGAAGCTGTGCCCTCTGCACCGCCCCAAGGCACAAATCCCCTCGAATCACGGCCAAAACGTCCTGAAACCCAATATTTCCGGGCATTTCAAAACTGGCACGCCACCTGCAATAAGTACTGTATCTCCAGTTTTGGGGGCCTCGGTACAGGCAGGCCGGGTGAACCCCTCTTTTATTCGTAGTCGTGCAAGTTTTGGGGACCCTGGTACAGGCAGGCCGGGACATCCCCTCTTTTATTCGTGCAGCCTCACCTGCACCCGCCACCGTCCAGCGTCCTCTGCACCGGCCCACTCGCCGTGCAGGGGACGGGCGGCAACCACGGTCAGCAACAACCCTTCCTCACTCTTCTGCAATCGCCAGCCCACCGGTTTGCCCTGCAGGCTCAACTGTCCGCGCTGGGCCTTGCCCTCAGCCTGAAACAGCAGCGCGACAGTACCCTCGACATTCTCGCCATGCAGCTTCGGCTCGTCGTTGAACCACAGGTCCAGCCCATCCTGCACCACCTCCACCTGCTCAAGCACGCGCACTTCAGGTGTAGTCAGGCGACCGATCATCAGGCCGACCATCACCCCGACGATCGCCAGCGACAACATCACACGTGGCAAGCCCTTCGAACGCGACTCGGGTTCGGGGGTAGAATGTTCACCATCTTCATGCTTGGAGCCGTGCATGTTTCACGTCATCCTCTTTCAACCTGAAATTCCGCCGAATACCGGCAACATCATTCGCCTCTGCGCCAACAGCGGTTGCGACCTGCACCTGATCGAGCCAATCAGCTTCGAGCTGGACGACAAACGGCTGCGCCGCGCGGGGCTGGATTACCACGAGTATGCCACGCTCAAGCGCCATGAAAGCCTGGCCGGATGCCTGGAAAGCCTCGGCAACCCGCGCCTGTTCGCCTTCACCACCAAAGGCTCGCACCCTTTCCATGAAGTCGCTTACCAGCCCGGCGATGCCTTCCTGTTCGGGCCAGAAAGCCGTGGCCTGCCGGCCGAGGTGCTGGACAGCCTGCCGGCCGAACAGCGCCTGCGCCTGCCGATGCGGCCAGGCTGCCGCAGCTTGAACCTGTCCAACACTGTGGCGGTGACGGTGTATGAGGCGTGGCGCCAGCAGGGTTTTGCCGGTAGCTGATGCATTGACTGTACCGGCCTCTTCGCGGGGCAAGCCCGCTCCCACAGAGGCCTGCGCGGTACCTGTGGGAGCGGGCTTGCCCCGCGAAGAGGCCGGTACAGGCAACAAAAAAGCGCCCCGAAAGGCGCTTTCTTGATACAGGCAGCTATTACTGCACGGTCGGCGCTTCGCCGGCTTCCTGCATGCGCTGCATTTCTTGCGCGTACAGGGCGTCGAAGTTGACCGGCGACAGCATCAGGGCCGGGAACGAACCACGGGTTACCAGGCTGTCCAGGGTCTCGCGGGCGTACGGGAACAGGATGTTCGGGCAGAACGCACCGAGGGTATGGCTCATCGAAGCCGCATCGAGGTTCTTGATCAGGAAGATACCGGCCTGTTGAACTTCAGCGATGAAGGCCACTTCGTCACCGTTCTTGACGGTCACCGAAAGGGTCAGCACCACTTCGTGGAAGTCGCCTTCCAGGGCTTTCTGCTTGGTGTTCAGGTCCAGGCCTACGCTCGGCTCCCAGGTCTGACGGAAGATCTGCGGGCTTTTCGGGGCCTCGAACGACAGGTCGCGCACGTAGATGCGCTGCATGGAGAACTGAGGGCTGGTGTCTTCGGCGGCGGCGCCGTTGGTCTGTTGGTCAGTCATGGCAGATCCTTATCCTAATGTTTTTGAATGCAGTGCAAATCAGGCCGCCAGCAGCGCGTCGAGCTTGCCGGCGCGCTCCAGGGCATAGAGGTCATCGCAGCCACCGACGTGGGTACTGCCGATCCAGATCTGCGGCACCGAAGTACGGCCGGCCTTCTGGCTCATTTCGGCACGGACCTGCGGTTTGCCGTCGACCTTGATTTCCTCGAAGGCCACGCCCTTGCTCTCGAGCAGGTACTTGGCGCGCATGCAGTAGGGGCAGTAGTCGCTGGAGTAGACGATGACGGGCTTCATATCACTTCACCAGGGGCAGGTTATCGGCTTTCCAGCTGGAAACGCCACCGCTCAGCTTGGCGGCGGTGTAACCGGCCTTGAGCAGCTCGCGGCAGTGGCTGCCGGACTGCTGGCCCATCGCGTCGACGACGATCAGGGTCTTCTCTTTGTGCTTGTCCAGCTCGCTCATGCGCGCGGCCAGCTTGTCTTGCGGAATGTTGATCGCGCCGACGATGTGACCGGCGGCATACTCCTTGGCGGTACGGATATCGACCACCAGGCCCTTGTCGGCGTTGACCAGGGCGGTCAGCTGGCCATTGCTCAGGCTCTGGCCGCCCCGTTTGAGTTCATTGAGCAGCAGCAGGACCAGCAGAACAACGAAGATCGCAACCAGGATGTAGTGATCTGTCGCGAATTGAATCAGGTGAGCAACCATCAGCGGTGTTCCAGGCGATTGAAAATGCCGGCCAGTATACACAGCCCCCCAGTGCCACCAAAGCCCGACGGGCCGGTAGCAAAGGTACCTTCATGTTGCCGCAAGCGCCGCGCTGGTCAGTCAATAGGACGAATATTCGCCGCACATGGCGCATTTGCCCTAAAATGCGTGTCTTTATCATCTTTGAACAACCGTGAGTTTGATTGATGACGAGTACGCCCAAACCCCTGGTCCTGATCATCCTGGATGGATTCGGCCACAGCGAAAGCCCCGAATACAACGCCATCTATTCCGCCAACACCCCGGTCTATGACCGCCTGCGCGCCACTCAGCCGAATGGCTTGATTTCAGGCTCCGGGATGGATGTCGGCCTGCCGGACGGGCAGATGGGCAACTCCGAAGTCGGTCACATGAACCTCGGCGCTGGCCGTGTCGTCTACCAGGACTTCACCCGCGTGACCAAGGCCATCCGCGATGGCGAGTTCCTCTCCAACCCGGTACTGACCGGCGCGGTCGACAAGGCTGCCGGTGCCGGCAAGGCCGTGCACATCCTCGGCCTGCTCTCCGACGGTGGCGTGCACAGCCACCAGGACCACCTGATCGCCATGGCCGAACTGGCTGCGCAACGTGGTGCCGAGAAGATCTACCTGCATGCCTTCCTCGACGGCCGCGATACTCCGCCGCGCAGCGCGCAGTCCTCCATCGAACTGCTCGATGCAACGTTCACCAAGCTGGGTAAAGGCCGCATCGCCAGCCTCATCGGCCGCTACTTCGCCATGGACCGCGACAACCGCTGGGACCGCGTCAGCGCTGCCTACAACCTGATCGTCGACAGCGTTGCCGACTACACCGCAGAAACCGCCCGGGCGGGCCTGGAAGCCGCTTACGCCCGTGAAGAGAACGACGAGTTCGTCAAAGCCACGCGCATCGGCGAAGCGGTCAAGGTCGAAGACGGCGATGCCGTGATCTTCATGAACTTCCGTGCCGACCGTGCCCGCGAGCTGTCGCGAGCCTTTGTCGAGCCGAACTTCAACGAATTCCCCCGTGAGCGCCTGCCGAAGATGGCCGCCTACATCGGCCTGACCCAATACTCGGCGAAAATCCCGGCACCGGCGGCCTTTGCGCCTTCCAGCCTGGACAACGTCCTCGGCGAATACCTGGCCAAGCACGGCAAGACCCAGCTGCGCATCGCCGAGACCGAAAAGTACGCCCACGTCACCTTCTTCTTCTCCGGCGGGCGTGAAGAGCCGTTCGAAGGCGAAGAGCGCATCCTGATTCCGTCGCCGAAAGTCGCCACCTATGACCTGCAGCCGGAGATGAACGCGCCGGAAGTCACCGACCGCATCGTCGAAGCCATCGAGCAGCAGCGTTACGACGTGATCGTGGTCAACTACGCCAACGGCGATATGGTCGGCCACACCGGCGTGTTCGAGGCTGCAGTCAAGGCTGTCGAAGCGTTGGATACCTGCGTCGGGCGCATCGTCGAGGCCCTGGAAAAGGTCGACGGCGAAGCGCTGATCACCGCCGACCACGGCAACGTCGAGCAAATGGAAGACGCGTGCACCGGCCAGGCGCACACCGCCCACACCACTGAGCCAGTGCCGTTCATCTATGTCGGCAAGCGCAAGGTCAAGGTCCGTGAGGGCGGCGTACTGGCCGACGTGGCACCGACCATGCTCAAGCTGCTGGGCCTGGAAAAGCCTGCCGAAATGACCGGTACGTCGATCCTCGTCGAAGCCTGATAGCAGCAATTCCAGACAAACGCCCCACCGCATCTGCCGTGGGGCGTTTTTTTTGCCGCCCCAGGCGGGCATACTAGGCCAGTCTCCATCCTTGGTACGCCAGACCTCATGCTTCGCGCCCTGATCCTCCTAGCCCTGTCTTGCCTGCTCAGCCCGGCCTTCGCCGACGAGCGCGTGCAGACCCAGCAACAACTGGACGCCACCCGCCAGGACATCGCCGAGCTCAAGAAGACGCTGGGCAAGCTCCAGGAAGAAAAGGCCGGTGTGCAAAAGGACCTCAAGTCCACCGAAACCGATATCGGTAACCTGGAGAAGCAGGTGGAGGCCCTGCAACAAGAACTAAAAAAGACCGAGGGCGATCTGGAGCGCCTTGATACCGAGAAAAAAAAACTCCAGAGCTCACGCGTTGAACAGCAGCGCTTGATCGCCATCCAGGCGCGTTCCGCTTACCAGAACAATGGTCGCGAGGAATACCTCAAGCTGCTCCTCAACCAGCAGAACCCCGAGAAATTCGCCCGCACACTCAGCTATTACGATTACCTGAGCAAGGCACGCATGGAGCAACTGCGGGCCTTCAACGAGACCCTGCGCCAGCTGGCCAATGTCGAGCAGGACATCTCCCGCCAGCAAGAACAGTTGCTGGCCCAGCGCGCCGACCTCGACAGCCGACGCCAAGCGCTTGAAGCCGAACGCGGCAAGCGCCAGCAGGTGCTGGCCAAGCTCAACAGCGACGTGAAAGACCGCGGCCAGAAGCTGCAGGCCCGCGAACAGGACCAGGCCGACCTGGCCAAGGTGCTCAAGACCATCGAGGAAACCCTGGCCCGCCAGGCCCGCGAAGCCGAAGAGGCCCGCCAGAAAGCCCTGCTTGCCCAGCAGGAGGCCGAGAAGCGCCGGCAGCAGGAAGCGCTGGCCAAACGCGAAGAACCCTCCGAGCCGCCAAAAAAGGCCCGTACAACCCTCGGCCCGTTGGTTTCCAGCGACAGTGCCAGCTACGGCGGCGCTTTTTCTGCCGCACGGGGAAAACTTCCTTGGCCGGTCAATGGTCGACTACTGGCACGCTTCGGCGATGCCCGTGGCAGCGATGCCCGGGCGAAGTGGGACGGGGTGATGATCAGCGCCAACCCCGGTACTCAGGTGCGCGCCGTACACGGCGGGCGCGTGGTGTTCGCCGACTGGTTGCGCGGTGCTGGACTTCTGGTCATTCTCGACCATGGTAATGGTTACCTGAGCCTCTACGGCCACAACCAGAGCCTGCTCAAGAGCGCTGGAGACATCGTCAAGGCCGGCGAGGCCATTTCCACCGTTGGCGACAGCGGCGGCCAGGATGCCGCAGGCTTGTACTTCGCCATTCGCCAGCAGGGCCGGCCCACCGACCCTTCGCAGTGGTGCCGAGGTTAAGGCTCAGTTCACTTTTACGGCGTAGCGCCAGGCGCTGCACCGATGCTCCCACGGGAGCGCCTACAGGATCAGGAGTTCGTTCGACATGCTGCACTCGCCTCGTCTCACCCAGCTGGCCCTGACCATCGCCCTGGCGGTCGGCGCGCCCTTGGCCCTCGCCGCCGAGCCGGCGCCAGCCAAGACAGCCAAGCCTGCGGCGGTGCCGGCCACCGAAGTGACCGCCAAGGCGCCGCTGCCGCTGGAAGAGCTGCGCACCTTCGCCGAGGTCATGGACCGCATCAAGGCGGCCTATGTCGAACCTGTGGACGACAAGACCCTGCTGGAAAACGCCATCAAGGGCATGCTCAGCAACCTCGACCCGCATTCGGCCTACCTCGGCCCCGAGGACTTCCAAGAGCTGCAGGAAAGTACCAGCGGCGAGTTCGGCGGCCTTGGCATCGAAGTGGGTCAGGAAGACGGCTTCATCAAGGTGGTCTCGCCCATCGATGACACCCCGGCGTCGCGTGCCGGCGTGCAGGCGGGCGACCTGATCGTCAAGATCAACGGCGCCCCGACCCGTGGCCAGACCATGACCGAAGCCGTGGACAAGATGCGCGGCAAGGTCGGTGAAAAAATCACCCTGACCTTGGTCCGCGATGGCGGCAACCCCTTCGACGTGACCCTCGCCCGCGCGGTGATCCAGGTCAAGAGCGTGAAGAGCCAGCTGCTGGAAAACGACTACGGTTACATTCGCATCACCCAGTTCCAGGTCAAGACCGGTGACGAAGTAGGCAAAGCACTGGCCAAGATGCGCAAAGACAACGGCAAGAAGCTGCGCGGGGTCGTCCTCGATTTGCGCAACAACCCAGGCGGCGTGCTGCAATCGGCGGTAGAAGTGGCCGACCACTTCCTGACCAAAGGCCTGATCGTCTACACCAAGGGCCGCATCGCCAACTCCGAACTGCGCTTCTCCGCCGACTCGGCCGACGCCAGTGAAGGCGTGCCACTGGTGGTGCTGATCAACGGCGGCAGCGCCTCGGCCTCGGAAATCGTCGCCGGCGCCCTGCAGGACCAGAAACGCGCCGTGCTGATGGGCACCGACAGCTTCGGCAAAGGTTCGGTACAAACCGTGCTGCCGCTGGCCAACGACCGCGCATTGAAGCTCACCACCGCGCTGTACTTTACCCCTAACGGCCGCTCGATCCAGGCCCAGGGTATCGTTCCCGATATCGAAGTGCGCCCAGCCAAGCTGACCGCCGAAGTCGACACCGACAACTTCAAGGAAGCCGACCTGCAAGGCCACCTGGGCAACGGCAACGGCGGCGCCGACCGCCCGACCGGCAGCAGCAAGCGCAAGGAACGGCCTCAGGACGATGACTTCCAGCTGAGTCAGGCCCTGAGCCTGCTCAAGGGCTTGAACATCACCTCGGGCAAATGATCCATCCCATGCGTTACCTGCTGTGTCTGTTGTTCTGCCTGATGACCGGTGTCGCCCAAGCGGCGCCGGACAACAAGGTCTACCTGAGCATCATCATCGACGACCTGGGCCAAAGCACCGAGCGCGACAGCCGCACCCTGGCCCTGCCAGGCCCGGTGACCATGGCGATCATGCCAGACACCCCGCATGCCAGCGATTTCGCCCGCCAGGCGCACAAGGCTGGCAAGACGGTCATCCTGCACATGCCCATGGACCCCGCCACTGGCTCCTATGCCTGGCACCCCGGCACACCCATCGCAGAGCTGGCGCAACGCCTGGATGCGGCGCTGGCCAAAGTGCCGTATGCCGCTGGCATCAACAACCACATGGGCAGCCGCATGACGGCACAGCGTGAGCCCATGACCTGGTTGATGGGCGAGCTGCAGCGGCGCCACCTGTTCTTCGTCGACAGCCGCACCAGTGCGGCGACCGTTGCGGCGGCACAAGCGCAGGCACAGGGGCTGGCGCATGTATCGCGGGACGTGTTCCTGGACGACGTGCGCACCCTCGAGGCCATCAACGGCCAGTTGCAGCAAGGCATCGCCCTGGCCCGCAAGCAAGGCACAGCGGTGCTGATCGGTCATCCCTACCCGCAAACACTCGAGGTGCTGGCACGCGAATTACCCCGTCTCCAAAGCCAAGGCATCATGCTGATCAACCTGCAACAGATGATCGCCCAACGGGGTAATCAGGCGATGCCGGCACATGGCAAGCAGGGCCGCTACAGCAACCGCTGACCCAGCCCTCACTTGGCTTCAGAACGGAATGATGCCTTCCGCCTGCTTGAGCCTCAGCCTGCCACGGTGAACCCGTGCGCCCTCGTCTTCGCGTCCACTGCGACGCCGTTGGGACCACTTTTTAAGGTGCCCGACGTTAAAATCACGCGGCAGTGAATCAGCTGACGGCATATGGAAATGGACCGCCCACAAGGGGCGTCCCTTCAAGTCGCCCGGGTTGGCCAGGCGGATGATCTTGTACTCATCGAACGTGCTGCCGTTTGCCATGACCCGCCTGGGGGAGACGTATTCGGCCTTGATCAAGCCTCTCGCGTGCATGAACAGCAAACCGTCGGGATAGGGGTAGTGTGTATTGGTATAGAGCTTGATCATTTTCAATTCCTTTTGCGAGCGCAGCTTGTCCAGCTCCTCTTCCAAACGCTTGACCAGTGCATCGGGCAAACTCGCCTCGCCCTGCACACCGATAGCGCGGCGAAGTTTGTCGATGTGCCTGTCGAACAGCCGGGCCAGCTTGCGCCCCCTTAAATCATTCTTGATAAAGTCATCCGCCCGCGCCAACAGGTCATCGCTTTTCTCGACCAACGTTTGAACCCTCATGGCTGCGTCATCCATGACATCATCGTCCAACGGGGCGGTCGGTTCAGGGGGGTCTTGGCGCTCTTGCCAGATGCCGTCATGGAGCTCGTAGACGGAACGCACCTCATTGCTCACGGGGTCCAGGACCTGCAGAATCTCCTGCCCGTTCTCCTGCACCTGAGTGGCGATGACGATCAGCCCATCAGCCGTATACAGCACCTGCTGGTGCTGCACCATGGGCGGGTATGGCTGACGTTCCGGTTGCGGGTTTGCGCTCTCCTGCGCCTCGATGGCCCGGACCAGCCGCTGCCCGGCATCAAGTTTGAGCAACTCGACATGTGCGCGATAACGCTGCAGCCAGCGGATATCGACCTCGGCGCCGCCGCTGCTTTCAATGGCCGTACTGTTGACCAGCGCAGCCGCATACTCGTCCCACGCTTCCTGAAGGATGGAAATCCGATCGTCCACAGACACATTGGCGAAGGAAAGCTCGCCGTGGGCACTGGCAGCGGCCAGCAGCGACTTGCCCGCCAGGCTTTCCCTAAGATCAGTAATCCGTGCATGACCCACAGGGGCATCCATGTGCAGTGCCAGATCCGTCAGATTCAGGACGTGGTGGACGCGCAGCTGAACCGTACTGTAATTGCGCAATCCTATGATCTGGTCCACGGTAGGGCCCTGACCCGGGGTGTCGGCTTCAACCACCAAGCTACCAGGCGCATCTGTCAGCAGCAGGTCAAAGTGTGCTTCCGCTACCAACATGCGCTCTTGATAGGCGACCACGTGCTCAAGCGCCTGACGATACTCGGCGTACGCGTCTTTGACAGTCCCAAGCACTTGGCCCGCAATCTTGGCCCTCAGCCTTTCCAGACGAGAATAATCGACCAGTTCGGTAAGTTGGACGAGCATGATGTCGGTATTCCTGATCATGCTAACCAGATTGATCGCCTTCATGGCTTCCAGCGATTGCAGCTGCGTTACATTGCGATAACGGCTGTATTTGTCTTCAAGCAAGGTGTTCAGTAGGGTGAACAGTTCCTTGTCATACGAGAGGGTCTGCTCAAGAATTTCCGCGGATTGGATGTCCAGTTGCTTTGCGACGCCCGTCAATGCTGAAATTTTCTCGTCCCATAGCCCAAGTAGCCCCTCATCATCCTGATTGACCTTCTGGTTCTGCGCAGTGCGCGCGCGGCCATCAAGCCGGGCCTGCACAGCCCCCCTGAGGTTGTGAAAACTGATGAACTTGTTGTTGCTCTCGACCTTCTGATCAACGACCGCGTTATAGGCAGCCGTCGAAGTCCGGGCTTGCTCAGCAATGACATTGGCTTGCTTGAACATACTGTCGAATTTCGCTTTCAGGCGGCTGGCCAATGTGTCACGCGGCATCCCCGCCCTCAGCCGCAGCGCGCTGTCCAAGCGCCACTCACCGTGTTCGTACTTCAGCCAAGGCCCCTGTAACCCGCCTTCACTCACCACCCGCACACCGCCAGGCAACGTTTCGACACGATAACTGTCGCCCGCAAGCGCCGCGTAGTAGTGGCCATCCACACGATAAAGCCCCTGGCGGTCGCCACTGGCCAGCGGTTCATGACCTTGCAGCGACAGGCTGTAGCGCATGGCCCTCAAGGCAGCGCGCTGGGGAGCCGGCAGCCAGTTGACACCTTGGTTCGCACGCCAGGCGAAGTCCAGGCGCCGCCCTGCCCCGTCAGCGAAGGCGCCGCTGTCGTGCAACGTGCCAGCGTCCGCCGTGATAGCCACTTCGGCAAAGGCGCCCCGCTGCTCCGCCAGTCCCTCGAAGTGAGTCGCATGTGGCGAATGTGAACGGGGGCCGCTGAGCGATACCGGTTGCCGTACATGCAGCAACGCCATGCCAAGGTTCAGCAACAGGTTGGCGACTGCAGCACTGCGTGGCATCCCTTCTTCTTGCTCCATGACAGACAAGTCGTCCTCCAGGGTGCCGAGCAGTTGCAGCAGCCAGGCAGCACTGGCCACCGGCCCCCGTACCAGGACTGTCACGGTATCGAACAGCAGCCAAGCGAATTCGGCCAAAGACGCCCAGTAGCTCTCAGCATCAGAAGTGGATTGCAAATCCGCCAGTTCGACAAGCAGATCGCGGTTGGCTGTATAGAGCTTTTCGTCCAAATCCGCGAGCCAGAACTGGGTAACCACCGTCGGTGGCTTCGGTCGCTCAGGGAGGGCGTACGGATCGATGCCGATGCTGGCAACATGCGGCTCTTTGAAACCACCGTTTGCATAAATGTGCCGAACCGCGGGCTCGAGCCATTGGACGATGCTGTCCTGCAACAGCGTCGACTCACCGATATGCTCCAGCAATGCCTCGATACTGGGATACTGGCGGATGGCATCCTGTTGGAAGAGAGGGCGGTACAACAGCACCAACCGTGGCTCCGCGCAATACAGGACATACATGCAACGAACCCGATCCACATGCTGGGACTGCGGTTGTCGCTTGAACGCCAGCGGCATCATCGAGGCTCTGGGAGTGATCGGATCCAGCCGTCCTGCACAGAAGTCCACCACGCACTGCAGTCCCGCCTCCGTCAGTTTGCCATCGGCTTTCGCCTGCAGCGCGCTGAACACCATCGCACTGCGCCACTCACGTGCAAAGCGCTTCAACCGCTCAGGGCGCTTGTCTGCAGCATCCAATTCATCGGCCACATAACGGGGGTATCGGCCGCCAATGTCGGCTTCGGTCACGAGCGCCCTCACGGTGTCGGCGTTCAGCCAAAAGGGGCCGTCGCTGCCATCTTGGGGCTTGATACTTCGAATGGCGGCGCCCTTCAGCGAACTGAGATTGCCGATGGCAAACGCTGTCAGGGTCCTCTGGCTGAGCTCCACAGATTCTCCGCCGCCACTGCCAGCCGCTGCGCCTCCTGGCATGCCGCGTGCCAGGGCCAGCTCCAGCACAAGATCATCCACCGAGCCCTCGTAGCCGTGCTTCTGGCGCATCAACGCTGCCAACCGTTGACGGGTATAGCCGGTGAGGTCCTGTATGCCATCCAGGGACCCGACGCCATCGGCCTCCATTTGCTCGATGCCCAGTTGCAGCAGCGCTTGGCAATAAGCGAACGTGTCGCTGCCACGGCTGGCGACAAGCCCTGGAGGCGCTGGCACCTTCGAGGTATCGGTGATGAAACTGGCGAACCATTGGCCGGGGTCGCTTAATTGATCGAACACTTGCTCCAGCTGCATCAGGTCAGTGATCGGGGAGTAACGCAGCCGCTCGATCCGCTCAAGCTGGGTTTCCAGCAGCAGCCCAGCATACTGGGCGAAGACATTGCCCTCTATTGGGTACCGACTCCAGCCCATGCTGTCGAATGAATACCGCTGCACAAGCTCATTACGCAGGCCCTGGGAAAATGCCTGCAACGAGTCGAACGCACGCACGTCACCGGTGGGCTCACACCACAGCAACACTCGCTGCTCGTCCCATTCACCGCCCACCAGCAAACCGGCTTGAGTTTCAACCAGCGTGTCGGCCCCTGAACTCATCTGCACCTCGACCAGATAAACCTGGGGTTGCTCGCTGCCGCCGCGGAGCAATCCGCGCAAGCACGCTTGCTGATTCTTATCCAGTCCCTGCGCAGGCAGACCAAAGGCCAAGGCCGCCTTGAGCAGCCATTGCATCCACAGGTCACGGCTGACGCCAGCAGCGCCAAGCTGGCGCCAGTACTCGACTTGCGCCTCGCCAAACAGGGTCGGCAGCCGGCTCAGCAAATCGTTGAGTGGGCCGCTCAAACCAGAGGTCTGCCGTGTATCGAGTTGGCTGTGTGAACCGGCGAACCGATAGCTGCCGGTAAGCCCCAGGTTGTGATGACGCCCCTCCACAGGCTCGACATCCAGCGCGCTGCTGTCCAGCAGCGCACTCAATACATGATCGAGCAGCGGTTGCGTGGTCCAGTGATCTGTCCCGGGGGCCGGGCTGTCCAGCATCAAAGGGTCAGCAGAGCCCAGCGCCGGCTCTACCGCTGCCAACCACGGCAGTTCTTTTAACAGCACCTCAAGCAGATGCTTGCTGGCAACCTCCCGCAGCGTCGGGCGATCACTGAAATGCAAGGCAGCAGCGCTTTTGAAGTCGAACGGTGACGTATCTGGGGCGGGCATGTGCTTGGTTCTCTGGAAAGTGAACCAGCAAGGTCGCGCAAGCCCTTGCGCGGCAGGCGTTACATGTTGCTGGGCATAAAAAAACCCTGCTCACATCAGCAGGGTTTTTTTCGGTTGCAGCCGCAAATCAGCTGTACACACGCCCCAGCAACTGGCGATGGCTTTCGAACTGATCCAGCACATCACGCACGATCTGCTCCGGTGCAAAGCCCATCAGGTCGTACTCTTGGCTGCCGTCATGCAGGTAGACCTCGGCGCGGTAGAAGCGCTGACGGACTTCGGGCTCACCCTCGACCGGCGCTTCGCTTGGCGCGGCCATGTAGCCGTCCAGGCTCACCTCATAGACGAAGGGGTTGCCCTCCTCCATCATCACCCGCAGGCCCATGGTGTTGCGCGACTGGCCAACACGGCTTTCGACCTCGAAGCCCAGTGTCTGCAGCTGCGCGGCGGCTTCTTTGAGCGCCGGGCTGACCTGTTTGTCCATGAAACGCTGCACCACGGCCTGGGTTGGCTGCAGTTCCAGCTGGGTCAGGCGCTCGCTGAAGCCGCGGCGGCCACGGGCGGCCAGTTCGGCGCGCTCCTGCTCCACGGCCACGTCCTGCTTCATGGCCTTGTACAGGCCGAACATGAACAGCACCAGCACTACCGAGAACGGCAGGCCAGCCAGCACCACCATGGTCTGCATGGCTTCGAAGTTACCGGCGAACAGCAAGCCGATGGTGACCAGGGTGATGACCACCGACCAGAACACCACCATCCAGTGCGGGGCGTCTTCGTCGACCTTGCCGCCTTTACACGACAGGTTGGCCATCATCACTGCGCCAGAGTCGGCCGGGGTGAGGAACAGCACGAAGCCGACGAACACTGCCACACCAATCACGATCTTGGCGGCTGGGAAGTACTCCAGCAGCTGGTAGATCGACATCGACGGTTGTTCCAGAGCGGTCTTGCCCAACTCCACGGCGCCCTGGTTGATCACCAGGTCCAACGCGGTGTTGCCGAAGATCGACAGCCAGGCCAGGGTGAAGCCCAGCGGGATCAATAGCACGCCCATGACCAGCTGGCGCACGGTGCGGCCCTTGGAGATACGCGCAATGAACATGCCCACGAACGGGCCCCAGGAAATCCACCAGGCCCAGTAGAACACGGTCCACAGGCCCAGCCAGCGCTCGGACTTGCCCGCTTCGCCTTCATATACATAGAGGTCGAAGGTTTTCAGCACGATGCCGTTGAGGTAATCGCCGACGTTCTGCACGAAGCCGTTGAGCAGGTGCAGCGTTTCGCCGCCCAGCAAGACGAAGATCAACAGGCCGCTGAACAGGGCAATGTTCAGGTTGGACAGACGACGAATGCCGTTTTCCACACCCGACACCGCCGCCACGGTGGCCACGCCAGCCATGACCAGAATCACCACCAGCAGGTTGGTCTTGTTGTGGTCCATGCCGAACAGGTATTCCAGGCCCGACGACACTTGCATCGAACCGATACCCAGGTTGGTCACCAGACCCAGCAGGGTGACGAACATGCCGAAAATGTCCACGGCATTGCCGGCAGCGCCCTTGACCCAGCGCTCACCGACCAGCGGGTACAGCGCCGAGCGCAGGGCCAGCGGCTGGTTGTGGCGGTAGGCGAAGTAACCCACGGCCAGGCCGACCAGGGCATAGATCGCCCAGCCGTGCAGGCCCCAGTGCAGGAAGGTCAGCTGCAGGCCCTGGCGCGCGGCTTCGAGGCTGGCCGGGGTGCCTTCCGGTGGGTTGAAGTAATGGTCCAGCGGCTCGGAGGCGCCGAAGTACAGCAGCGAGATACCGATACCGGACGAGAACAGCATGCCGGCCCAGGCGCCGTAGCTGAAGTCCGGCTGGTCGTCCTTGCCGCCCAGCTTGAGGCTGCCGTAGTCGGAGAAGGCCAGGTAGACGACGAACACCAGGTAGCCGCAGATCACCAGCATGTAGTACCAGCCGAAGGTACGTGTCAGCCATTTCTGGGCAACGCCCAGCACCTGGCCGGCGGTTTCGGGTACAGCGATCAGCAAGGCAGTCAGAACGAGGATCATCAGCGCGGAGGTGTAAAACACCACGCGGTTGACCCGTACCCTCTCAGCGGGGGGTTTGGTAAGGGAGGCAGAACTCATTGCACGAATGCTCCGGGCAGGTACGGCAGTGGAGGCTAATCAGTCTTTCCCGAGCAATTGGTGCAATAGCCCCACTGCATCAGGTGTTATAAAAGCACCTAGGAAACCGTGATCCCGAATCGATACGTTGCAAAAAAACAGACAGGTGACCTGCTGAAAATGCCGCGCATCCACGTGAAGTGCGCGCATTCGTCACAGAGCTCCCCGCCCGCTCCAAGGGCCTGCCGCAGGTCGTCGACCGCTCGGCAGAATCTGTATTTCGCATCGCTGATGCCCGTCAACGCCTTGTATTCCGGGGGTTACACGATTTCCTGGGGTGTCAATCAGTGCCTTCGAAACAGCCTTGAAAACTGTCAATGGCACAAATTGTCGCAGAGCTTATTCTTTATTGATTGAACGTTCAATCAAAACAAAATAGACTGGTCCTCGCCGAGTCGGCCGCGTGTCGTCTGCTCGTGAGGCCTGAGGAGATAGCAAGATGCCCAAGGTCGGTATGCAACCCATCCGCCGCCAGCAGTTGATCGAAGCCACGTTGCAGGCGGTCGATCAGGTAGGCCTGGGGGATGCCAGCATTGCGCTGATTGCCCGTTTGGCCGGTGTGTCGAACGGCATCATCAGTCACTACTTTCGGGACAAGAACGGCCTGATCGCAGCGACGATGGGTTACATCATGAACATGCTCAACGAAGGCGTTAGAGCACGTCGCCAGGCCCTGACGGACGACAGCCCGCGCGCCCACCTGAAAGTGATCATCGAGGGCAACTTCGATGCCAGCCAGGTGAACGGCCCGGCGATGAAAACCTGGTTGGCCTTCTGGGCTTCCAGCATGCACCAGCCCGATTTGCACAGGTTGCAGCGGATCAACGATCACCGCCTTTACTCCAACCTGTGCTGCCAGTTCCGCCGCGCCCTGCCGCTTTACCATGCGCGCAAGGCAGCCCGCGGCCTGGCGGCCCTGATCGATGGCTTGTGGCTGCGTGGCGCCCTGTCGGGTGATGCATTCGACACCGACCAGGCGATACGGATTGCATACGAATACATGGATCTACAACTGGCTAAGCAGCACACCCTGGACACCACCGACCAGGCTGCTGAACAAGCGCGCATGGCCCTTGCCCACCCGGCAGGAGCGTGACACGCACGCCAACCACACACTGCACTTGCGAGGACACTATGGCCCGTTTCGGAACGCAAAAACTCTACATTGATGGCGCTTACGTCGACGCTGGCAGCGATGCCACTTTCGAAGCCATCAACCCGGCTACCGGCGAAGTCCTCGCCCACGTGCAACGTGCTACCGAGGCTGACGTCGAGAAAGCCGTCGAAAGCGCCGAGCGTGGCCAGAAAGTCTGGGCCGCGATGACCGCCATGCAGCGTTCGCGCATCCTGCGCCGCGCCGTCGACATCCTGCGCGAGCGCAACGACGAACTGGCCATGCTGGAAACCCTGGACACCGGCAAGTCGTACTCGGAAACCCGCTACGTCGACATCGTCACCGGCGCCGACGTGCTGGAATACTACGCAGGCCTGGTCCCGGCCATCGAAGGCGAGCAGATCCCGCTGCGCGAATCGTCCTTCGTCTACACCCGCCGCGAGCCGCTGGGCGTGACCGCCGGTATCGGCGCCTGGAACTACCCGATCCAGATCGCCCTGTGGAAATCCGCCCCGGCCCTGGCCGCTGGCAACGCGATGATCTTCAAGCCGTCGGAAGTCACTTCGCTGACCACCCTGAAGCTGGCCGAGATCTACACCGAAGCCGGCCTGCCGAACGGCGTGTTCAACGTCCTGACCGGCAGCGGCCGTGAAGTCGGCACCCTGCTGACCGAGCACCCGCGCATCGAGAAAGTCTCTTTCACCGGCGGCACCACCACCGGCAAGAAGGTCATGGCCAGCGCGTCGAGCTCCTCGCTCAAGGAAGTGACCATGGAACTGGGCGGCAAGTCGCCGCTGATCATCTGCGCCGACGCCGACCTGGACAAGGCGGCCGACATCGCCATGATGGCCAACTTCTACAGCTCCGGTCAGGTCTGCACCAACGGCACCCGCGTGTTCATCCCGGCTGAAATGAAGGCCGCCTTCGAAGCCAAGATCGCCGAGCGCGTTGCCCGCATCCGCGTTGGCAACCCGGAAGACGAGAACACCAACTTCGGCCCGCTGGTCAGCTTCCAGCACATGGAAAGCGTGCTGGGCTACATCGCCAAGGGCAAGGAAGAAGGTGCCCGGGTGCTGTGCGGTGGTGAGCGCCTGACCGAAGGTGACTTCGCCAAGGGCGCCTACGTCGCCCCGACCGTGTTCACCGATTGCACCGACGACATGACCATCGTCAAGGAAGAAATCTTCGGCCCGGTGATGAGCATCCTCAGCTACGAGACCGAAGAAGAAGTCATCCGCCGCGCCAACGACACCGAATACGGCCTGGCCGCTGGCGTGTGCACCAACGACATCAGCCGCGCCCACCGCATCATCCACCAGCTCGAAGCCGGCATCTGCTGGATCAACGCCTGGGGTGAATCGCCGGCGGAAATGCCGGTCGGTGGCTACAAGCAGTCGGGCGTTGGCCGTGAAAACGGCGTCAGCTCGCTGGCTCAATACACTCGCATCAAGTCGGTCCAGGTCGAGCTGGGCGGCTACAACTCGGTCTTCTAAGGCCCAGTCCAGCCACGCCCGTGCCGCCGTGCGCGGGCGTTTCCGCTCCCTGATCACCGCCAACACGAGGGTACTTCCATGTCCCAAGAATTCGATTACATCATCGTCGGCGCAGGCTCGGCCGGTAACACCCTGGCCACCCGCCTGACCGAAGACGCCAGCGTCACCGTTCTGCTGCTGGAAGCCGGTGGCCCCGACTACCGCTTCGACTTCCGCACCCAGATGCCGGCCGCCCTGGCCTTCCCGCTGCAAGGCCGCCGCTACAACTGGGCCTACGAGACCGACCCGGAGCCGCACATGGACGGCCGCCGCATGGAATGTGGCCGCGGCAAGGGCCTGGGCGGCTCTTCGCTGATCAACGGCATGTGCTACATCCGCGGTAACGCCATGGACTTCGACGGCTGGGCAGAACTGCCAGGCCTCGAGGACTGGACTTACCTCGACTGCCTGCCCTATTTCAGAAAAGCTGAAACTCGGGACATCGGCCCCAACGACTACCACGGCGGCGAAGGCCCGGTCAGCGTTGCCACGCCAAAAGCGGGCAACAACCCGCTGTTCCACGCCATGGTCGAGGCCGGCGTGCAGGCCGGTTACCCGCGCACCGAAGACCTCAACGGCTACCAGCAGGAAGGTTTCGGCCCGATGGACCGTTCGGTGACCAAGAAAGGTCGCCGCTCCAGCACCGCACGCGGTTACCTGGACCAGGCCAAGAAGCGCCCGAACCTGACCATCGTCACCCATGCCCTGAGCGACCGCGTGCTGTTCGACGGCAAGCGCGCCGTTGGCGTGACCTACCTGGTCGGCGACAGCGAAGAGCGCGTCGAAGCCCGCGCCCGCAAGGAAGTCATCGTCAGCTCCGGCGCCATCGCCTCGCCGCAACTGCTGCAGCGCTCCGGCGTTGGCCCACGTGCCCTGCTCGAAAGCCTCGACATCCCGGTCGTGCACGACCTGCCGGGCGTTGGTGAAAACCTGCAGGACCACCTGGAGCTGTACCTGCAGTACGCCTGCACCCAGCCGGTGTCGCTGTACCCGTCGCTGCTGTGGTGGAACCAGCCGGCCATCGGCGCCGAATGGCTGTTCAACGGCACCGGTATCGGCGCCAGCAACCAGTTCGAGGCCGGTGGTTTCATCCGCACCCGCCCTGAGTTCGAGTGGCCGAACATTCAGTACCACTTCCTGCCGGTGGCGATTAACTACAACGGCTCCAACGGCGTGAAGGAACACGGCTTCCAGGCGCACATGGGTTCTATGCGTTCGCCAAGCCGTGGCCGCATCCAGGCCAAGTCGAAGGACCCGCGCCAGCACCCGAGCATCCTGTTCAACTACATGGCCACCGAGCAGGACTGGCAGGAATTCCGCGACGGCATCCGCCTGACCCGCGAGATCATGGCGCAGCCGGCGCTGGACCCTTACCGCGGTCGCGAGATCAGCCCAGGCGCCGACGTGCAAACCGATGAGCAGTTGGACAAGTTCATCCGCGAGCACGCCGAAACCGCCTTCCACCCGTCCTGCTCGTGCAAGATGGGCACCGATGACATGGCGGTGGTCGATGGCGAAGGCCGCGTGCACGGCATGCAGGGCCTGCGGGTGGTGGATGCGTCGATCATGCCGATCATCATCACCGGCAACCTCAACGCCACCACGATCATGATCGCCGAGAAAATCTCGGACAAGATCCGCAACCGCAAGCCGCTGGCGCGCAGCACTGCCAAGTACTACAAGGCTGAAGGTGCGCCGGTCAAAGGCAAGCCGATGCGGGAAGTTAAACAGGGATAAATCTGTTTTGGCCCTTTCGCGGGGCAAGCCCGCTCCCACAGGTAGGTTGCAAGCCCAAGGGCAGCAGAGAACCTGTGGGAGCGGGCTTGTCCCGGGTACAAACCGAAGACATCGTTTACATTTCAAACCGGGGACATTGTTTACAGGCTAATACGCATGATCAGGA
>NZ_JBVJLI010000031.1:0-29590 GCF_055584805.1 Pseudomonas sp. NPDC090752 | reverse complement strand
CCTGATCATGCGTATTAGCCTGTAAACAATGTCCCCGGTTTGAAATGTAAACGATGTCTTCGGTTTGTACCCGGGGCAAGCCCGCTCCCACAGGGTTTAGCGCAGAACCTGTGGGAGCGGGCTTGCCCCGCGAAGAGGCCTTATAGGCCGAGCTTGGCCATCCGGGCTTTCACCGAGGCCTCGATCCCAGCAGCATCCAGCCCACACTCAGCCAGCATCTGCGCAGGCTTGGCGTGTTCGACATAGATGTCCGGCAGCCCCAGGTGCAGCAACGGCTTGATCACGCTCTGGCTGGCCAGGAACTCGCCTACGGCAGCCCCTGCACCGCCCATGATGGCGTTCTCTTCAAGGGTTACCAGCAATTCGTGGTTGGCGGCCAACTCAAGCACCAACGCCTCATCCAGCGGCTTGACGAAACGCATGTCGACCACGGTGGCATTGATCTGCTCGGCAACTTGCAGGGCTTCGGCCAGTTGCACGCCGAACACCAGCAAGGCGACTTTTTCGCCTTGGCGGCGAACCACGCCCTTACCGATTTCCAGCGGTTCCAGGTCGCCGCTGATCGGCGCGTTAGGGCCGGTACCGCGCGGGTAACGTACCGCCGCCGGGCCGTTATACAGGTGGCCGGTGCTGAGCATCTTGCGCAGCTCGTTCTCGTCGCTCGGCGTCATCACCAGCATGCCCGGGATGCAACGCAGGTACGACAAATCGTAGCTGCCCGCGTGGGTCGGGCCGTCTTCGCCGACCAGGCCGGCGCGGTCGATGGCGAACAGCACGTCGAGGTTCTGCACCGCCACGTCGTGGATCAGCTGATCGTAAGCGCGCTGCAGGAAGGTCGAATAGATCGCCACCACCGGTTTGCTGCCTTCGCAGGCCATGCCCGCAGCCAGGGTCACCGCATGCTGCTCGGCGATGGCCACGTCGAAGTAGCGCTCGGGGTAGCGTTCGCTGAAGTCGACCAGGTCGGAGCCTTCCTTCATCGCCGGGGTGATACCCACCAGGCGATTGTCGGCGGCGGCCATGTCGCACAACCACTGGCCGAACACCGCGGAGTATTTTGGCCCGCTGGCCTTCTTCGGTGCGGCCGGCTTGTTAGCGGGTTCGAGCTTGGTGATGGCGTGGTAGCCGATCGGGTCGATTTCCGCCGGGGCGAAGCCTTTGCCTTTCTTGGTCACCACGTGCAGGAACTGCGGGCCCTTGAGGTCACGCATGTTGCGCAGGGTGGCGATCATGGTCGGCAGGTCGTGGCCGTCGATCGGGCCGATGTAGTTCCAGCCCAGTTCTTCGAACAGGGTGCCTGGGACCAGCATGCCTTTGGCGTATTCTTCGGTGCGGCGGGCGATTTCCCAGGCGCCAGGCAGGCGAGACAGCACTTTTTTGCTGCCTTCGCGCATGCTCGCGTAGGTGCGGCTGGAGAGAATCTTGGCCAGGTAGTTGGACAGGCCACCGACGTTGCGCGAGATCGACATGTCGTTGTCGTTGAGGATCACCAACATGTCGGCGTTGACTTCCTGGGCGTGGTTCAACGCCTCGAAGGCCATGCCGGCGGTCAATGCGCCGTCACCGATCACTGCGATCGACTTGCGCGCGCTGTTCTGCAGGCGGGCGGCGATGGCCATGCCCAGTGCGGCGCTGATCGAGGTGCTGGAGTGGCCGACGCCGAAGGTGTCGTACTCGCTCTCGCTGCGGCGTGGGAAGGCGGCAATGCCGTCCTTCTGCCGCAGGCTCAGCATGCGGTTGCGCCGGCCGGTGAGGATCTTGTGCGGGTAGGCCTGGTGGCCGACGTCCCACACCAGCCGGTCGTCCGGGGTGTCGAAGACGTAGTGCAGGGCGATCGTCAGCTCGATCACACCCAGGCCGGCACCAAAGTGCCCACCGGTTTGACCCACGGTGTAGAGCAGCTCCTGGCGCAACTCGTCGGCCAGGGTCTCCAGGTCGGCTTCGGCCAGCCGGCGCAGGCCGGCAGGCGTGTCAGCGCGGTCGAGCAACGGCGTGACCGGGCGTTCGCGGGGGATCTCTTGAAACGTCGTGGGCATCAGGCGAGTCGTTATAGGTGTTAAGACGCGGCAGTTTACCCCATTGTGGGAAAGACTGCCCATTCAGACGGGTGTGCTGTTGGGCCGCAGAGCGGCCCTGATCAATGCCGGCGTTCGACGATGTAGCGTGCCAGCGCCCGCAGCGGCTCTGCGTTTTCGCCCAGGCCTTGCAGGGCGTTCAGCGCCTGGTCGCGCAGTTCGATCGCATAGGCCTTGGCCGCATCCAGGCCCAGCAGGGCCGGGTAGGTTGGTTTGTCACGAGCTATGTCAGCGCCCTGGCGTTTGCCGAGGGTGGCGGTGTCGCTTTCCACGTCGAGGATGTCGTCCTGTACCTGGAAGGCCAGGCCGATGGCCTGTGCATAAGCCTGCAGGGCGTCCAGCTGGGCCTGGTCGGCGCGGCCGCTGGCCAGGGCACCGAGGCGCACGCTGGCTTCGATCAGCGCACCGGTCTTGTGCCGGTGCATGAATTCCAGCGCCTGTTGATCGAGCTTCAGGCCCACCGAGCCAAGGTCGATGGCCTGGCCACCGACCATGCCGGCCGGACCGGCGGCCTTGGCCAGGGCCTGGACCATGGCCAGGCGGATGCTATCGGGCTGCGGGCTCAGGCGTGGGTCGAGCAGGGCACTGAAGGCCAGACTCTGCAGGCCGTCACCGGCGAGGATCGCGCAGGCTTCGTCGAAGGCTTTATGGGTGGTCGGCTGGCCACGGCGCAGGTCGTCATCGTCCATCGCCGGGAGGTCGTCGTGCACCAGCGAATAGGCGTGGATCAGCTCCACCGCGCAGGCAGCGCCGTTGGCCTGTTCGGCCGGCGCGCCCAGGGCCTGGCAAGCCGCATAGGCGAGCAACGGGCGCACGCGCTTGCCGCCGTTCATCACGCTGTAGCGCATGGCGGCATACAGCCGCTCAAGCTCTTTGGAAGGCGCGATGAACAGGGGTTCGAGCGCGGCGTCGACGCGGGCCTGGCAGCTGGCCTGGTAAGCGCTGATCATGCTTCGGGCTCCGCATCGAAGGGTTGTGCGGCGAGCTCGCCGTCACGCTCCAGCAGGATTTGCACTTTTTGTTCGGCCTGGGCCAGGGCGCCTTGGCAATCGCGGGTCAGGGCGATGCCCTGCTCGAAGGCGGCCAGCGAGTCTTCCAGCGACAACTCGCCGTTCTCCAGGCGCTCGACCAGGGCTTGCAGGTCGGCGAGGGATTGCTCGAAATCGATGGAGGCTTTTTTGCGGGCCATGGCGACAGGTCTCGGTGGTGGATCAGAACGGCGCGACGTTAGCAGAGCGGGGCGGGGGGAGCAAACTTCGGCCGGATTTGCTGGCCTCTTCGCGGGGCAAGCCCGCTCCCACAGGAATAGCACCAAACCTGCGACTTGTGATAATCCTGTGGGAGCGGGCTTGCCCCGCGAATGGGCCGCAAAGCGGCCCCATACAATGCATCAGGCGAGTTCGGCTTCCAGCTCCACCATCGCCTCCCGACACCGCGCCAGCTCGGCAATGGTCAGCACCGGCAGGTTGTACTGCCGCGCATACACCGCCACCTGCTCACCCCGGGCCATGCTGCCATCGGGGTTCATCAGTTCGCACAGCACCGCCGCCGGCCGCAGACCGGCCAGGCGCGCCAGGTCCACCGAGCCTTCGGTATGGCCGCGGCGGGTCAGCACGCCACCGTCACGCGCGCGTAGCGGAAACACGTGACCGGGGCTGACGATATGCCGCTGCTCGGCCGTCGAGCGCAGCGCGGCTTCGATGGTGGTGATGCGGTCCTGGGCCGAAACCCCGGTGCTGACGCCATCGGCCGCTTCGATGGTGACGGTGAAGCCGGTGCCGTGGCGGGCTTGGTTGTTCTGCACCATCGGCGCCAGCTGCAGGGCATCGACGGTGGCTTCGTCCAGGCACAGACAGACGATGCCGCTGCAGTCGCGAATCATCATGGCCATGGTCTGCAACGACAGGTTTTCGGCGGCGGCAACGATGTCGGCTTCGTCCTCGCGGTCGTCATCGTCGAGCAGCAGCACGGGGCGCCCGGCCTGAAAGGCGGCGATGGCGGCGGACACATTGGGGAATTGCGGGTGATGCTTGGGGGACATGAAACGCTCCTCGTGAATGATCGATGAACGTCTCGGGGCGAACAAAATGCGCGCGCAAGGGCGCCCAAACGGCCCTTGGCTGACGCCTTCTTTCATCCGGACTATGACCGTCGGCTCTGGAGTCGCACCAGATCTGCTGACCCCCGGCATGGCCGGGGCGCTCGCGGGCTCATCTTTCGATTTACCGCCGGTGGGGACTTACACCCCGCCCTGAAGACCGGGCAAGCATACCCCAGAGTGCCACGGTGCTGGCAAGCCGACGATCTACGACCTTTGGCGATTACCGGGACATGCCTTCGATTACGGTCTTCAGCGAGGCCGGCAGCATCGGCCCATGCCCCAGCCCCTCGAAACGTTCATAGCGCACCTGCAAGCCAGGCACCTTGGCCAAGTCCGCAGCCAGCTCCCGCGCCGGGCGCTGCACATCGCCTTTCATTTGAGCACGCGGGTTCGAAGGCTCATCACTGCCGCGCATCAGCAACAATGTTGGGCGGCTGCCCGCCAAGTGCTGCTGCAGCCCCTGCGCTTCGCGAACGATCGCCCCGTCATGCCACCACAATGATGGACTGGCCGCCGCGTAGTCGCTGAACGCGTCGGGCCGGGTAAATAGCGCATGCAGCACCGCCAATCCGCCGTAGGAATGCCCCCACAGCGTCTGCCGCTGCAGGTCGATGGGCGCCACCCCAGCCACCATTGGCCGCATCCGTTGCGTCAGCAGGTCGAAGAAGGCATCCACGCCACCGCTCGGCTGGCCCGTCAGTGGGTCGCGCTGTTCTGCCAGCCCAGATACCGCAGGCGTGTAGTCGTAGGTACGCCCGGCACGCTCGATGCGCTGTTCGGTCTGGTAACCCACCGCTACCAGCAAGGGCGCCTGGCCAGCGGCGAGCTTGTTCAACTGCGCGCTGTCCAGGGCGCCCAGTGCGGCATTGCCGTCGAGCATCCACAGCACCGGATAACCCGCGGCGGGCGCCGGACGGTCCGGTTTGCCGATCCACAGGCGGTAGTGGCGCTGGCCATCGGCCGAATCCAGGTCGAGGTGGCTGAAGCGGTAGGCCAGGTCCTGGCGCTGCAGCAGCGAGGTGTCCATCTTCTGTTCGCGTTCGGGCTGCGCCAGCGCTACCGGAGTGGCCAGCGCCAGCGCCAAAGTCAGGGACAAGGTGATCGTGCTCATCTGGCGTCTCATTGAGGCTTTGCGAGGGGCGCAAGGCGTTTGAGCGAAGAGGATAATCAGTCCTGATTGAGCGTAAAGCGCATTAACTTTCTAAACATTCCTGGGCGATGGGCAGCAACAGGTGGAGGCAGAGGCCGGGATGGCCATTGCTGGCCCACAGCCGGCCGCCTTGCAGCTCGACCGCGCGGCGGGCGATGGCCAGGCCCAGGCCGAAGCCTGCGCCGCTGTCGGGTAGGCGCTGGTAAGGCTGAAAAATGCGCTCGAGGTCTGCTTGTGGCACGCCAGGGCCTTGGTCGCTCAGGCGCAGGTGCCAGCAGTCGCCCTCACGCCAACCATCGAGGCAAACCCGGCCGTCAGTGGGCGAATGGCGAATGGCGTTGCGCATCAGGTTTTCCAGTGCCTGGGCCAGGCTGTCCAGGTGCACCTGCACCCGGCAATCGGTGCCGAGCGAGCAGGGCAGGCGCGCGCGGTCCCAGTCGCTTTCGAAGCAGGCGTCCTGGCACAACGCTTCCCAGACCGACACTATCAGCACCGGTTCGGTGGGCAACTGCGGTTGCTCGGTGTCCATCCAGGCAAGGTCCAAGGTGTCTTCGAGCAGCTTCTGCATGTCGTTGACTTCATGCTCCAGGCGCTCGCGCATTTGCTCAGGCGGCAAGCCACTGTCGTGGGCGATGCGCAACCGCGCCAGGGGCGTGCGCAGTTCGTGCGACAGCGTGCGCAGCAGCAGGCGTTGCTGCTCCAGGCTTTGGCGCAGGCGCCCGGCCATATGTTCGAAGGCCTGTGCCAGTTCGCCAAGCTCGTCGCGGCGGTCTTGCAGCGGCAGGCCTGGGCTGTCCAGATCGTCCGCGCGCAAGGCATCGGCGCGGTCGCGCAGGCGGTTCAGCGGCACGATCAATTGTCGGTAGATCGCCAGTCCCAGCAGCAAGGCCAGCAGCGTGGGGGCGACGCCGTGGGTGATGACATGGGTCCAAGGTGTCAGGCCCGTCGGCAGCAGGCGTTCGGGCAGTTGCATCACCAGTCGCCCGTTTTCTGGATGCTGCGGGAATTCGATGCTGACGTAGGGCAGCTCATCGCGCAGGCGCCGGCTCATCGGCCAGCTGAGCTTGCGCATGAAGGTCAGGTGGCTGGCCTCATCGGCAGTCAACGGTGTAGTACCGAGGCTTTGCAAATGCGGGCCGATCAGCACCGCCCAGGTATCTTCAGCGCGCTCCAGTTCGCGGCGATAGGCCTCGGCGCCAGTCGCCCCAGCTTGTTGCCAGGCGTCTTCAGCCTGTTGCGCGTAGCGTGCGAGGTAGTCCTGGTCGGCCTGGGACAGGAAATAGGTGCTGCGCTCCACCGACAGGCCCCAGGTCCAGATCAGCCACGTCAGCAGCAGGCAGAAGCTGACCTGCAGGGCCGCCAACTTCCACAGCAAGGGATGGCGGCGCATCAGGCCTGTTCCGCGTCGACCAGGATGTAGCCCTGGCCGCGCACGGCCTGGATCTGCACATGCTGGGCGGCGATATCGGCGAGCTTGCGGCGCAGGTTGCAGACATGCACATCGAGGCCGCGGTCCAGGCGGGTATACGCCCGGTGCAGCACGGTCTGGTAGAGGAATGCTTTGCTCAAGGCTTCGCCGGGATGGGCGCTGAGCGTGGCCAGCAAGCGGAATTCAGACGTGGTGAGGCCGGCGGCCTTGCCGTGGTGCAGCACATCCTGCAGGTCCTGGTCGAACACCAGCTGACCAGCTTCGTTGTGCAAGTCCGTACCGCGACCGAAGGCCACGCGCCGCAGCAGGGCATCGACCCGCGCATCCAGCTCCGCAAGGCTGAAGGGCTTGGGCAGGTAATCGTCCGCACCGCGGGTAAAGCCGCTGATGCGGTCCTGCTCGGCGCCCAGCGCTGACATGAGCATCACCGGCACAGCCTGCTGGCGACGCAGTTCGTCCAGCAGGCTGAGGCCGTCGATGCCTGGCAGCATGATGTCCAGCAACACCAGGTCGAAATGGCTCTGCTGCAAGGCTCCCAGGGCTTCGGTGCCGGTGCTGCAGGCGTGGACCTGGAATCTCCGGTTGAGGAAGTGGCGTTGCAAGTCCTCACGCAGACGTGAGTCATCTTCGACGAGCAGGAGTGAGGTGGGCATATAGGTCTTGAATGAGAACTGGTATCAGTTGGCGATCATCCCACTGCGGGCGGAGGAGGGCAATCGTCCCGTGGCAATGCCGTGTGTTAAGAAGGTTAAGTCTGCTGCACCCCCGGTTTTCGTCCGGTATCGTTCGCAAAAAGAAACGTATTTCGTTTGCGATTAAATATCATTTGGGCGATAGGTGGGTCATGAGCGGTTTGAAAAGTGTGGGGAGCACGCGACGGGTTCGCGGAGGGTTGGTCGTGGGCCTGCTGGCGCCATTTTCGTTGTCGGCACTGGCTGAAACGGTAGCGATCCCGTCTACCGAGGACAGTTCGTTGGACCTGCCGGCATTGACCATCGAAGGCAACCGCCTGTACGACATGCTGCCTTCCGAGCAAACCGGTGGTTACAGTGTCGACGCTGCCACGGTGGGCACCAAGACCCCTGCTGCGCTCAAGGACATCCCGCAATCGATCACCGTCTACACCCAGGACTACGTCAAGGACCGCCAGTTCGTGCACCTGGATGACCTGGCCAAATACACCGCAGGCCTGCGCACCCTGACCAACGACAGTGGCCGTTCGTCGATCTACGCCCGTGGCTATGAATACAGCGAGTTCAACATCGACGGCCTGCCGGCGCCGATGGCCAGTATCTTTGGCACCGTGCCTTCGCTGGCGGCCTTCGACCGGGTCGAGATCATGCGTGGCCCGGCCGGCCTGTTCAGCAGCACCAGCGAGCTTGGCGGCATCGTCAACATGGTGCGCAAGCGCCCAACCGCCGAATTCCAGGGCCATGTCGAAGGCCGCTACGGCACCTGGGACACCAACCACGAAGAAATCGACCTGAGCGGGCCGCTGGACGAGGCGGGGCGCGTGCGCGGGCGCTTCATCGCCTCGCGTGACGACACCAATGGCGAAGTCGATTACAACGCCAACACCAGCAACAGCTACTACGGCGCGCTGGATATCGACCTGGACGACGACACCCAGCTGTCGTTCGGCCTGATCCACGAAGTGAAGAACATCACCCCGCACAACGGCTATCCGGCTACGTTGTCCGGTGAAGTCCCTGACTTCAGCCATTCCCGCTTCCTCGGCGCCGACTGGAACTACTTCGACGGCAAGACCACCGACCTGGTGGCCGAGTTGACGCACCGCTTCGACAACGGTGGCTATGGCCGTGTGGCGGCCCGTGGCTCGCATCGCGACACCAACTACCTGTATGCCTTCACCGCGACCAACACCACCACCGGGGCGAACTCCGAGCGCGCCAGCGCCCGCGATTTCACCCAGGACACCTACTCGCTGGACGCCAGCTATAGCCAGCCGTTCGAGACCTTCGGCCAGGTCAGCGAGTTCGTGGTCGGCACCGACTACAAGAACTACGACACCCAGTACCTCAATGGCACCACCAACCTCGGTGCGATCAACGTCAATACCTACACACCGACCCGCTTCGCCAAGCCATCGCCGAACTACAGCACCGAAACTGGCATGCAAGAGGAAGAGTACGGCCTGTACTCCAAGGTCACCTTCCGCCCGATCGAACGCCTGGCGCTGATCGCCGGTGGCCGCTTCAGCTGGTATCGCGGTGATTTCTACACCACGACCCTGAGCAGCGGGTCGACTGTGGACGACGACAAACGGGTGGATGGCCGCTTCACGCCATACGCTGGCGCGGTCTATGACCTGACCGAAAACCATGCGCTGTATGCCAGCTATTCGCAGGTGTTCAAGCCGCAGTCGGATACTGACGGCAATGGCCGGGTGCTCAAGCCGCGTGAGGGCGAGCAGTACGAATTTGGCCTCAAGAGCAGCTATTTCGGTGGCGATCTCAATACGCGCTTTTCGGTCTTCCGCCTGACCGACAAGAACCGCGCCAGCACCGAATATGACGAAGATGGCGTGGACACCGGCTTCTCCGTCGCCTCCGGCAAGACCCGCGTCAAGGGCGCGGAAGTGGAAGTCAGCGGCAAACTGACGCCAAATTGGGAGCTGTTGGCAGGCTACACCTGGATGGAGACCGAAACCGTCGACGGTGACGCCGAAACCACCTTCTTCATCATGCCGCGCAATCAGGCGTCGCTGTGGAGCAAGTACACCATCAGCCAAGGCCCGCTGACTGGGCTGGCTATCGGTGGCGGGGTGTCGGCTATGAGCAACTTCTATTCCGAGAACGGCGGCGTGCGCATCGATGCACCGGGGTATGCGACGGTGGATGCGATGTTGTCCTATCCGGTGACCTCGAAGCTGACGGCGACGTTCAACGTCAACAACCTGTTCGACCGGGATTACCTGTCGCGGGTGGGGTCGACGTCGACGTTCAACTTTTATGGGCCATCGCGCAGCATGATGGTGGGCGCGCGGTATGATTTCTGACGGGTTTCTCCTGAAATCATCAGATTTTTACCGTTGCTTGTAGTCCATTTCTGAAATAGCTTGCTTCCGCCTTTGCGCCACTGCGGTGGTTTTCGCTGCGGCCTAGTCTGGCTCGGTCGCTGCCAAATCAGCGACCGGGCCTGCAAGCCCGTTTAGAGAAGGCATGGTGAACACCAAAGCAGATGGCATTTCATCTAGCTCGTTTTATGGTGGCCGCGTGCGGGAGGTTTTCATACCTGCCGGTTTGCCTCTCTCCGGTCTTGTAGACCCGTACGTGGCCGCCACCCATCACACTGCAAGTAATGAGTGTCGACCTCTAACTGACGTCAGAGAGGATCACGATGCTTAAAATTGTCCCCGATCCACCCCACGATGTTCATTCCCTTGAAGACACCCTGATCCAGGCCACGGACTACGCGCTGTGCGCGGCGACTGTCGGCCATCAGGCGCTCCTGCTGCAGCCCAAATCCCCCGCGTCGATCTTGATGATGGCCTCGATTCATCAAATGGAGGCGCTGCGCGCTTTGCTCGAGTCGGCGCTGATTCAGGTGCAGATGCCCACGGTGCCTCGGACGCTGCACTAAGTCTCAGGTGATGTACTGCCTGGTCCGGCCTCTTCGCGGGGCAAGCCCGCTCCCACAAGTACTGCACAGGTCTTGAAATGTGTGATTTCCCTGTGGGAGCGGGCTTGCCCGCGAAGAGGCCAGCACAGGCACAGAATTTTCAAGGAATTGATTGATGACTTCTGACCAAAGCAAATTCACGGTCGGCAAGACGACATTCTTCCAAGGCGAAAATCAAGTCATTCGCGATGCGACGTCCGGCTGGCACTCATGGGCATATTGGGTAGGCATTAAAAAGCCGGCTTGTGGCCGGCTTCTCGGGGACGCTTCCGGCTAATTTATGGTAAGCCGCAACCGCCTTAACTGTGTGGCCAGCAAGGGCCTGAAAGAGAGGGCGAACGCTCGTGTGGAACGCTGCCGAGCCGTCTGGATCGCGGCTTGCGCGGGCCTGGGCTGAATGTGCGGCGTAGCATACAAGGGCCGACGCAGGATGCCCAGCAAAAAATGGCACAGGGTGTTTCAGTCAGGGCGATGCTGGCGGAAATGCGACCAGTGGAAGACCCAGCCGAGGATCTGCAAGCGCTGTGCATGGCGCTGGGTTGTGGTGAAGCGCTCCACGGTGAAATTGCGCCGGTCGTGGCTGTGCAGGCACAGCGTGCCATTGTGGCCCAGGCTCAGGCTGTTCACCCTGAGTGTGCCGTTGTGCATCAGGGCATAGGTTTCACCGTCTATCACCTGGGTCTGGCGGAGGTCGATGGCCAGGATCGCGTCGCGGAGGATCCAGGGTGCCATGTTGTTGCTTGGCATGGCCAGGCAGACCGCATCCTTCACCGCCACGTCCAGGGTCAGTAGTGCTTGGACGGGTAGTTGCAGGTAATGATTGTCGACGGCGACGAGCCGGCCATCACGCACCTCCTGATAGGGCACCTGCACAAACTGTGTGGCCGGGGTCAGCAGCGATGTTGGCGAATCTTCCCACTCGGGCTGCACGGCGATACTGCTGCGAATCGAACTGGGGTGCTTGGGGCCTTCGCCACTGCGCAGCCAGCGGCGCTGGACGCAGAACAGGTCGGCCAGTTCATCGAGACGGGCCAAGGGGATGCCGCGTTTGAACCAGTTGTTGACGTGCTGGGGCGTAACACACCGCTGTGCGGCGAAGTCGGAAGGGGTCAGGCCACACTCGTGAAGCAGGGCCTTGAGGCGGTCACCGGATCTGTTCATGCGGCCGAGTCTAGCGGCGGTGTGCCAGCCGGGAAATGAACCGGATGTTGACGCGAGCTGTGTGAAAAGGGCTTTGTTGTAGGGCGTTGGATTAGGATTGCGTAGGATTTTTTACCGCTAGCCGAGCACCCACAAAAAAGCCCCGCCGAGGCGGGGCTTCTTGCAATCGATATCAGCCTTTGTAGGCAGCGATCGACTTGGTGATCGCAGTGCGGGCGGCGTCAGCGCCTTCCCAGCCTTCGATCTTGACCCACTTGCCTTTCTCGAGATCTTTGTAGTTCTCGAAGAAGTGCTTGATCTGTTCCAGCAGCAGGCCTGGCAGGTCAGTGTATTCCTTCACGTCGACATACAACTGGGTCAGCTTGTCGTGTGGGACAGCGATGACCTTGGCGTCGCCGCCGCCGTCGTCGGTCATGTTCAGGATGCCGACTGGGCGAGCGCGGATGACCGAGCCCGGAGCAACGGGGTACGGGGTAACGACCAGCACGTCCAGCGGATCACCGTCGTCGGCCAGGGTGTTCGGGATGAAGCCGTAGTTGGCCGGGTAGAACATCGGGGTGGCCATGAAACGGTCGACGAACAGGGTGTCGCTGTCCTTGTCGATTTCGTATTTGATTGGCGCGTGGTTGGCTGGGATTTCGATGGCGACGTAGATGTCGTTCGGGTCTTGGCCAGGCTTGATATTGCTGTAGCTCATTGGGCAGTGCCCCCGTGTCTGATCAGAAAAAGTGGCGGCGATTATAGGCACATTCCGCCCCTGCATGCCACGCTTCACCGGATGCGCGGGCGCATCAGGCGTGGCTTTCGCGGTAGTCCGGGTGTTCGGCTTGCAAGCCTGTCAGGCGCGCCAACGGGTCCTGGCGGTAGAACAGCATGAGCTGCTGGTACACCTGTGGATATGCCTGCTGCAATAGATCCGGGGCGCTGAAGAAATACTCGCTGGTGACGGCGAAGAATTCCGCCGGATTTTCCGCAGCGTAGGGGTCGATGGCAGTTTCGGCGTCGGGGTCGGCGTCCAGTTGGCGGTTGAGGTCGTCATAGGCCTGCTGCATGGCCGTGGCCCAGGCTTGCACGTGCATGCCGGCGTGTAGCGGTGGCAGGCCGTTGGCATCGCCGTTGAGCATGTCGAGCTTGTGCGCCAGTTCGTGGATCACCAGGTTGTAGGCCTCCCAGCCGCCACTGCTCAGCACCCCGGCCCAGGCCATGATCACCGGGCCCTGCTGCCACGCCTCGCCGCTGTGTTCGGCATCCCACACATGTTCCACGCCACTGGCGTCGCGGTGGCGTTGGGGGCTTTTGAAGTCGTCGGGGTAAAGGATGATCTCATGGAAGCCCTGGTACCAGTTCAGCTCGCCGAGGTGCAGCAACGGCAGCTGGGCCTGGGCAGCGAGCAACAGGCGTTGCTCATCGTCCAGTTCGACCCCGGGCAGGGTCGTCAGGTGCTTGTCGAGCAGGAACAGGATGCAGGCATCGCGCAGCCAGCGGTCTTCGTCGTCGCTGATGCCGTCGAGCATCGGCAGGCGTTCGCGGACTGCCTGCCATTGCTGCGGATCGACCGGGTAGCGCGCCAGGGTGCGCTTGCGCCGCCAGGCGCTGAAGGACCACATGGACGTTGTCAGTGGGCCTTGGCCGTGCGGCTCAGGCGGCCGCGCAGCAGGCCGAGGACCATCGGCACCAGCGACAGGAAGATGATGGCGACCACCATCAGCGACAGGTGCTGCTTGATGAATGGCACGTTGCCGAAGAAGTAGCCGAGGGTCACCAGGCCGCCGACCCACAGCAGCGAACCGGCCACGCTGAAGCCCAGAAAGCGCGGGTAATGCATGTGGGCGATACCGGCGACGAACGGCGCGAAGGTGCGCAGAATCGGCAGGAAGCGCGCCAGGGTGACGGTCTTGCCGCCATGGCGTTCGTAGAATTCGTGGGTGCGCTGCAGGTAGTCGCGGCGGAAGATCTTCGAATTGGGGTTGTTGAACAGCCGTTCACCCGCCGTTCGCCCGATCACGTAGTTGGTGCTGTCGCCCATGATTGCCGCGGCCATCAACAGGCCCGCCAGCAACACCGGGTCCATGCCGCCACCGGCGGCCACGGCGCCGGCAATGAACAGCAAGGAATCGCCCGGCAGGAAGGGCATCACCACCAGGCCTGTCTCGCAGAAAATGACGGTGAACAGGATGGCGTAGATCCAGGGACCGTAGTTGGTGACCAGCAGGTCGAGGTAGGCATCGAGATGCAGGATGAGGTCCAGCGGGTTGAAATCCATGTACAGCACCTGTGTTCTTGACCCGCAGCTACGGGCACGCGGACCTGCGGGAGGGTAATTTTTCACACATGTCAGGAGAAGGCATTATACGGCTATGTAGGAATCATGCCCGGGGAGATTGTAGCGGGGGGTTACTGGGGCGTCAGTGCCGGCCTCTTCGCGGGGCAAGCTCGCTCCCACAGGTACTCTACTGCCCTCAAGAGCGGTGGTGTACCTGTGGGAGCGGGCTTGCCCCGCGAAAGGGCCGGTGCAGGCTAGTCCTGGCTGATGGGCAGGATGTAGTTCTCGAACTCGGTATCCTTGCGAAACCCGATGGATTCATAGGTCTTGCGCGCCGCCTCATTGTCGGCGCTGGTCGACACCCGCATGCGCACCGCCTGGGTTTCCTTGGCCATCTTCTTGGCCTCACGCATCAGGTGGTCGGCCACCAGCATGCGCCGCGAGTCTTCGGCCACAAAGATGTCGTTGAGAATCCACACCCGCTTCAGCGACAACGACGAGAAACTCGGGTACAGCTGGCAGAAGCCAAGCAGTTTGTCATCATCTTCATCTGGCAGGGCCAGATAAATCACCGATTCGCCGCGCTTGAGGCGTGTTTCCAGAAACTTGCGCGAGCTGTCCGGATAGGGCAGCTGCCCATAGAACTCGCGATAGCGGACGAACAGCGGGGTAATCAGGTCGAGGTGTTCCAGGGTTGCCTTGATGATGCGCATGAGCGGCCCTCAGAGTCCATTTGGGGAAACAGCGGAATGCCAGCAGCTTTGAAAAACCCATGCTGCCCAATGCCGGCCAGAAGCGCAATCCGCCCTCCGTGACAGGTTGTTTACCCTTTGCCGAGCAGGAAGTTGCCTTTCTGATTGGGGGTGTTTTCACTGTCGAGGGTATGGACCTGCGCTTCATCCTTCAGGTTCACGCCGGACAACTGCCGACGGCAGGCCTCGCGCATCAGGTATAGCAGGCGGTGCGCAGCCATGCCGTAACTGAGGCCCTCCAGGCGCACGTTGGAGATGCAATTGCGGTAGGCGTCGGTCAGGCCGACCTTCGGCGCATAGGTGAAATACAGGCCCAGGCTGTCGGGGGAACTCAGGCCCGGCCGCTCGCCGATCAGCATCACGGTCATGCGCGCGCCGAGCAGTTGGCCCACTTCGTCGGCCACCGCCACGCGGCCTTGCTCCACCAATACCACGGGGGCGCTGCTCCAGCCATCAGCGGCGGCCTGCTCTTCGAAGCGGACCAGGAACGGCAGGGTATGGCGGTGCACGGCCAGCGCCGAGAGGCCATCGGCGACCACGATGGCCAGGTCGAACCCGCCTGGGTTGGACTGGGCATGCTGGCGCAACTGCTCGGCCGAATCGTCACTCAGGCGCCGGCCCAGGTCGGGGCGTTGCAGGTACTGGTGGCGGTCGCTGGCGGCGCTGTGCAGTACCAGGCTGTCGCGTCCGCGAGCGTTGAGCTGTTCGGTCAGGGCCTGGTGGTCGAAAGCCAGGTGCACGGCGTCACGTGCCTGGGCGTGGGCGAATTGGAAGTCCAGCTGCGCCTCGGTCGGCAGGCTGGTGCCGCAGCGGCCCAGGGCGATACGCGCAGGGGTCAGGTTGCGCAGGGCCAGCCAGGGGCTTTCCTGGGTGGAGGGTGGGGTGGGAGTACGGTCTGCCATGGTCATCCTTATGCAAGCTGCGCCAAGGCCTGGCGAAACGCCGGCGGCAGGTTGTCGCCAAAGCGCACGCGGCCATCGGCCTGGGTGAAGATGCCGGTGCGCTGCAGCCAGGCCTCGAACTCCGGCCCCGGCTTGAGGCCCAGGGTCTGGCGCGCGTACAGCGCGTCATGGAACGAGGTGGTCTGGTAATTGAGCATGATGTCGTCGGAGCCGGGAATGCCCATGATGAAGTTGATCCCGGCCACGCCCAGCAGAGTCAGCAGGGTGTCCATATCATCCTGGTCGGCCTCGGCGTGGTTGGTGTAGCAGATGTCGCAGCCCATCGGCACGCCGAGCAGCTTGCCGCAGAAGTGGTCTTCGAGGCCGGCGCGGATGATCTGCTTGCCGTTGTACAGGTACTCCGGGCCGATGAAACCGACCACGGTGTTGACCAGGAACGGCTTGAAATGGCGGGCTACGGCGTAGGCGCGGGTTTCGCAGGTTTGCTGGTCGACGCCGTGATGGGCATTGGCTGACAGGGCACTGCCCTGGCCGGTTTCGAAATACATCAGGTTTTGCCCGAGGGTACCGCGCTTGAGCGACAGGCCTGCGTCGTAACCCTCCTGCAGCACGTTGAGGTTGATGCCAAAGCCAGCGTTCGCCGCCTCGGTGCCGGCGATCGACTGGAACACCAGGTCCAGCGGCACGCCACGGTTGATTGCCTCGATCGAGGTTGTGACATGGGTCAGCACGCAGGCCTGGGTGGGGATGTCGTAGCGCTGGATGATGGCGTCGAGCATTTCCAGCAGGGCGCAGATCGAGGCAATGCTGTCGGTGGCCGGGTTGATGCCGATCATGGCGTCGCCGTTGCCGTACAGCAGGCCGTCGAGGATGCTGGCGGCGATCCCGGCCGGCTCGTCGGTGGGGTGGTTGGGTTGCAAGCGTGTCGACAGGCGCCCGCGCAAGCCCATCGTGCCGCGAAATTGCGTAACCACGCGGATTTTCTGCGCTACCAGCACCAGGTCCTGCACGCGCATGATCTTCGACACGGCGGCGGCCATTTCCGGGGTCAGGCCAGGCGCCAGGGCGCGCAGGCTGTGCTCGTCGGCTTCGTCGCCGAGCAGCCAGTCACGCAGGCCGCCCACGGTCAGGTGGCTGACCGGGGCGAAAGCCTGGGCGTCATGGGTGTCGATGATCAGGCGGGTAACTTCGTCCTGCTCGTAAGGGATCAGCGCTTCGGTCAGAAAATGGCTGAGCGGGATATTGGCCAGGGCCATCTGCGCGGCCACCCGTTCACCGTCGTTGGCAGCGGCGACGCCCGCCAAGTAGTCGCCGGAACGCGCCGGGCTGGCCTTGGCCATGACGTCCTTGAGGCTGTCGAAGCGGTAGACCAGCTGGCCTACCGTGTGTACGAAACTTGCCATACAGAATCTCCAGAGCGCCGCAGCCGGTGGCTGCGGCGGGTGTCGGCGATCAGTGCAAAGCCTCTTCGGCTTTCTGGATCGCGGCGAATTCCTCTTCCGGTGTGCCCGCCACCAGGTGGTGGCGGCTGTAGAACGCAAAGTAGGCAATTAATACGGCATAGATCACGGCGGCGCCAATTACCACCCGTGGATCCACCAGGAAGCCGGCAACCACGGCGATGCAGGCCAGCACCAAGGCCAGGCCCGAGGTGAAGATGCCGCCCGGGGTGCGGTAGGGGCGTTCCATTTTCGGCCGACGGATGCGCAGGGTGATGTGCGCGGCCATCATCAACACATAGGACAGCGTCGCGCCGAACACCGCGACCAGGATCAGCAGGTCACCTTGGCCGGTCAGTGACAGGGCAAAGCCGATGACGCCGGGGATGATCAGGGCCAGCACCGGGGCCTTGCTCTTGTTGGTTTCGGAAAGCTTGCGCGGCAAGTAGCCAGCGCGGGAAAGCGCGAAGATCTGCCGAGAATAGGCATAGATGATCGAGAAGAAGCTGGCGATCAGGCCAGCCAAACCGACCAGGTTGACGAAACTGCCCATCCAGGTAGAACCGCCGTATGCCTTGGAAAGTGCCTCGACCAGCGGGTTGCCGGAGGCTTTCAGAGCTTCCGAACCAGCACCACCTGGGCCAACCACCAGGATCAGCAAGGCGAAGGCAAGCAGTACCAGCATCGCGCCGATCAAGCCGCGTGGCAGGTCGCGTTTCGGGTTCTTGGTTTCTTCGGCGGCCAGTGGCACGCCTTCGACGGCCAGGAAGAACCAGATCGCGTAGGGGATGGCTGCCCATACCCCGACGTAGCCGAAGGGCAGGAAGCTGCTGGCGCCAACCGCGTCAGTCTGGGCGATGTCGAACAGGTTCGCTGCATCAAAATGGGGCACCATGCCCACCAGGAACACCGCCAGGGCAATGGCGGCGACGGCGGTGATGATGAACATCAGCTTCAGGGCTTCACCGACGCCGAAGATGTGGATGCCGATGAAGACGATGTAGAACGCCAGGTAGATCATCCAGCCACCGATACCGAACAGTGACTGGCAATAGGCGCCGATGAACACGGCGATGGCTGCCGGCGCGATGGCGTACTCGATGAGGATCGCCGTGCCGGTGAGAAACCCGCCCCAAGGCCCGAAGGCGCTGCGCGCGAAGCCATAGCCGCCACCGGCGGTGGGGATCATCGAGGAAAGCTCGGCCAGCGAAAAGCACATGCACAGGTACATGGTGGCCATCAGCAAGGTAGCGAGGAACATGCCGCCCCAGCCGCCCTGGGCCAGGCCGAAGTTCCAGCCGGCGTAGTCGCCGGAAATCACGTAGGCGACGCCCAGGCCCACCAGCAGCACCCAGCCGGCGGCGCCTTTTTTCAGTTCACGTTGCTGGAAATAGTCCGAGCCGACCTTTTCGAAGTCGACGGATGCACCTGCCGGCGTGCCGGCGGATTGATCGCTTGGCATAGATTCACCTGTTGTTTTTCTTGGTGGCCAGAGAGGTTCCGGGCCGATGGTGATGGGTACTGCAGGAAGCGAGCCAGAGCGCTTGGAGCTCTGTATTGTGTGATTCAGTGCCGGCCTCTTCGCGGGCAAGCCCGCTCCCACAGGGACCGCACATGTCTGGAGTCCTGTGCATGGAGCGGGCTTGCCCGCGAAGGGCACGACGCGGTTTAGAAGAAGCCCAGTGGGTTGATGTCGTAGCTCACCAGCAGGTTCTTGGTCTGCTGGTAGTGGTCGAGCATCATCTTGTGGGTTTCACGCCCCACGCCGGACTTCTTGTAGCCACCGAACGCGGCATGCGCCGGGTACAGGTGGTAGCAGTTGGTCCACACCCGGCCGGCTTTGATGCCGCGGCCCATGCGGTAGGCGCGGTTGATGTCGCGGGTCCACACGCCGGCGCCGAGACCGAACTCGGTATCGTTGGCGATGGCCAGGGCTTCGGCTTCGTCCTTGAAGGTGGTGACGCTGACCACCGGGCCGAAGATTTCTTCCTGGAACACACGCATCTTGTTATTGCCCTTGAGCAGGGTCGGCTGGATGTAGTAACCGGTGGCCAGCGAGCCTTCCAGCTTCTCGACCTTGCCGCCGGTCAGCAGCTCGGCACCTTCGTCCTGGGCGATCTGCAGGTACGAGAGGATCTTCTCGAACTGCTGCTGCGAGGCCTGGGCGCCGACCATGGTGTCGGTGTCAAGCGGGTCGCCGCGCTTGATCTGCAGCACCTTCTTCATCACCACTTCCATGAACTGCGGGTAGATCGACTCCTGCACCAGCGCCCGCGACGGGCAGGTGCACACTTCGCCCTGGTTGAAGAACGCCAGCACCATGCCTTCGGCGGCTTTCTCGATGAAGCTCGGCTCGGCCTGCATGATGTCTTCGAAGTACACGTTCGGCGATTTGCCGCCCAGTTCGACGGTGGACGGAATGATGTTCTCGGCGGCGCATTTCATGATGTGCGAGCCGACCGGGGTGGAGCCGGTGAAGGCGATCTTGGCGATGCGCTTGCTGGTGGCCAGCGCTTCACCGGCCTCGCGGCCATAGCCTTGCACCACGTTGAGTACGCCAGGTGGCAGCAAGTCGCCGATGAGTTCGACCAGCACGGTGATGCCCAGTGGGGTTTGCTCGGCCGGCTTGAGTACCACGCAGTTGCCGGCGGCCAGGGCCGGGGCGAGTTTCCAGGCGGCCATCAGGATCGGGAAGTTCCACGGGATGATCTGCCCGACCACGCCCAATGGCTCATGGATGTGATAGGCCACGGTGCCTTCGTTGATTTCTGCGGCGCCGCCTTCCTGGGCGCGGATGCAGCCGGCGAAGTAGCGGAAGTGATCGACCGCCAGCGGGATGTCGGCGTTGAGGGTTTCACGGATTGGCTTGCCGTTGTCCCAGGTTTCGGTAATGGCCAGAACTTCGAGGTTCTGCTCGATACGGTCGGCGATCCTCAGCAGTACGTTGGAGCGGTCCTGTACCGAGGTGCGGCCCCAGGCGTCGGCGGCGGCATGGGCAGCGTCGAGCGCCTTGTCGATATCTTCGGCAGTGGAACGGGGGAACTCAGCGATCAGCTTGCCATTCACTGGGGAGGTGTTTTCGAAGTACTGCCCCTTGACCGGAGCTACGAACTCACCACCGATGAAGTTGCCGTAGCGGCTCTTGAAGGAAACCTTCGCGCCTTCGGTACCGGGATGTGCATAACGCATGGTGTGTCTCCTGGTTAATTGTGTTTGTTGAGGAGTTGAGAAGCGTAGAGCAAAGGTTGGGCCAGCGTCGTTGCGTCTATTTGAATCAACGACTTAGCTAATTTCTCTTAAAAAGGTTGAAGGCTTGTGTACCCGTGCTGACACGCTTGGGGTGACACTTTGTGCCGTTTGCGACACGCTCCAAGGCGGTGCATTGCAAAGCGTGGGCGGGTGGAGGATGCTGGCTGCAGGCTCATCTGCGGAGAACAACTACCCATGCAGAGCAACCACCTCAGCCGCCATGCCCAGCAGGTGCATACCGTGGCCCATGGCGAGGCCGGCAGTGACCCGTCCATCGCCCGCTCCTGGCTGCGCTGCCTGGAGGACTACCACCTCGACCCTTCGATGCAGGCCGCGCCTGTGGTACTTGAGCATGGCCGGTTGCTGGAAAGCCGCGAGCGCCTGCGCCAGGTGCTGCAGATCGCTGACACTGAAATGAACAGTTTGCATCAGCAGCTTAGCGGCGCTGGCCATGCGGTGCTGCTGACCGACGCTCGCGGAGTGATCCTCAACTGCGTGACCGCGCCCAGCGAGCGGCGCATTTTCGAGCGCGCCGGGCTATGGCTGGGCGCGGACTGGAGCGAGGCTCGCGAGGGTACTAATGGCATCGGCACCTGCCTGGTCGAGCGCCAGGCCCTGACCATCCATCAGAACGAACATTTTCGCGGTCGCCATACCGGCCTGACCTGCTCGGCCAGCCCGGTGTTCGACCCGCATGGCGAGTTGCTGGGCGTGCTGGATGTATCCTCGGCCCGGCCGGATGTTTCGCGCCAGAGCCAATTCCACACCATGGCCCTGGTCAACCTCTCGGCCAAGATGATCGAGAGTTGCTATTTCCTGCGTCATTTCGAGCAGCAGTGGTTGTTGCGCTTCCATCTTCAGGCCGAGTCGGTGGGCTTGTTCAGCGAAGGGCTGTTGGCGTTCGACGGTGAGGGTCGCATCTGCGCCGCCAACCAGAGCGCCCTCAATTTGCTGGGGACGGTCCGTGGCGGCGTGCTGGGCAAACCATTGGAGCGGTTTTTCGCTTGCAACCACGACGAATTGTTCAGCCGCGCCATGCCCAATGGCAGCCCGGCCTGGCCGCTGTACACCCGCGATGGCCGCCAGGTTTTCGCTAGCCTGCGGGGTCAGGCCAAGGCGCCTGTGTGGTCGGTGCCGATCAGTCTCCCTCAGGCCCGGCATGATGAGGCGCCGGGCATCTGCCTGCTGGACCCGGCACTGCAGAATGACTTCCGCCGCGCCGTGCGGGTGTTCGAACGGGATGTGCCGCTGCTGTTGAGTGGCGAAACTGGCTGCGGCAAAGAGGCCTTCGCCCAGGCCGTGCACCAGGCCAGCCAGCGTCGCGGCAAGCCGTTCGTGGCGGTCAACTGTGCGTCGATCCCCGAAAGCCTGATCGAGAGCGAGTTGTTCGGTTATCGCGGCGGCAGCTTTACCGGCGCGCGCAAGGAAGGCATGCGCGGCAAGCTTGTGCAGGCCGATGGCGGCACGTTGTTGCTTGACGAGATCGGCGACATGCCGCTGACGCTTCAGACCCGCCTGCTGCGGGTGCTGGAAGAGCGCCAGGTGGTGCCGATCGGCGGCGAGCCGCAGGCGGTGGATGTACGCATCGTCAGTGCGACTCACCAGGACTTGCTGGAACGAGTGGAGCAGGGGAGCTTCCGAGAAGATCTGTACTACCGGCTCAACGGCCTGGAGGTCGCCTTGCCGGCGGTACGTGAGCGCAGTGACAAGGCCCAATTGCTGGACTTTCTGCTGCGCCAGGAGGCGCAGGGCCAAGTGATCGAGCTCGAATCGAGGGCACGCCAGGCGCTGCTGGATTTTGCCTGGCCGGGTAACGTGCGGCAGATGCGCAATGTGCTCAGGACTCTGGTTGCGCTCAACGATGAGAACTTGATCCGGCTCTCGGACCTTCCTCCCATCATCGCGACATGTGCATATTCTGTGGGAGCGGGCTTGCCCGCGAAGAGGACAGATCAGGCAATGCAAGGGGAGGGCTTCACCCTCGTTCGCGGGCAAGCCCGCTCCCACAGGATGTGTGCTGAATCCGAGGGAGGCGATGTCTTGCTAGAGGCAGAATGCCAGGCCCTGCTAGCCACCCTGGAGGCAAACCGCTGGCACCTCACCCGTGTCGCCGAGCACTTGGGCATTAGCCGCAATACCTTGTATCGAAAACTGCGCAAACACGGGATCACCAGGGGCGTCTGAGCGAAACATCGGGTGCGATTTTTCGCGCCCTGGGCTACCCTGCCTCGATGTTTTGCGAGGTCGACCATGCATATTCACATTCTCGGTATTTGCGGCACTTTCATGGGTTCGCTGGCCGTGCTGGCCAAAGAGCTTGGTCACCGCGTCACGGGCTCCGACGCCAACGTCTATCCGCCCATGAGCACCCAGCTCGAAGCCCAGGGCATCGAACTGACCCAGGGCTATGACCCGGCCCAGTTGGACCCGGCACCTGACCTTGTAGTGATCGGCAATGCCATGTCGCGGGGCAACCCGGCGGTGGAATACGTGCTGAACAAGGGCTTGCCTTATGTGTCCGGCCCGCAGTGGCTGGCTGATCACGTGCTGCAGGGCCGCTGGGTACTGGCCGTGGCCGGCACCCACGGCAAGACCACCACCAGCAGCATGCTCGCTTGGGTGCTGGAACACGCCGGCATGAGTCCGGGCTTCCTGATCGGTGGCGTGCCACAGAACTTCTCGGTGTCAGCGCGTCTGGGCGGCACGCCGTTCTTCGTGGTCGAGGCCGACGAATACGACAGCGCCTTCTTCGACAAACGTTCCAAGTTCGTGCACTACCACCCGCGTACTGCGATCCTCAACAACCTTGAGTTCGATCACGCGGACATCTTCCCAGACTTGGCGTCCATCGAGCGGCAATTCCACCATTTGGTGCGGACGATTCCAAGCGAAGGCCTGATCATTCACCCGACCACCGAGCAAGCGTTGGAGCGCGTGATCGGCATGGGCTGCTGGACGCCGGTGCAAACCACAGGTGTTGGCGGCCAGTGGCAGGCACGCCTGCTCAGCGCCGACGGTTCGCGATTCGAAGTGCTGTTCGAGGGGGAGGCGCAAGGTGTGGTGGATTGGGCCCTGACCGGTCAACACAACGTCGCCAATGCCCTGGCTACCTTGGCCGCTGCCCGCCATGTCGGCGTGGTGCCCGCCATGGCGATCGAAGGCTTGAGCGCCTTCAAGAGCGTCAAGCGGCGCATGGAGTTGGTCGCCGAAGTCCAGGGCGTGACCATCTACGACGATTTCGCCCATCACCCGACCGCTATCGCCACCACCCTCGACGGCCTGCGCAAGCGTGTGGGCGAGGCGCCGGTGATTGCCATCATCGAGCCGCGCTCCAACTCCATGAAGCTGGGCGCGCACCGCGATGGCCTGCCGCAAAGCGTCAACGATGCCGACCAGGTGATCTGGTATGCGCCGGCCAACCTGGGCTGGGATCTTGCAGCCACTGCGGCGCAGTGCAAGGTACCGAGCGTGGTCGCCGACAGCCTTGAAGCGATCATCGAGCGAGTCAAGGGGCAGGCACGTCCGGGCAGCCACGTGGTGATCATGAGCAACGGCGGCTTCGGTGGCCTGCACGGCAAGTTGGCCGAGGCGTTGAAGTGAACGGGCCGGAACGCATCACCCTGGCCATGACCGGTGCCTCCGGCGCGCAATATGGCCTGCGCCTGCTCGATTGCCTGGTGCGCGAAGACCGCGAAGTGCACTTTCTCATCTCCAAGGCCGCGCAACTGGTGATGTCGACCGAAACCGACGTGGTGTTGCCGGCCAAGCCCCAGGCAATGCAGGCGTTTCTGACTGAATACACCGGTGCCGCCGATGGGCAGATCCGTGTGTACGGCAAGGAAGACTGGATGTCGCCGGTGGCTTCTGGCTCCGGCGCCCCGGCGGCCATGGTGGTGGTGCCCTGTTCCACGGGCACGCTGTCGGCCATTGCCACCGGTGCCTGCAACAACCTGATCGAACGCGCGGCCGATGTGACCCTCAAGGAGCGTCGCCAGCTGATCCTGGTGCCGCGCGAGGCGCCGTTATCAACCATTCACCTGGAAAACATGCTCAAGCTGTCCCAGATGGGCGCGGTGATTCTGCCAGCGGCGCCAGGCTTCTATCACCAGCCGCAGACCATCGATGACCTGGTCGATTTCGTCGTCGCACGCATTCTCAATCTGCTGAACATTCCGCAGGACATGCTGCCGCGTTGGGGTGAGCATCATCTTGGGGCCGATGATTGAAGCGGGCCTTGGCCGGAGCATTGGCGATGCTGGCGCTCAGCGGCTGTGCCACGGTGCGCACGCTGGATGCCAACAAACCAGGTGCGCCAGTGGTGTATGCCGGGACCCGGCTGGATTTGTATGTGATCAATGGCGGGTGCTGCCCGAAGGACCGATTTGGTGCTGAGGCGCCGGCTTACCCGAGGTTGGATCTGCCGGTGAGCATGCTGCTGGATACCTTGTTCCTGCCGCTGTCATTGCTCACCGCAGCCGGGGTAGGGTTCCAGGCCACCGGCGGGCTTTAGGGCCTCTTCGCGGGACAAGCCCGCGAAGAGGCCATCACTTCTTGCCTAATTTTCGCAATTCATCAGACTCGACCACCCGAATCCCATCCTCTTCCTCTAGCGCCAGCCGCCACAGCGCCCGCGCCAGGGTGCACGCCTCGATCCCGCGATACTTGCCCGGCATCAGCCGAGCGAATGGCGACGCCAGTCGTTCACCCAGGCGAGGCGCAATACGCTCGCCCAGCAGCAGGGACGGCCGCACGATGGTCAGCTGAGGCCAGTCTTGCGCCTTCAGTGCTTCCTCCATCTCGCCTTTGACCCGGTTGTAGAAAATCGTCGACTTGGGGTCGGCGCCGATGGCACTGACCACCAGCAGGTGCCGCGCGCCCATTTCCCGTGCGCGCTTGCTGAACGCCACCACCATGTCCAGGTCGACGGCACGAAACGCCTGTTCGGACCCGGCCTGCTTGAGGGTGGTGCCCAGGCAGCAATAGGCGATATCGACCCGCCCGGCCAGTTGCGGCAAGAACACCGCAGGGTCGCCGACCGGGTTTTCCAGGTGCGGGTGTTCGGCCAGTGGCCGACGGGTCGGCGCCAGCACGCGGCTGATGGTGGGCTCGTTGAGCAGGCGGTCCAGCAGGTGTTCACCCGTCAGGCCAGTGGCTCCGGCAAGCAGGACATGCTGAGGCGTCAAGTACATGATGTCTCTCCTGTGTTACACACAGCTTAGTGGCTGGCGGGCGTTTTTTCCTGTTCCCCAGCGGTCGCCTGTGCGGCATTACGTAAGGCTTCCTCGGCCTGCTGCTGGCGTAGGTGCTGCCAGTGTGCCAGTACTGCTGGCGGTGCCCACAGTTGTGGTTCGGAGGCTTCGAAACCTTCTCTTCCTTCCCGTTCGGCAACGCTGGCGCGCGCCAGTTCAAACGCCTGTTTCAGGTCGTCGGTCTGGTTCAGCGCCTGGGCGAACAAGGCGTCGCCGAAGTAGGTGAAATCGGCCTCTTCCGAGCAGCCGAAGGACACCCGGTCAGCGCGGGCGGCGGTCATGATCACGCTGCGCTGATCTTTCAGCGGGGCGATGTAGCCACCGGAATAGCAGGCAGAGATGACAATCACCTTGTCGCGATCCTTGAGTGGCGCCAGGGCGCTGGCCAGTTCGTCGGCGGACAGGTCGGCCAGTTGCAGGCGCGGCTGGTCGAACACCAGTTGGTGGTCCTGGCTGCCGTGGCTGGTCAGGTAGATGAACACCAGGTCTTCCGGGCCGCTGCGCTCGGCCAGGGTGCGGGCGGCGCGGGTGAGGCTTTCGCGAGTGGCCATGGGCCGGGTGGTCATCTGGTCGCGGTGGTTGACCAGGGTGACCTGGCCGCGCGCGCCGAAGCGTACCTTGAGCATGTTGCTGACGTAGTCGGCTTCACGCAGGAACACGCTTTGCTGACCGTCACCGGCGACCACCAGGCTGTACAGCTGGATTGGCGGTGCGGAGTGCGGTACGCGGGCCAGTGCCTCGTCCAGCAGCCGGCCCTGATTGAGCAAGGCCAGGTCCAGCGGGTCGGGGAGGAGTGTGCCCTTGTGGTCGCGTACGCGCACGCCATTGACCCAGAAACCGCTTTCGACCTTGCCACTGGCCAGGGTCAGTTTGCCCTGACCCTGGTAGGCATCGTTGTCGAAGCCCCCTACGTATTTACTGCCGTCGGGCAACTGCAGGCTGCCCTGGCCGACCAGGCGCCAGTCGACGAAGTTGCCCTTGTAATGGCTGCCGTCGCTGCCCAGCAGCTCGCCTTCGCCGACCAGCGAACCGTCCTTGAACTCGCCGATCCACACATCGCCGTCGGCGTTCTCGTAGCGGCCACGGCCTTCCAGGCGGTTGTCCTTGAACTCGCCGATGTACTGTTCGCCATCGACGCTGTCATACGTGCCGCTGCCTTGCAGCAGGCCATCGACGAAGCGGCCGCTGAACTGGTTGCCGCTGGCATCGCTGCGCACACCGGCACCGTTGGGTTTGCCCTTGGCGAACAGGCCCTGATAGCGGCTGCCGTCGGCCAGTTCGAGCTCGCCCGCGCCCTCGTACTGGTCATCCTTGAACTGGCCACGGTAGGTCTGGTCAGCCTGCTTGAGCGTACCTTCGCCGTCACGGCGGCCGTGGCTGAAGGTGCCGGCATAGTGGCTGCCAGGGGTGGTCAGGTCGCCCAGGCCCTGGAACAGGCCGGCGGCGAACTGGCCGCGATAGACTTCGCCATTGCTGCCATGCCATTCGCCCTGGCCGTGCCATTGGCCGTCCTTGAAACCCCCGGCGTACCAGCTGCCGTTGGGGTAGTCGATGCGCCCCTCGCCCTGCAGCAGGCCATCGACCACCTGGCCTCGATAGCGGCCGCCGTCGGGCAGGCGTGCGTCCGGAGGCGACAACGCTTCGCCATCGCCACAGGCGGCGAGCATCAGGGTCAGGGCGAGGGGCAGCAGAAGACGCATGGCGGAATCCGGGCTAAAGATCTGCCGAGTATGCCGCAGAATGGGGGGGATGAGACAGCCATGGCAAGGGGGCCGCGCGGCGGCCCCGAGGAGGATCAGACGAAACAGAGCGAAAGCGGCTCGGCGATGTAGGCCGGTTTCGCTTCGCCTTCGATCTCCAGGGTCACGGTTGCCTTGAGCAACCACTGGCCAGGCTTCTTCTCGGACACTTCGCCCAGGTCCACTTTAAGCCGCACGTTGCTGTCGACTTTCACTGGCTGGATGAAGCGCACACTGTCAAGCCCATAGTTGACCACCATCTTCAGGCCTTGCGGCAGGACCAGAATGTCCTCCATCAGCTTGGGGATCAGCGACAGGGTCAGGAATCCGTGGGCGATGGTGCTACCAAATGGGGTTTTCGCCGCCTTTTCCGGGTCGACATGGATGAATTGGAAATCGCCGGTGGCTTCGGCGAACAGGTTGATGCGTTGCTGGTCGATCTTCAGCCAGTCGGAACGTCCCAGTTCCTTTCCAACGTACTGCGCAAGCTCGGTAACCGGTACATAGGGCATCGCGACTCTCCAAGGTTGTCATTTGGTACGAAGGTGCAAGATCAGCACGGCGTATCGCTGCAGTCAAGTTGCCAGCATTCGGGCGAATATCCGTTTATAGGCTGAGGCGTGCTTATAATGGCCGGCATGCTCGAAGGAGATCCTTATGCTGTTGCGTGGTTTGACCTGGCTGGTGCTGTTTCAGCTGCTGGGTACGGCGATCAATCATCTGTTTGTGCCGGTTCTGCCGGGGCCGATCATCGGCCTTCTGCTCTTGCTGTGCTTCCTCATGGCGCGCGGTGAAGTCGGCAAGCCTCTGAACGAGGCGGCCGGCAGCCTGCTGCGTTATCTGCCATTGCTGCTGGTGCCGCCGGCGGTGGGCGTGATGGTGTACGCCAAGGATATCGCCGCTGACTTCTGGGCCATTGCAGGGGCACTGCTGATTTCCTGCTTGCTCACGCTGGTGTTCGTCGGGGTGCTGATGCAGAAACTCATGCATCGCCAGGGCAAGCGCGAGGAGCAGCCATGATGCTCGATTGGCAAGGCGCACTGGATGCAGTCGTCCACCACCCGCTGTTCGGCATCGGTATCACACTGGGCGCTTACCAAGTGGTGCTGGCCGCCTACGAGAAGACCCGCTGGATCTTCCTGCAGCCGGTATTGGTGTCGATGCTGCTGGTGATCGGCGTGCTGCTGCTGTGCGGCATCGACTACCGCGAGTACCGCAAAAGCACCGAGATCATGAACATTCTCCTGGGCCCGGCCACGGTGGCCCTGGCAGTGCCGCTCTACCTCAACCTGCGGCGCATCCGTCAGCTGTTCTGGCCGACTTTTACTACGCTGGTAATCGGGGGGCTGTTCGCCACGCTCTGTTGCCTGCTGTTGGGCTGGTGGTTCGGCGCTGAACATATGATCCTAATGACCATGGCGCCCAAGTCGGTGACCTCGCCCATCGCCATGCTGGTCGCCGAGCAGATTGGTGGTGTCGCGGCATTGGCGGCGGTGTTCGTGCTGATTACCGGCGTGATCGGGGCGATTTTCGGCCCCGCGCTGTTGAGCCGGTTTGGCGTGCACAGCCCCGAGGCGCGCGGCATGTCATTGGGCGTGACGGCGCATGCGGTGGGTACCTCGGTAGCCCTGCAGGAAAGTGACGAATGCGGCGCCTTTGCCGCGCTGGCGATGAGCCTGATGGGCGTGGCCACAGCGGTGTTCCTGCCGTTGGCGGTCAGCCTGGTGGCTTGAGGAATTGTGATGACGCTACCGTTGTTTCCGCTCAATACCGTGCTGTTTCCTGGGTGCCTGCTGGATTTGCAGATCTTCGAGGCGCGCTACCTGGACATGATTGGCCGCTGCATGAAACAGGGCACCGGCTTTGGCGTGGTGTGCATCGTCGAAGGCGAGCAGGTCGGCAAGGCGCCCCCGGTGGTTGCCTCGATCGGCTGCGAGGCGATGATTCGCGATTTCGTCCAGCAGGAGAACGGCCTGCTGGGGATCCGCGTGGAAGGCGTGCGACGCTTCGAGGTGAGCCAGACCGAGGTGCAGAAGGACCAGCTGCTGCTGGGCGAGGTGCACTGGCTGGCGGAGCAGGCGGACAGCCCGCTGAGCGAGCAGGATGACGACCTGCTGGCGCTACTGGTAGCCCTGGGTGAGCACCCGATGGTCGAGGCACTGGGCATGCCGCGCGAAGTCGATGGGCGCCAGGCTTTGGCTAATCAGCTGGCCTATTTGCTGCCGTTCATGGAGGAGGACAAGCTGGATCTGCTGGCAATCGACTCGCCGTCGGAGCGGTTGGCAGAGATCCAGAAGCTGCTTGAGCGGATTCAGGGCGAGCTGTTTGCCTGATTGATTGTTGCGGTCAGTGCCGGCCCTTTCGCGGGTGTACGACCGGAGACATCGTTTACATAGTAAACCGGGGACATGGTTTACACATTTGAGGCTTGGACGCGGT
>NZ_JBVJLI010000030.1:0-30031 GCF_055584805.1 Pseudomonas sp. NPDC090752 | reverse complement strand
ACCTCCTGATCATGCGTATTAGCCTGTAAACAATGTCCCCGGTTTGAAATGTAAACGATGTCTTCGGTTTGTACCGGGGCAAGCCCGCTCCCACATGGAACGCCTCACGCCGGTCTAATGTGGGAGCGGGCTTGCCCCGCGAAGAGGCCCTGCCTGCGACCATCGTCGGCGCTGACGAACCGCCGGCTGCGTGCCAGACTGGTTGATCGGGACCGCGTTACCTTTCTTGCTCCGGAGTTTTCATGTCGTTGTCCAGCGGGCTGATCGCCGTGGTCGCCCTGGCCTATATGGCCGTCATGTTCGCCATCGCCTTCTACGGCGACCGCCGCAGCACGCCGCTGCCGCCGCGCCTGCGTGCCTGGGTGTACAGCCTGTCGCTGGCGGTGTACTGCACCAGCTGGACCTTCTTCGGTGCGGTCGGCCAGGCCGCCGAACAGCTGTGGGCCTTCCTGCCGATCTACCTGGGTCCGATCCTGCTGCTGATCTTCGCACCCTGGGTGCTGCAGAAGATGGTGCTGATCAGCAAGCAGCAGAACATCACCTCGATCGCCGACTTCATCGCCGCGCGCTACGGCAAGTCGCAGACCCTGGCGGTGGTGGTGGCGCTGATCTGCCTGGTTGGCGTGCTGCCCTACATCGCCCTGCAGCTCAAAGGCATCGTGCTGGGTGTCAACCTGCTGATCGGCGCCAATGCCGATGCCACCGGCACCCGCGTGCAGGACACCGCGCTGGTGGTGTCGCTGGTGCTGGCGTTGTTCGCCATCGTCTTTGGCACCCGCAGCCTGGACGTCACCGAACACCACCGTGGCATGGTCCTGGCGATTGCCTTCGAGTCGCTGATCAAACTGCTGGCATTCCTCGCCGTCGGTGTGTTCGTGGTGTTCAACCTGTACGACGGTTTTGACGACTTGCTGACCCAGGCACGCCAGTCCATGCACCTTGAGAGCTACTGGCAGGAAACCATCAACTGGCCGTCGATGGTGGTGCAGACCGCCGTGGCGATGATGGCGATCATCTGCCTGCCACGGCAGTTCCACGTCACCGTGGTGGAAAACATCGAACCTCAGGACATGCGCCTGGCGCGCTGGGTGTTCCCGATGTACCTGGCCCTGGCCGCGTTGTTCGTGGTGCCGATTGCCCTGGCCGGGCAGATGCTGCTACCCGGCACGGTGATTTCCGACTCGTTCGTGATCAGCCTGCCGCTGGCCGAAGCGCACCCGAGCCTGGCCCTGCTGGCCTTCATCGGCGGCGCCTCGGCCGCCACCGGCATGGTCATCGTCGAGGCCGTGGCGCTGTCGACCATGGTTTCCAACGACATGCTGCTGCCGTGGCTGCTGCGCCGTAACAACGCCGAGCGGCCGTTCGAAGCGTTCCGCCACTGGATGCTGTCGGTGCGCCGGGTGACCATCGTGGTCATCCTGCTGCTGGCGTATGTCAGCTACCGCCTGCTCGGCTCCACGGCCAGCCTGGCGACCATCGGCCAGATCGCCTTCGCCGCCGTGACCCAACTGACCCCGGCCATGCTTGGCGCGCTGTACTGGAAACAGGCCAACCGCCGCGGCGTGTTCGCCGGCCTCGCCGCAGGCATCTTCCTGTGGTTCTACACCCTGGTGCTGCCGATCACCGCGCATAGCCTGGGCTGGTCGCTTGAGTTGTTTCCAGGCCTGGCGTGGCTGCACGGCAACCCGCTGAACCTGCCGATCACGCCGCTCACCCAAGGGGTGGTGCTGTCGTTGGCCGGCAATTTCACCCTGTTTGCCTGGGTCTCGATGCTGTCGCGCACCCGCGTCTCGGAGCACTGGCAGGCCGGGCGCTTCATCGGCCAGCAGACCAGCGCGCGGCCCAATGGCAAGCCGCTGCTGGCGGTGCAGATCGATGACCTGCTGACCCTGGCCTCGCGCTTCGTCGGCGAGGAACGCGCCCGGCAAAGCTTCATCCGCTTCGCCTACCGTCAGGGCAAAGGCTTCAACCCCAACCAGAACGCCGACGGCGACTGGATCGAACACACTGAGCGCCTGCTCGCCGGCGTGCTCGGCAGCTCCTCGACCCGCGCCGTGGTCAAGGCAGCGATCGAAGGCCGCGACATGCAACTCGAAGACGTGGTGCGCATCGCCGACGAAGCCAGCGAGGTGCTGCAGTTCAACCGCGCGCTGCTGCAAGGCGCCATCGAGAACATCAACCAGGGCATCAGCGTCGTCGACCAGAACCTCCACCTGGTGGCCTGGAACCGCCGCTACCTGGAGCTGTTCAACTACCCCGAGGGGCTGATCAGTGTTGGCCGGCCAATTGCCGACATCATCCGTTACAACGCAGAACGTGGCCTGTGCGGCCCGGGCGAAGCGCAAGTGCATGTAGCGCGCCGTCTGCATTGGATGCGCCAGGGCCGGGCGCACTCGTCCGAACGATTGTTCCCCAATGGCCGGGTGATCGAGCTGATCGGCAACCCGATGCCCGGTGGCGGCTTCGTCATGAGTTTCACCGACATCACCCCGTTCCGTGAAGCGGAACAAGCGTTGCGCGATGCCAACGAAGGGCTGGAGCAGCGCGTGGCCGAACGCACCCACGAACTGTCGCAGCTCAACCAGGCGCTCTCGGAGGCCAAGAGTCAGGCTGAAGCGGTGAGCAAGTCCAAGACCCGCTTCCTGGCAGCGGTCAGCCACGACCTGATGCAACCGCTCAATGCCGCGCGGCTGTTCTCTGCCGCCCTGTCGCAGCAGGCCGAGGGCCTGAACGACGAAGCGCAGCAACTGGTGCAGCACATGGACAGTTCCCTGCGCTCGGCCGAAGAGCTGATCAGCGACTTGCTGGACATCTCGCGCCTGGAAAACGGCAAGATCACCCCGGACGCCAAGCCATTCGCCCTCAGTGAGCTGTTCGACACCCTCGGCGCCGAGTTCAAGGTACTGGCTGCCGAGAAGGGCCTGGAGTTCCGCCTGCGTGGCAGCCGCCTGCGGGTCGACAGTGACATGAAACTGTTGCGCCGGGTGCTGCAGAACTTCCTTACCAACGCCTTGCGCTATGGCAAGAGCCCGATCTTGCTGGGCGTGCGCCGCCAGGGCGAGCAACTGTGGCTGGAAGTGTGGGATCGCGGCCCGGGCATCGACGACGACAAGCTGCAGGTGATCTTCCAGGAGTTCAAACGCCTGGACAGCCACCGAACCCGTGCCGAAAAAGGCCTGGGGCTGGGCCTGGCGATCGCCGATGGCCTGTGCCGGGTGCTCGGCCACACGCTGCAAGTGCGCTCATGGCCAGGCCAAGGCACGGTGTTTCGCGTGAGCGTGCCGATCGCCCGCCAGGCAGTGGCCGCGCCGACCACGCCGGTCGAGCAGGCCAGCCAGCCGCTGGCCGGGCTGCAGGTGCTGTGCATCGACAACGAAGACAGCATCCTGATCGGCATGAACAGCCTGCTCAGCCGCTGGGGCTGCAAGGTGTGGACGGCGCGCAACCGTGCAGAGTGCGAAACGCTGCTGGCCCAGGGCATGCGCCCGCACCTGGCATTGGTGGACTATCACCTGGATGACGGCGACACCGGCACCGCGCTGATGGGCTGGCTACGCGCGTGCCTGGGCGAACCGGTGCCGGGTGTGGTGATCAGCGCCGACGGCAGCAAGGAAACCTTGGCCACGGTACATGCCGCAGGCCTGGACTACCTGGCCAAGCCGGTCAAGCCAGCAGCCTTGCGCGCCCTGCTCAATCGCCATCTGAGCCTGGTGCAGTAACCGCCACATCCGCCAGCCCTTCATCTGACAGCGCCCGCTCCAGCAGGTCGGCCGGCAGGCTCTTGCTGGCACGGGCACCCAGCAGCTTGAGCTGCTCGCTGCGGCTGACCAGGTTGCCGCGCCCCTCACAGAGCTTGTTGCGCGCGGCTGCATAGGCTTTGTCGACCTGCTGCAGGCGGTTGCCGAGTTCATCCAGGTCCTGGATGAACAGCACGAACTTATCGTACAGCCAGCCGGCGCGCTCGGCGATCTCGCGGGCGTTCTGGCCCTGGCGCTCCTGCTTCCACAGGCTGTCGATGACCCGCAGGGTGGCCAGCAGGGTGGTTGGGCTGACGATCACGATCTGCCGGTCGAACGCTTCCTGGAACAAGTTCGGCTCCGCTTGCAGGGCTGCCGAAAAAGCCGCCTCGATGGGCACGAACAGCAGCACGAAATCCAGGCTGTGCAGACCTTCGAGGCGGTTGTAGTCCTTGCTCGAAAGGCCTTTGACGTGGCTGCGCAGCGACTGGACGTGCTGCTTCAGGGCATTTTCATCATTGCCGCTGACGTACTGCTGGTAAGCGGTCAGGCTGACCTTGGCATCGACCACCACCTGCTTGTCGCCCGGCAGCATGATCAGCACGTCAGGCTGGAAGCGCTCGCCGTCGGCGCTTTTCAGGCTGACCTGAGTCTGGTACTCGCGGCCCTTCTCCAGGCCCGCATGCTCCAGCACGCGCTCGAGGATCAACTCGCCCCAGTTGCCCTGGGTTTTCTGGCCCTTGAGCGCCTGGGTGAGGTTGGTGGCTTCGTCGGACAGGCGCAGGTTGAGTTGCTGCAAGCGTTCCAGCTCCTTGCCCAGCGAGAAGCGCTCGCGCGCTTCTTGCTGGTAACTTTCCTCGACGCGCTTTTCGAAGGCCTGAATGCGCTCTTTCAATGGGTCGAGCAACTGCCCCAGGTGCTGCTGGCTGGTCTGGGCAAAGCGCTGTTCGCGTTCGTCGAAGATTTTCGTGGCCAGGTCGGCAAACTGAGCACGCAGCGTGTCGCGGGCTTCCTGCAGGTCTTCCAGGCGCTGCTGGTGGCTGTCCTGCTGCTCGCGCAGCTCAGCCTCCAGGCGTGCGCCCTGGGCTTCCAGGCGACGCAACTCGGCCTCGCGGTTCGCCCGTTCGAGATGCCAGGCGTGGGCGGCGTCGCGGGCATTGTCACGGTCGACCTGCAGCAGTTCGAGTTCGCGCCCCTGGGCGGCCAATTGCGCCTGCTTGAGGGTGTTAGCTTCGCTGAGGTCGCTGACCTCGTCGCGGCTGGCATCCAACTGTGCCTGCAGGCCGGCTTGGGCCAGCTGGGCGCCATTGAGGCGCTCTTCGAGCAAGGCGTGCTCAGCCTGCCGCGCGCCGTGGCGGCGCTGCACCTGCATGAGCCAAACCAGGCAAGGCAAAGCACCTGCCACCAAGCCCAGCAGAATGCTGGTCAGATCCACTGCCATGCTTACCCCGAACGGTTTGATGCAAATGAACTGCAGCTTATCAGTCCGCTTGCTCTGGCGCCTGCTCCGGCACGTTGGCCTGGCACAGCCGCGCGTACTCCAGCTGCGCCCGTTGATCGCCAGCGCGGGCTGCCTGGCGCAGCAACTCATGGCCGATGCGCCGGTCACGAGCGTTGCCGCAATCGCGGCAAAGCATCTGCCCCAGCCGGCTCTGGGCAACCACCACCCCCTGGCGAGCTGGCTGCTTGAGCAGGCGCCCGGCCAAATGCTTGACCTGGGGTTTGTCGCCCAGGCGTGGGTTATCGAGCAGCCACAGGGCAACCTTCAATGAGAAGCGTTTGGGTGACGGTGCTGGTGACGCCACAGCAGCGCTGGCGAGGTGTTTACCGCGAAATTTCATGAGTAACAGGGAAGGCAACCCGAAAGGCGCGCCACTCTACTCTTTTTTCTCGCGCATGACCCGTCGATTTATGGAGGGTTGAAAAAAAAATCACTGATCTTTTCTTGACGTTTCCAAGTGGATGACCAACCGGTCTGCAGGCGCCTCACGATTGTCGGACAGTTCTCTGATTTGCTGGCACACCCGTCCTAGAGCAAGCGCTCGGGACAATCCACAGTTCCTGTGGATAACTCGGTGGACAACCCCCTTACGAACCCCGCAAACCCCTATGAAATGGGGCTTACAGTCAAACTGACGATTTTTTCACCAGCTGAAATTAGTGTTTTTTTTCATTGACTTAAGGTACCAGTCAAGGCATTGGCGAGCTCCGACTGGACTGTTGCCGGGCTGTTACAACTCTCGGCGCTAATGTGAACAAGTGCACCGAAAGCCTGCATTTGAATGCACGCTATTGGTACATCCGCGCGCCAGCGGGCTATCTGGCCCTCTTCCCACAGCGCTAAAGAAACGCCATACTGCTCGGCTCACCTGAGCAAGTACGGTAATGCTTGCAAAGCTCTTCGAGTTCCGTTAAGGTGCGCCTCGTTAGTACCAAGCTGAAAGTCAATTCTGGCCAGAAGCGTCCTTGCAGGTTTGCTCCCCCCAAGAGCAGCACTGCTGAAACCAGGACCGGCCTTTTCGATGATTCACTCGCCAGCCCCGCGCTGTTCAAGCACGAATCACGTGACAGATTGATCAGGATTCCATACCGATGGCCTAGAACCTTGGCCCCGGCATGCTGCCTGCCCTCTGAAGTACCTACCAGTCAGCCCAAGCGCCAACCTTATGAATGCGCTCTCCCTGGCTGCCCTGTTCCAGTCAGGTTCGTTCGTCCCTTAATAAAGGCGTCACTGGAACGTTTCTATCATGCACGGATCATATCTCCCGTGTTTAAAGCAGGAACCTCCAACAATATGCAGACTCATCATCAAATTCAGGCTGCCATTGGCACCCTCTCCCAGGCCTTCTCGCCGTTGAAGTGCCTGATCACCGCCCCACGCAAGGGCAATTTCAGCTTCACCCTGGTGGACGAGCACGGCGTCGCCTGCCACACCGAACGCCTGTACCCAGAGCAATACAGCCGCTCGGAACCACTACAAGCCGTCATCGCCCGGACCCGTCAGTCGCTCACGGCGTGAGCGGCGAATACCGGCTCATTCATCTGATGAATGCACTCTGTCGCAAGCTACCTGATCGTTCTTGGCGTAATTGCCGCAAGGCATATGGCGCCAGACGTCAGGCAGCAATCGATTTAAAAACAGCTCTTTACACCGCGATTATCACACTACACTTCAACTCGAGCGGTCCCTACCGCTTCCGGCGGGCCTGATCAATCACCAGCTGCCAAGCTCCAGCGTCCGTCGGCCCTTTACTGCTCGAGGGCATCATGGGTATCGCGGCGAATGAATTGTGTCAGTATGTGATCCGACCGACGTTGGTCTACCTCAATCGTCATTGCGCCAGTGCCGAAGCCCTTTTGCTGGGCATCGCGGCCTGTCAGTCGGCGCTTGGCTCTGCGCTGCATGACCGGCGCGGCCATGGCCTCTACCGTATTGGCGAGCATCGCCATCAAGCCGTATGGGACGATTTCCTCGCCCGCGACCCTGAATTGGCCAGCCTGGTCCGCGGCCTGGCGAGCCAGCACGCGTTTCTGGGCGGCCCCCACCTGGAACTCACGGTAAACCTGCGCTACTCCACCGCCATCGCCTGGATGCTCATCGAGGCGCAATCCACACCTCTGCCTGCCGTTGACGATCTACTCGGTCAAGCGCGGATCTGGCGGCAGATTTTCCACCCTCAAGGCCGCCTCCGCGACTTCACCGAGGCCTGGCATTTGTGTATGAATCAGAAATTGCCACAGGCATCTTAGGAAACGCCCTACAGCATTACCGGAAAAAATGGAATTTTGGTTGGATTGTCCTACAAAACCGCTCTATCTCCTGTGTTACAGGCTATAGCGCAGCGCGTGATTTGTTGGTAGCTTTTCGCCCCGGAGATCCCAAGGAGTTTCTAATAATGAAAAAAGTAATGCTCAAAACCTCCCTCGGCGTTGCCGTTGCTCTCGCTTCCAGCCAACTGATCGCTGCCGGCTTTGCCCTCAACGAACAGAGCATCAGCAGCATGGGGACAGGTTTCGCGGGACGTTCTTCTTCTGCCGAAGATGCCAGCACCGTGTTTGGCAACCCGGCAGGCATGTCCCGCCTCAAACGCGAACAGATCACCGTGGGCGGCGCGGCCGTCATTGCCAAGTCTGACATCTCGGGCCCTGGCAGCAACCTCGGGGGGGAGACCGACGGTGACATGGTGCCTGTAGTCGGCGTACCGATGGGTTACTACGTCAAACCGATCGATGATCACTGGAGCGTCGGTTTTGGCGTCTACGTACCGTTCGGCCTGGTTACCGACTACGGCAGCGACGATGCCGCGCGCTACTGGGGCAAGAAAAGCCACGTTGAAGTTGTCACCTTCCAGCCAACCATCAGCTACGCCTTCAACGACAAGGTGTCGATCGGTTTTGGTCCAACCATCAACCGCATCAAGGGTGAACTGGGTTCGAGCCTGATCAACCCCTTCACGCCGGGCCGCAACGACGGCGAAGTGAAGATCAAGGGCGACGATACCGCCGTCGGTTACAACATCGGTATCCTGGTACAAGCCACCGACAGTACTCGCGTCGGCCTGACCTACCACTCCATGGTCGACTACAAGCTCGAAGGCAAGACCCGCGTCAGCACCCCGCTGATCGGCCCCTTCAACGGCAACAAGTTCGACGCGACCCTGAAGATCAAGACGCCGGAATCGGTGGACCTGTCGGTCACCCATGAGCTCGACGACCAGTGGACCCTGTATGCAGGCAGCACCTGGACCCGCTGGAGCCGCCTGGAAGCCATCACCGTGCAGAACGATGTGCCTGCTCCGCTGGCCGGCTCGGCATTCGAGACCATCAGCGAAGAGCAGAACTGGCATGACACCTGGGCACACGCCATTGGCGCATCCTACAAGGTGAATAAGGAATGGGTACTGCGCACCGGCTTCACCGTCGACCAGTCGCCTACCAACAACCACGACCGTTCACCGCGCATCCCGACTGGCGATCGCAAGGTGTTCAGCCTGGGTGCCGGTTGGAGCCCGAACGACGACATGACCATTGACGTGGCCTACTCCTACCTGTGGGAAGAGGACACCAAGGTCAACCAGGTCAGCGCCACCAAAGGCAGCTACCAGGCCAAGTACGAGAACAGCGCTCACGGTGTCGGTGCATCGCTCACCTACCGCTTCTGATTCGTACCGCTGCATGAAGAACCGCCCACGTGGCGGTTTTTTTACGCCTGGATTTGCCAGTTGCTACCCAGCGAATCGCGCAGGTAATCCATGAAGGCCCGCACTTTCGTGGTCAGGGCAAAACGGTCAGCCAGGCACAGGTAGACGTCCATCGGCTCGGTCTGGGCGTAGGCGTGACGGTCGTCGCGGTACTCGAACAAAGGCACCAGCGCGCCGGACGCGAGATGTGGCCTAACGATGAACTCGGCCAGGCGGGTGATACCGCCATCGTTGAGCGCCATCTGGGTCAGCGCATCGATATCGTCACTGATCAGCACCGTCCCGAATTCCGCCTCGAAACGCAGCCCATCACGTATGAAGCCCCAACGCAGGAAACGTCCATCCACCGGGTAGCGGAACACCAGGCAACGATGCTCACGCAATGCCTCGGGAGTGGCGGGCAAACCAGCGCTGGCCAGGTAGCCTGGAGACGCACAACAGATGAACGGAATGCGTGCGATATGCCTCGCCAGCAGTTGGTCTTCCAGTTGCGGGGCGATGCGCAGGCTGACATCGACGTCTTCGCGGGCATGATTGACACGTCGATCAGTCGTTATCAACTCTATCGAAAGCTGAGGATAGCGGGCACTGAAAGCGGGTATCAGCGGGGCCAGCACATGGCGGCCGAATGCCGAGGTGGAAGCAATGCAAAGACGCCCCTGAGGTTCGCTTTCTGGCGTAGTGACTGCCTGTTCGGCTAGAACCAAATCGCGCTCGATATGCCTCACCCGCTCGTAATAGAGACTACCGGCAGGGGTCAACGCCATGCTACGCGTAGTGCGGCTGAGCAGGCGCACTTGCAGATGACTTTCCAGACGCGAGAGATTCTGGCTGACTGCAGCGGGGCTGATTCCCAGATTACGCGCTCCGCCGGCGACGCTGCCGGCTTCAACCACTTTGATAAAGCTGCGGATGGCGTTGAGCAAGTCCATGTCGAGCCCTTCGATTCGTAAGAATCTCTTTATAAAGAACTCAATATCAGCGGTCTACAGTCCAAGCGCCCAGCATTGTTAACCTGCGCCTCCACCCATTTTCCAGGAGTTCGCATGAACAACCTGCCCCAGGCGCGCAGCCGCCGCAAACTGCACTCCAGCGCCACGCCGTATGTGTTTGCGTTCTACATGTCGTCGATCATGGCGCTACTGATGTGCTTCGTGATCACCGCCGCCAATGCTGGCGTTAATCCGCAGTACCTGGGGAACGTGCTCAAGGCTTACCAATTGGCGATGCCGGTTGCATTCATTTGCGTGCTGATGGTGAGGCCGCTGGTTGTGCGGTTGGTGACACTGACCGTACACCCACACAAGTAGCTTTGGGCTTTGGGCTTTGGGCTTTGGGCTTTGGGCTTTGGCCTTTGGCCTTTGGGCTTTGGGCTTTGGGCTTTGCGAGCATATCCATTGGCGATGGCGGCGCCGATTCACCTTTCCGCCCTTCCGGCGGGTTACTTTGGTCTTGGCCAAAGTAACCAAAGCCGCCCGCTCCCATCATCCGGCCCCTACGCTTCGCTCCGGGGTTCCCTCACTCCGGCCTTGCTCCCGGGAGGACCGCGCTCACGGCCCATCCATGGGCCGAAGCGCTTGACGGGCTCCTGCCCGTCACCTCCCTCCGCAAGACCTCCGCTCGGCCTCCTGAAGTCGCAATTTGCGTCGTCTGGACTATCGCGCACTAGAAGCAAAAGCCGAGCAAAAGCCGAGCAAGAGCAAGAGCAAGAGCAAGAGCAAGAGCAAGAGCAGGTCGACAGCGAGGACGGCTTATGGCTGCGAGGCAATCGCCTTTTCGATCGCGGCCCTGAACGCCGGATCATCAGGCTTGGTCAAGCTGGAGAAATTGCCGATCACCTTGCCCTTGCGGTCCACCACGTACTTGTAGAAATTCCACTTCGGCGCACTGCTCTGCTCCGCCAGCCCGACAAACAGTGGAATTGCATCCTTACCACGTACCGCCTGCGTCTTGGTCATGGTGAAGGTCACGCCGTAGTTGGCATAGCAGACCTTGGCCGTCTTCTCGCTGTCAGCGTCTTCCTGCTTGAAGTCGTTAGACGGCACGCCGAGCATTTCCAACCCCTGCTCGTGATATTCCTTGTAGGCACTCTCTAGCCCCTCGAACTGCGGTGCAAAGCCGCAATAGCTGGCGGTATTGACCACCACCAGCGGCTTGCCACCAAAGCGCTGGCACAGGTCGACCTGCTCCTTGCCACGCAACTCCGGCAGGCTGCCCTGCAGTAATGCCGGGCAATCCGCAGCCCACCCGGAATTGGCGGCAAATAGAGCCAGCAACGGCAACATCAACCCATGAGCACGCATCGTTTGGTCTCCTGCAAGAACATTCCTGGAACTTGCAGGGTAGCGCCTAACAAACGCCCATGCCCAGTTGCATCAACGCCATGCCGCCCCGATGCCAACCCCACCACGCCAGAAACAGCAGCAGCGCGCAGGCCAGGGCCAGCAGCCCACGGAGCAGATAACGGCTCATGCCGCCTGGGCCTGCAGGCGGGCGACCGGGCGTTCGCTCACCGGCCAGTTAAGCGCTGCAGCCAGCAGGCTGAGCAGGATCGAGATCTGCCAGACCAGGTCGTAGTTGCCGGTTCGGTCATACACCACCCCGCCCAGCCAGCCGCCGAGGAAGGCCCCCAATTGATGGAACAGGAAAACGATGCCGCCCAGCATCGACAGGTTACGCACGCCGAACACCGCAGCCACGGTGCCATTGGTCAATGGCACGGTCGAGAGCCACAACAGGCCCATGGCGATACCGAACAGATAGGCGCTGAACTGGGTCACCGGCGCCCACAGGAACAGCACGATCACCACCGCGCGCAGCAGGTACAGCGCCGTCAGCAAGCGTGGCTTGGACATGCGCCCACCCAGCCAGCCCGCCGTGTAGGTTCCGACGATGTTGAACAACCCGACCAGCGCCAACACGGTAGTGCCGGTGGTGGCCGCCAGATGCTGGTCAACCAGGTAGGCCGGCAGGTGCACACCAATGAATACCACCTGGAACCCACAGACGAAGAAGCCCAGCGCCAGCAGCCAAAACCCGGAGTGCGAGCACGCTTCGTGCAGCGCCTGGCCCAGCGTCTGTTCGGCGCCGTGGCTGGGCAGCGGACGGTCCCGCAGCAAGCCGACGAAGGGCACGATCAACGCCACCAGCAAACCGAGCACCAGTAAGGCGGCCGACCAGCCTAACCACTCGATCAAGCCCAGAGTACCGGGCAACATGGCGAATTGGCCGAACGAACCGGCCGCACTGGCGATACCCATGGCCATGCTGCGCTTCTCTGCCGGGACCGCGCGGCCAACAACGCCCAGGATGACCGAGAACGAGGTGCCGGACAGGCCGATACCGATCAGCAGGCCGGCGCTGAGCGACAGCGACCAGGCCGAGTCGGCGGTGCTCATCAACAACAGCCCGACGGCATAGAGGATGCCGCCGATGATTACCACCCGGGCGGCGCCAAGGCGGTCGGCCAGCGCGCCAGCAAAGGGCTGGGCCAAGCCCCAGATAAGGTTCTGCAGAGCGATGGCAAAGGCGAACACCTCGCGGCCCCACCCGAAATCAGCGCTCATCGGCGCCAGAAACAGACCGAAGCCGTGCCGCACACCGAGTGATAACGCCAGAATCAGCGCCGCCCCTGCCAGTATCCATCCACTGGTTCGCCAAACCGAAGTCATTGTCGTTATCTCCAGCACATCGCAAGGTTGTACGGGTATATACCCGCTTATTGTCGTAATGAGTCAGGCGAGCTGACCCAGCAAACGCACCAACGCGTCGCGCTGCCCTTCGCCCAATCGCTCCACCAACAAGTGCTGCGCTTGCTCCCAGGCCGGGTAAGCCGCCTGAACGCGCTGCGCCCCCGCCTCGGTCAACAGCACCACGCGGTTGCGCTGGTCGTCACCGTCGGCCAGTGCCACCAAGCCTTCGGCCTCCAGCACTCGCAGGTTGCGGCCCAACGTGCTGCGCTCAAGGCCCATAGCCTCGGCCAGGACGGTGATACTCGGACGGTCGAGCCGCTGTAGATGGCGCAGCAGGGAAAACTGAGCGACATTGATGCCGAAGCCGACAAGGGCTTCGTCGTAATGCCGGCTCACCCCACGGGCGGCGCGACGCAGATGGGTGCAGATGCATTCACTGGTCAACATGATTACGTGTATATACCCGCACCTTGGATGTTGCAAGAAGTTTCAATATTACTCGGGATTCAAGCGACGGCGGATCGGCTCGAATTCGGCCGTGGCCTGGCGGGCCAATGGATCGGGCGCCCCCTTTTCGATGGCCTGCCAATAGCGCCATGGGACCTTGGCCGAACCTAATTCGTAATCCATGCCCTCCCAGCTGTCTTCGCGAAAGCTGTAGAACGCCCAATGCAACTGGTTGCGGCCCAGCACGTCGAGGACGTCCTCAAGGTACTGCTTACAGCCGGGCAGCCGTCGCATGCAACCAAACTCACCGACTACCAGCCGAGTACGGGGCACATTCATGGCATCCAGCCACGCTATCGGGTGTTCGAGGTATTGCGACACACGCCGGCCATCCCACTGCTGGGTCTCGCCGGCGAAAGGCACCGGCCCAGGGTAGGCAAGCGGCTGCTTGCGCGTCATGTTTGGCGCGCTGGTAGAGGCATAAGGCTCATACATATGGATGCTGTAGAGCACACGCTTATCCTTTAGCGGCTCTGGCCAATAGCTGAAGGCATCGGCAGCGGCGTACCAGCCCGCATCGAGCATCACCGGGGTGAGCGCATCCACTTCACGGATTGCAGAAAGCACCTGCCGGTACAAGCCTGGCAAATCGCGGGCGCCGCCTTGCTCGCGGGCATACCACTGCTGCATGCGTTGCCCAGGAGCGTGTTCGGCCAGCCCGCCCTCTTTCTCCGGTGCCGGCTCGTTGATCAGGTTGTATGCGGCAACGGCCGGGTGGTCTTTCAGCTCACGTGCCAGGTCTCGCCAGAAGTCGGCGGCCTGTGACCAGTAAGCTTTGTCTTGCCACAATCGGTCATCGAACTGGCCCCCGTTGTTTTGCGACCAGCGCATGCCCGGCAGGGACAAGGGCGCGATCACGACCTTGAGGCCTGCCTGGTGAGCGCGATCGAGGACGTCACGTAACTGCTTGAGGTCTGCCTTGGGAAGGCCTTGGTAATGGTCGGCATTGCCCAACAGAAAGTCGCGCTGCGCTGGCTGCCATTTGTCGTAGGAAAGCCGTACCCACGTAGCACCATAGCCGCTCAGGGCCTTGAAGTAAGCGTGATCCGGAGGCAGCCGGTTGAAGCTGTTACCGCCGTGGCGTGGCGTGTCCCAGAAGTCGATCAGGTCGGCGGCGGTGGCCGAAAGCGTCTGCAGCACGAGCAGGCCAGTAAGGATCCAGCGATACATGAGGGCCAACCTGGTTATTTTTGGAGCGGCCCAAGATACGCCCCTTCAATTCAGGAATCAGTGACTCATGCGTTGCTGGAAGTTGCCAACGCCAGCGCCAGTACGACAACGAGTTCGAGCAGCTCCAACATCGCCCCGGCCGTATCCCCGGTGGTCCCGCCCAGCCTCTGACACATCCGCCGGCGCAACCAGCAGAACCCGCCAAGCGCCAACGCCAAAGGCCAAACCGCACTCCAACCACCCAGCACCAGGCACAGCAACAGGGTGCCCAACAATACCCAGGCAGCTGCGCGGCGCGGCAGATGCTCGGCAAGCGCCTGCCCCAGGCCGCCCTGGCGCACGTACGGCGTTCCAAGGAACAGCCCAAGCATCGCCGCCCGCCCTATCACTGGCGCCAGCACCAGTAACGCTCCCGCGCCGTGCTCGATCAGCACCCACAGTGCGCAGAACTTCAGCAGCAGCACCAATACCAGGGTCACCACGGCAATTGGCCCACTGCGTGGGTCCTTCATGATCTGCAAGGTGCGTTCACGGTCGCCGAACCCACCCAGCCAGGCATCGGCGCTGTCTGCCAAGCCGTCCAAATGCAATGCGCCGCTGAGCAGCACCCACAGTGTCAGCAGCAAGGCCGCCTGCAACGGCGCAGGTGTGCCTTGCAGCAGGTGGCTGGCCAACCACAGCAGCACACCGAACAACAGGCCGACCAGCGGATAGCACAGCAGCGAGCGCCCCATTTCACGAGGTTCGGGCATCCCTGCCAAGCGCACCGGCAGGCTGCTGAGAAACTGCAGGGCAATCCAGAACGGCAACACCTCAGCGCACCTCTTCCAGTTGCCCGCCCTCAAGCAGCCTCACGCGCAACAGCGCACCATGGCCCACTTCGACCTGCAGCAACTGCTCCCTGGGCAAACCCCGCGCCCGCGCCAGCAGCAGGCGCATGACGCCGCCGTGGGTGATCAGCAGCACCTGCTTGCCGGCATGCTGCTGGTGCAGGCGAGCAATGGCGGCCAGTACCCGCTCGGCAAACGCGCTCACCGGCTCGCCCCCGGGCGGTGTGTAGCCATAAGGGTCGGCCCAGAACTGCCCCAGCTCGTCGGCTTGGGTCTGCATGATCTGCAAGGCGCTGCGCCCCTCCCATTCGCCGAAATGCAACTCTTGCAGATCGGCCTCGCGCTGCACCGGCAAGCTCAAGTGTGCACCCAGCTCGTCAGCGAACCGCGCGCAGCGCTGCAGGGGCGAGCTGACCAGCACCTGCCACGGCCCGCGCTCACGCACAGCACTGCGCATCTGCGTCCAGCCGTGCTCAGTCAAGGCATCGTCGAGGCTGCCGCGCAGGCCGCCGCCCTGTTCGGTTTCACCGTGGCGCAGCAGGTCGAGAATCATGCCGGCCGGTCCGCCACGGCCGCTTCGGCAAACGTCGCCATCTGCCCGTGCAGCACGCACGCCAGGCGCATCAGCGGCACTGCCAAGGCAGCACCGCTGCCCTCGCCGAGGCGCAGGCCCAGCGCCAACAGTGGCTCGGCTTGCAAGGCTTCAAGCAACGCCTTGTGCCCAGGCTCGGCGCCCTGATGGGCGAACAGCAGCCACGCGCGGCACTGCGGATTGAGGCGCACCGCCACCAGCGCGGCGACGCTGCAGATGAAACCATCCACCAGCACTGCAATGCCTTGCTGTGCGCAGGCCAGGTAGGCGCCGGCCAGCGCCGCGATCTCGAAACCACCGACACAGGCCAGTGCCTGCAGCGGGTCGTCGGCCCGCAGGCCGTGCAGCACCAGGGCGCGCTCGATCACTTCAGCCTTGTGGCGTACACCCGCGCTGTCCAGGCCCGTGCCCGGTCCGCTCAGGTCACGCGCAGGGCACGCCAGCAGCGTGCTGGCCAACGCCGCTGCGGCGGTGGTGTTGCCGATGCCCATCTCGCCGCCGATGAACAACTGGGCGCCGTTGTCCGCAGCACGCTGCACGCTGTCACGGCCAGCCTGCAGGGCAGCCTGCAACTGTGGCTCGGTCATGGCGGGCTGGCGGGCGAAGTTGGCGGTACCCGCGCCCAGACGCAGGTGGCGCACACCTGGCAATTGCAGTGCCGGATCGATAGTGCCCAGGTCGACCACTTCAAGGCTGGCTTGCAGTTGGCGCGCCAGCACGCTGATCGCCGCACCGCCGCCGACGAAGTTGCGCAGCATCTGCCCGGTCACCGCTTGCGGGTAGGCCGAAATGCCCTCCTCCACCACGCCATGGTCACCGGCGAAAATGCTGATGGCGACCTGCTCCAGGGTCGGTCGTTCACGCCCCTGCAGGCCGGCCAACTGCACCGCCAGGCCTTCCAGCTGGCCGAGCGACCCAGCCGGCTTGGTCAGCTGTTGCTGGCGCGCGCGGGCCTGGTCCATGGCGGCGCTGTCGAGGGGTTGGCAGGCGTCACGCCACCAGGTCGAGTTCATAGTGCAGGTCCTTTGAGCATCAGGGGCAGGCCAGCCACGGTCAGTACCACGCGCTGGCAGCGTTCGGCGACGGCCTGGTGCAGCCAGCCGGCCAGGTCGACATAGCGCCGGGTCAGCTCGCCCATGGGCACCACGCCCAGGCCGGTTTCGTTGCTGACCAGGATGACCGTGCCGGGCAATTGCGTCAGGCAGTCGAGCAGCGCGTCGCGCTCCTCGGCCAGGCGCTGATCGTCGTCGAGCATCAGCAGGTTGGTCAGCCACAGGGTCAGGCAGTCCACCAACAGGCAGCGGCCTTCGGCGGCTTCAGCGCGCAGCACCGCGGCCAGGGCCAGGGGCTCTTCGATCAACCCCCAGTCGCTCGGACGGCGTTGACGGTGCAGGCGCACCCGTTCGTTCATTTCGCCATCGAGCGGTTCGCTGGTGGCGATGTAGGTCACTGGCAGGCCGCTCTCGGCAGCCAGTTGTTCAGCCAGGCGGCTCTTGCCCGAACGGGCGCCGCCGAGGATAAGGTTGCGCATGTCAGGCGACTCCACACAGCGTGCGCAGCAGCGCGGTATCCAGGTGGTTTTCGACAAGGTCGGCCAGGCGCTCGATATCGCGCTCGCGCAGGGCTTCGTAATCGACCTGCTGCACCTGCTCCAGGCCCGCCCAGCGCAGCAGTGCCGCGCACGACTGGCTGCCTTCGAACAGGCCATGCAGGTAAGTGGCGAGGATCAGCCCATCGTCGCTGATGGCGCCGTCCCTGCGGCCATCGGCCAGCTGCATGGCGGGACGCTCCAGCGCTGGGCCATGGGTGACACCGGCATGGATCTCGTATCCGGCTACAGGCGCTTGCTCAAGGTTCAACACCCCAGCGACGTTACGCAGTTGCTTCTCGGCTTCGAGCACCGTGGCGTAATCGAGCAGGCCTAACCCGGCGCTGGAGCCCGCAGGCCCTTCCAGGCCGAGCGGATCGTGCACGTGCTGGCCGAGCATCTGCAGACCACCACAAATACCGATAAGCTTGCCGCCATAACGCAGGTGCCGGGCGATCGCCGTGTCCCATCCGCGCTCGCGCAATTGCGCCAGGTCACCGCGCACGCTCTTGGAGCCGGGCAGGATGATCAAGTCGGCCGGCGGAATCGGCTGGCCGGGGCCGATGAACTGCAAGTCCACCTGCGGATGCAGGCGCAACGGATCGAAGTCGGTGTGGTTGCTGATGCGTGGCAGCACCGGGACGATCACCTTGAGCACACGCTCATCCTTGGCCGCCTGGCGAACATCGATGCCATCCTCGGCCTCCAGGTGCAGGTCGGTGACATACGGCAGCACGCCCAGCACCGGTTTGCCGGTACGCTGTTCGAGCCAGTCCAGGCCCGGCTGCAGCAAGGCGATGTCACCACGGAAGCGGTTGATGACAAAGCCCTTGACCCTGGCCTGCTCGCTCGGCGACAGCAATTCGAGGGTGCCGACCAGATGGGCGAAGACCCCGCCCCGGTTGATGTCAGCCACCAGGATCACCGGGCAGTCGACCGCTTCGGCGAAGCCCATGTTGGCGATGTCACCGGCACGCAGGTTGATTTCTGCCGGTGAACCCGCCCCTTCGACCATCACCACCGGATACGCCGCGCTCAGCCGCTGATGGGAGGCCAGCACCGCTTGCATGGCGATGGCCTTGTAGTCGTGATAGGCCACCGCGTTCATGCTGGTGACCGCACGGCCATGGATGATCACTTGCGCGCCGGTGTCACTGTTGGGCTTGAGCAGTACCGGGTTCATGTCGGTGTGCGGCGCCAGGCGGCAGGCCTGGGCCTGCACCGCCTGGGCCCGGCCGATCTCGCCACCGTCGGCGGTGACTGCGCTGTTAAGCGCCATGTTCTGCGGCTTGAACGGCACCACGGCGACGCCTTGGCGCAGCAGCCAGCGGCACAGCGCAGTGACCAGCGTGCTCTTGCCGGCATCGGAGGTGGTGCCTTGCACCATGAGGGTGGTCATGCCATTTCCTTGTGATAGTCAGCCAGGGCCAGTGCCAGGCGGTGTTCATCGGCAGCGCAGGCGGGCAGCCCCAGGCGCACGGCTGGCGGCTGCGCGAACAGCCGCACGAGGATGCCGCGGCGGGCGAGGAAATCATGCAGGTGGGCAGCACGCTCGCTGCGCACGTACTGGAACAGGTCGCAGCCGCCGGCAGGCGCAAGGCCGGTGCTTTGCAGCAGCACGGCCAGGCGTTGACTGGCCTGGGCACAGCGCTCGATCTGCACCTGATGTGCGGCCAGGTCGGCGAAACAGGTCTGGGCCAGGACACGGGTCGGGCCGCTGACGGTCCACGGGCCAAGCAGGTCGCCCAGGCGTTGCAGCAGCGACAGTTCAGCCACTACGCAGCCAAGCCGCACACCGGCCAGGCCGAAGAATTTGCCAAACGAGCGCAGCACGATCAGCCCGTGACGCTCGGCACAGTCGACCACACTGTGTGCGGGGGTGTTGTCCATGAAGGCTTCATCCACCACCAGCCACCCGCCCCGCGCAGCCAGGCGGGCATGCCAGGCCAGCAGTTGCTCGCGGGGCACACGGCGGCCAGTCGGGTTGTTCGGGTTGACCAGCACCAGCACGTCGAGGCTCTCGACAACCGTCTCGACCTGGGCTTCGTCCAGTTCAACTAATTCATGCCCTGCTCGCTGCCAGGCCTGCGGGTGTTCCGCGTAGCAAGGCGACAGCACACCGACACGACCACTCGGGCGCAGATGCGGCAAGGCCTGGATCGCCGCCTGCGAACCGGCTACTGCCAACAATTGGCGGGCGCCGTAATAGGCGCGAGCCGCCGCTTCGAGACCGTCCTCGGTCTCCGGCAGGCGCGCCCAGGCATCCACTGGAATCGGCGGGACCGTGAAAGGCCACGGCGCGATACCGCTGGACAGGTCGAGCCAGTTTTCGCGAGCAATCCCGTATTGCCGTACCGCGCGCAGCAGGCGACCACCGTGTTCAAGCATTCCAATACGCTCCTACACAGATCACCAGCAACCACAGCCACACGCCGCGCTGCACCAGGCCCCAGCCGCGCTCGATAGCGTCGGCATCGGCCATCGGACCTTCGCCCAGGCGCGGGCGCTCGTGCAGTTCGCCGTGGTACACCGCCGGGCCGCCCAGTTCGACGCCCAGTGCTCCAGCGCCGGACGCCATCACGGGCCCGGCATTCGGGCTGTCCCACAGCGGCCCCTGCTTGCGCCAGCAGGCCAACGCCAGGCGCGTTTTGCCAAGCAGCGCGTAGGTCAGCGCTACCAACCTTGCGGGAATATAGTTGAGCACGTCATCGATGCGCGCCGCACACCAGCCGAAGCGTTCGAAGCGTTCGTTGCGATAACCCCACATGGCATCGAGGGTATTGCTCAGGCGGTACAGCACCACACCCGGCGCGCCGGCCACGATGAACCAGAACAACGCCGCAAATACCGCGTCGCTGCCGTTTTCCAGGACCGACTCGGTTGCCGCTCGGGCCACGGCGGGCTCGTCCAGCTCGCGGGTTTCACGGCTGACCAGATAGCCGACACGCCGCCGCGCCTCTTCCAGGTCGCCCTGGCGCAAGGCGCTGGCGACCGGCAGCACATGCTCGCCCAGGCTGCGCAGGCCCAGCGCGCAATACAGCGCAAGCACGTCCACCAGCCAGCCGATGTAGGGCAGCCAGGACAGGATCAGTGCCACCAGGGTCAAAGGCACCACGGCCAGGAACCAGGCGCTCACGCCATGGCTGCGCCAGCCTCGCCCGCCGGCATTCAAACGTCGCTCCAGGCTTGATGCCAGGTTGCCGAAGGCGACCAGCGGGTGGCGCCGTTGCGGCTCACCCAGCAACGCGTCCAGGGCCACCCCGGCCACGGTCAGCAAGGCCACGCTCATTAGCGCTCTCCCCAGTGGTTTTCGAACAGCATGTCGCTCAAGGGCCGTTCTTCGGCCCAGCTTTCCAGCACCAGCATCGGTGCCGGATAGAATTCGGTGACGGGCCCCAGGCACAGCACGGCGACCGGCTTGGCGCCGGCGGGCATGCCGAGCAGCCCCGCCAGTGCCTGCGGGTCGAACAGCGACACCCAGCCCATCCCCAGCCCTTCGGCACGGGCGGCCAGCCACAGGTTCTGAATGGCGCAGGCCAGCGAGGCCAGGTCCATCTCCGGCAGCGTCCGCCGGCCGAATATGTGCGGTTCGCGATTGTCCATCAACGCCGCCACCCAGAGTTCGGCGCAGTCGTTGATGCCTTCGACCTTGAGCTTCATGAATGCATCGCTGCGCTCGCCCAGGGCCTCGGCCGTGCGCATCCGCTCCGCTTCCACCAGCGCCTGGATGCGCCCACGCAGCTCACCCTGGGTAATGCGGATGAAACGCCACGGCTGCATTAAGCCGACGCTGGGCGCCTGATGCGCGGCGCCGAGCAGGCGGCCGAGCACTTCAGGGGCGACCGTGCCACCGGCGAAGTGGCGCATGTCACGGCGTTCGCCGATGGCGCGGTAGACGGCGGCGCGCTCGGCGTCACTGAAGGCGTGTTCGCTCATGGTCGCAACAGCGCCGCCGCCGCCTCAGGATTGGACGGGAAATAAAAGTGTACGTACGACGCAGTGAGCCGGCCCAGGCGGTAGACCGCCTCGTTGCCTCGCCCACCATTGGGGCTCAGGCCACGGGCAATCGGCTCCAGTTCGGTGTTGGTCAGCGAATGGTGGTAGGTGTGCCCACGCAGGGTGCCTTCCGGCAACTCCACGGCCTGCAGGGCCAGGGCTGCCAGGCGTTTCTGCATAGTCGCTTCGCCCGGCAGCAGGCCGAGCAGCGCCGCACGCTCACCGGCCACGTCGGTCAGGGCATCGAGCAGATAGAGCATGCCGCCGCATTCGGCCAGCAAGGGCTTGCCTTCGGCGTGGTGGGCACGGATCGCGGCGCACATGGGGGCGTTGGCGGCCAGCGCCTGGTGATGCAGTTCGGGGTAACCGCCCGGCAGGTACAGACTGTCGACTTCCGGCAGTGCCTGATCGTGCAGCGGCGAGAAGAACACCAGGTGAGCACCCTGGTTGCGCAGCAGGTCGAGGTTGGCGCCGTAGGTGAAGGCAAAGGCTTCGTCCTGCGCCACGCCGATGCGCACACCGGCCAGCGACGCGGGGCACGGCTGCGGTTCGGGCTCGGCAAAGGCCACCGGCGGCGGCAGCGCGGCGTCGCAACTGCTGCCCAGGGCCTCGGCGGCCGCGTCCAGGCGTGCATCCAGGTCATTCAGCTCACTGGCCTGCACCAACCCCAGGTGGCGGCTGGGCAGTTCGATGCCGCGCTCGCGCGACAACCCGCCGTACCAGCGCAGGCCCTCGGTCAGGCTGCCTTCGAGCAGTTGCGCATGACGCAGGCTGCCGACCCGGTTGGCCAGTACACCGGCGAACGGCAGGTCGGCCTGATAGCGCGCCAGGCCCAGGGCCAGGGCGCCAAAGGTCTGGGCCATGGCCGTACCGTCGATCACGGCCAGCACCGGTACACCGAAATGGCGCGCCAGGTCGGCGCTCGACGGGGTGCCGTCGAATAGCCCCATGACGCCTTCGATCAAGATCAGGTCGGCCTCGCCCGCTGCGTCCCAGAGTAGGCGCCGGCTTTCCTCGGCGCCGATCATCCACAGGTCGAGTTGGTACACCGGAGCACCGCTGGCGCGCTCGAGGATCATCGGGTCGAGAAAGTCAGGCCCGCATTTGAAGACCCGGACCGTACGCCCGAGGTTGCGGTGCAGGCGGGCCAGGGCCGCGGTCACGGTGGTCTTGCCCTGGCCGGACGCCGGGGCCGCAATCAGTACAGCGGGGCAGTGTCGCGTGTGGCTCACAGTTCCACGCCCTTCTGCGCGCGGATGCCCGCCTGGAACGCATGCTTGAGCATGCCCATCTCGGTGACGGTGTCGGCCAGCTCGATCATTTCGGGCTTGGCCGCACGGCCGGTGACGATCACATGCTGCATCGGTGGCCGCGCCTGGATGTCGGAGAGCACCTGGTCAAGGTCGAGGTAACCGTGCTTGAGGGCGATGTTCAGTTCGTCCAGCACCACGAACTGCACGCTCGGGTCTTGCAGCAGCTGGCGCGACACTGCCCAGGCCGCTTCGGCGGCGGCGATGTCGCGCTGGCGGTCCTGAGTTTCCCAGGTAAAGCCCTCGCCCATCACGTGATAGCGCACCTGCTCGGGGAAACGGCGGAAGAACAGCTCCTCGCCGGTGCTGTTGCGGCCCTTGATGAACTGCACCACGCCGCACTGCATGCCATGGCCCAGGGCGCGGGCGAGCATGCCGAAGGCCGAGCTGCTCTTGCCTTTGCCGTTGCCAGTGAGCACCAGCAGCAGGCCGCATTCGTTGGGGGAATTGGCGATGCGCTCGTCGATGATCGCCTTTTTGCGCAGCATGCGCGCCAGGTGGCGTTCGTCGCGTTCGGTGGGTTCGCTCATGGGGGGTTCTCCGCAGGCTGACGCCATGCGAAGCAGCGGCGACAGGTCGATAGACAGGCAGGCGGAGAGCGCGCAGGGGCCGTGACCAGAGGCCGCGGAGCACCGCGCATCACCCTCCGTGATGCCGTTGGCAGTAACAGGCCGGTCTCCGGGCTCGTGAGCGGGCCTTGGCCCGGGCCTGCGCGCCTTCCCGGATGCTGGCATCCAGTGGCTGTGCGCGGCGTTTGACTCACCTACCGTTGCGGGGGCAGCGCCGGACTCGCGCCATGTTGGCGCCCACCGGCTTCCCAGTTTCACCCTGCCCAGACGAGGCTGGCAGGGCACCTGAAACACGCGCGAAGGTTAGAGGGTTGAAAGGGGAGCGTCAATCGAAGTGGGGCGATTTGGCGTGCGCGTCATGCCTCCTCGCCGCCGATGACTCAAGCATCACCCTGGGAAAAAACGGTCAACAAGCGATGAGGTCCTGAAGCGGGACCGATAGGCCGCAAAATCGAATGCGAGCCCCGTTCGCAAATCATACACAGGGCCAGACGCAGGCTTGCTGGTCCTCTTCAACGTGACTTTGACGAATCGGTAATGTTCGCCATAAACCTGTTCCAGGGCGTCGATGCGAAAATAGTTGCCCGGCAACAGCAGGGTTTCGGCTTCATCCCAATACAGCGAGAAGGCGCTGATCGGTGTTGCATGCTGATAGTCGCCTGGCGGCAGTTCGAAGATGACCGAGCTGTCATCGAACAGCCCTGGCAGGCCCCCTGGCGCATCCGCTGAGGGCAGGCAAGCAAAATCGGCGGCTTTGTAGGGGTTTTCGGTGAACGACGTAAGGTCGGTGTTGACCACCACATCACCTATACGCAGCTCGCCGTTTCGGTAGCGCTCTCCGCTGGTCCCACGCGAACGATGGCCACCCCGGTACAGCCGAACCTGATCACTTTTTGGCAACCGCTCCAAGCTATCGGCGAGGTCGCTGATGTAGGCATCCTCGTCGCCGAAATAGTAGGCCCCGGAACGGAACACATCATTCACTTTCGATTCGTCACCGGTGTAGTACTCGATCAATGTGTTGAAATATTCGCGTCCATAGCGATAGGAGTAATCGGTTCGTCCTCCCCGCATCACGCAATCCATGCCGCGGTCATCCAGATCCGGCGCGCGGCCACGCTCCAGCTCAGGGATCGGCCAACCCTTGAGCAGCGCCTTCTGGCGCCCTAGCGCATACGCGGACAGTTTCTTGCTCTTGGCCGCGTCCGCAACCGTATAGGTATCCCAGAACGACGAAGCTGCGCTCTGCATGCCATTTACCGCCGGCGGCGCACCGCCGAGCAAGCGCGGCGGTGCCAGCAGCTCCCACTCGCCTGCCTCGTTCAGGCGCACCGGATGAAGGGGGCTGAAGGCAAACGGATTGTCCCCGGCGACCACCAACCACACCGCCAGTTCGTGATCGTAACGAACGCGGTAAGGCAGGCCCTGCAGGGTAATCCAGCAACTGCCATCGTCATTGACATGAATGCCACGCAAGCGGCCCGCCTGGCCAGCCTCTGAGGTGAGCAGGGTGTTGCTGTCGCGCACCTGCGCAGGCAAGCTCGAAGCCTCCGTCAGCTGCCAGTTTTCCAGTGAAACCTCCGTTTCATGGGGAGGGGCTTCATAGGACAGCAATGCGAAGCTCGACTGGAAGCTGACATCCATCAGGTTCATGCTGGCGAAGACACTCTCGAGCATTGCCGCCCGCAGTGCCTGCTTGCGACTCTGCTCGTCGCCGGCCTGCAGGGCAGCGTCGACATCCAGTGCCACCTTGCCAAGGCTGGCGCCCAACAGCATGAGCGATATCGGCCAACCCAAGGGCGCAAAGCCACCAAAGACACTCAGAAACGCCGACAGGTAGCCACTGAGCATGGCTTTACGCAGACCGGCATTGTCTTGCATGAGCCGGGCATTACCCTGCATCTCGAGCTTTGCCTGCTCCACCAGGTAGGTAAAGAGGTCCTTGCCAAGTGGCCGCTTGAACAGCGACATGGCGATCAACGCAGCCTCATCCGAGCGGCTTGCGGCGATACCTTGCAAATGGACCCTGATCAGGCGCTTGGCTGCCGAATCACGAGGATTGCTGTGCGCTCCGCTGACAAACGCATCCAGTCTGGCGCTCGACTGCAGCCGCCAGCAGAGCCAGGTCGCCATCGCCGCTTCAGAATCGAATGCCTTGACGGCTTCCTCGGACCAGGGCATGTACGCCATGACTCGGCCGTCTGGTGCCACCAGGCCGAACAGACACCACCGGTCCCCTTCACCGAACACATAGCGGTTGATCGTCAGCACATTGTGCGTGGGCTCCTGCTGCAGGCTCTCCAGCGTGGGTAGCAGGTCAACGGGCAGATCGTCAGCAGCCAGGCCACGCAAGCGCTGCCAATCAAGGGCTGTGATCAGCCCTTTCTCCAGAGCTTGGGCACCATGCGCCAACAGGTTGACCTTGGCCAGCACTCGGAAGTTGGCGCCATAAGCAGTCCAGAATCGCTCCACTTCAGCGCGGTAGAGCACCGCGAAGTCCAGCGCCCAGAAGTCCTTCTGCACCTCGCTACCGAGCATTGGCACTTCGTTGCGCTCGTCGTAGGTAATGGCGTGCGGCCCCTGTCGATAAAAGCCGCCACGCTGGTCGAGTTCATCGCTGGCCTCCTGGTAGTAGAGGTCGAAACGATCGATCATCAATTCGTGGATCACCAGGGATTTTTGCGGCGGTCCGCTGTGCTCCCAGCCAGTGAACGCGCGAGGGCTGCTTTGCTCGTTGTTGAACTGATGCCACCAGACGAAACGCGGATCTATGTCCCTCCCCGTGTGCTTGCGCAGAATACGCGTGGCGTGCTGGCTCGCCAGCACGTAGGGGTCGGGATAATCGCGGACGATGGCGTCCACCAGCTTGACCAGGGGCCGCGCTGCATCCATGGCTTCGAGGCGGCGGGCCGTTTTCTCGCTGATATCACCCATGCTTCACTCCAGAGCTTGATTTCGGGCCACTATCCTTGCGCCCCATGCCCCGCCAGATTAGGTAACCGGATGCTGCCAGCGGCTGAACCAGTCGTGCTGCGTTGTGCTCTGAATATTGAAAGACCTAGTTCGGAGGGTGGCGCACATGAAACCCATCGGCATGCTTCTACCTTGGGCGTTCGGCGCCTGTCTGGCGGGATGCGGCGACACTGCCCTGCTGCGCGTCGATGAGGGCAGCGGTCCCGTACCGCAGTTGCCCGCGCCCAACCCGGCACTGATTCCCACCCTCAACGTCGCCCCCGCCATCGGTTGGCCGAGCGGCGCCAAGCCCAAGGCGGCGGCGGGCACGCAAGTGCTGGCCTTCGCCGACAAGCTCGACCACCCGCGCTGGCTGTACGTGCTGCCCAACGGCGACGTGCTCGTGGCCGAAACCAATGCCCCACCCAAGCCTGATGACGGCAAGGGCCTGCGTGGCTGGGTCATGGGCAAGGCGATGAAGCGCGCAGGCGCAACGGTGCCCAGCGCCAACCGCATCACGCTGCTGCGCGATGCCGACCGTGACGGCGTGGCTGAGCTGCGCACGACCTTTATAGAAGGGCTCAACTCACCGTTCGGCATGACCCTGGTCGGCAACGATTTCTATGTCGCCGACACCGACAGGCTGCTGCGTTTTCAGTACATGCCAGGCGCCACGCAGATCCGCGAGCCAGGCACTGCAGTCACCGACTTGCCCGGCGGCCGCCTGAACCATCACTGGACCAAGAACGTGATTGCCAGCGCCGACGGCAAGAAGCTATACGTGACCGTGGGTTCCAACAGCAATGTCGGCGAGAACGGCATGGACCAGGAGCAGGGCCGCGCGGCCATCTGGGAGGTTGATGCGGCCAGCGGCGCGCACCGCATCTTTGCCTCAGGCTTGCGCAACCCCAATGGCCTGGACTGGGAGCCGCGTACCGGCAATTTGTGGACCGCAGTCAACGAACGTGACGAGATCGGCAGTGACCTGGTGCCGGACTACATCACCTCGGTCAAGGACGGCGGCTTCTATGGCTGGCCCTACAGTTATTACGGGCAGCATGTCGATGAACGCGTCAAGCCGCAAGATCCGCAAAAGGTTGCCCGGGCCATAATGCCTGACTATGCAGTGGGGCCCCATACCGCCTCACTGGGGCTGGCATTCGCCCAACCGGGCGTGCTGCCCGCGCCGTTTGATCACGGCGCATTCGTTGGCCAGCATGGTTCGTGGAACCGCAAGCCACACAGTGGCTACAAGGTGATCTTCGTGCCGTTCGACAACGCAGGTAAGCCCAACGGCAAACCGGTCGAGCTGCTCAGCGGCTTTCTCGACGAGGATGGCAAGGCCATGGGCCGACCGGTAGGGGTAGTCAGCGACCAGCGCGGGGGCGTGTTGGTGGCTGACGATGTGGGCAATGTGGTGTGGCGGGTCAGCAAGGCGCCCTAGGGGTTCTGTGCCAGATGTCCCTGAGGAATCACCCGCTTGGCTTGCAGGTAAGCCTTCGACCAGTAACTGTTGGACAGATAGTCCAGGCGCACGGTGCCCCCGGCTGAAGGCGCATGCACGAAGCGGCCTTCGCCCACATAGATGCCGGCATGGCTGACCTGCGACCCGCCACTGGTGGCGAAGAACACCAGGTCGCCCGACTGCAGCGAGTTGATTGCGACGGTTGGTGCACGCATGACGATCATTTCACGCGTGGAGCGCGGCAGGCTGATACCCGCAGCATCGCGGTAGACATAGCCAATCAGGCCGCTGCAATCGAACCCGGAGTCTGGCGTGTTTCCGCCCCAGCGATAGGGCGTACCGACCAGGCCGATCGCGCGGATCAGCACGTCGTCGGCAATCGGCGAGCCATCAGGCTGGCTATAGGTGATTTTTGGCTGAACGACCGGGACCGGGGCCGGAGCACGGCTGGAGCAGGCGGCAAGCAATGCCACCAGGGAAAGGAATGCGAAACGCGCCATCATCGCCATGGCCAGAACATCCTGTCTGAGACCGCAGGGCCGCAGCCGAAAAGTGTTGAGAGATTAGATTAGACGCATTCTGTAAATGCGCACGGCGGCGAGCTTTTTTCAAGCATCGCCGCCGCGGCAGGGTATATCATTTTGATATCAGTTGCGCGCGATATTGGTGGTCGGCGCCATCGCCAAGGCACGCTTGGCTTCGATGAAGGTCTTGCTCCAGTAGCGGTCACCGAGGTTGTCGATGCGCACGCCACCGCTGCGGCGGCTGCTGGAGTGGATGAACTGGTTGTCACCCAGGTAGATACCGGCATGGCTGACACGGCCACGGCCGTTGGTGCTGAAGAACAGCAGGTCGCCCGGCTTGAGCTTGTTGCGGGCCACTTTCGGCGCATCGACGTTGATCATTTCGCGGGTCGAACGCGGCAGATTCATGCCGGCCTCCTCGCGGAACAGATAACCGATGAAGCCGCTGCAGTCGAAGCCTGATGCTTGCGAGGTACCACCGAAGCGGTAACGGGTGCCGATCAACGACATGCCGCGCTCTAGAATGCTATCCGCCAGTACCGGCAGCTGGTAAGGCTTGCTGTCGCTGGAGAACGCCTGAATGTCATCTTCAGTGGCCAGTTCTTCCTGCTCACCAAAGACGGAAGAAACCGAAGCCTTGGCCTTGGTCGCCGATTGCGAGGCAACCGGAGTGTGATCCTGAGGCTGGGAGACTGGGCTTTGTGCCGCGCAGCCAATCAACAGGGTCACGAGTGCGAGGGGCACGAGGGGTGCGAAGCGCTTTAGCATGGGCACGACCGTGTCTGTAATCCTTTAGAAGGGGGAAACTATGCCCTCTATCATGGCCATTTGCAAATTTTATCGAAAAAGATGTGACTTTTCTGACTTCGCGCTGCAAGCCCCGTGGTTACGGGCTTACCAGCCGAGCGTTTCCTTCAGGAACGGGATGGTCAACTTGCGTTGCGCCTGCAATGAAGCCTGGTCGAGGCGCTCGAGCAGGTCGAACAGTGCGCTCATGCTGCGGGTGCCACGGGTAAGAATGAAATGGCCGACTTCGTCCGTCAGGTGCAGACCACGGCGCGAGGCCCGCAGTTGCAAGGCGCGCAGCTTGTCTTCATCGGACAGGCCACGCATCTGGAACACCAGCGCAAGGGTCAAGCGAGACTTGAGATCGGGCAGTTTGATCGGCAGTTCGCGGGGTGAAGCCGAAGCGGCCAGCAGCAAACGTCGGCCGCTGTCGCGCAAGCGGTTGAACAGGTGGAACATTGCCTCTTCCCAATCCGCCTTGCCGGCAATGACGTGCAAGTCGTCGATGCACACCAGCTCATATTGCGCCAGGTAATCGAGCAGTTCGACGCCACGGTCGAGCAATTGCGCCAGCGGCAGGTACACAGCGGCTTCGCCGCGTTGCTGGAACCGGTGCGTCGCGGCCTGCAACAGGTGACTGCGACCGACACCCTGCTTGCCCCACAGGTAGATGAGGCTTTCGGTCCAGCCGGCGTCGGCTTCGCACAGCCGCTCGACGTAGCCCAATGCCGCAGCATTGGCGCCCGGGTAGTAGTTGATGAAGGTGGCGTCATCGCGCAGGCGCACACCCAGGGGCAACTGGATCGGTGGTTTCATGCTCGCGGGCGGTCGGAAGGACCGCAGGGGGCCTTTGATGAACAATGTGCAAAGTCTATACCTGCATTGCAAGGTGCACAATCACGTAGGCGGATAGCCCAAGCAAAATCAATAAGTTGCAGAGCAAAAACACATCCTTGGCTTTGGCTTTGGCTTTGGCTTTTGATCTTGCTTCTAAGCGCGCTAGAGATCAGACACTGCGAATGCGACTTCAGGAGGCCGAGCGCAGGTCTTGCGGAGGGAGGTGACGGGCAGGAGCCCGTCAAGCGCTTCGGCCCATGGATGGGCCGTGAGCG
>NZ_JBVJLI010000029.1:0-34300 GCF_055584805.1 Pseudomonas sp. NPDC090752 | reverse complement strand
TGGTAGTGTGGGGTTTCCCCATGTGAGAGTAGGTCATCGTCAAGATTCATTTCGCAAAACCCCTATCTGCGCGAGCAGGTAGGGGTTTTGTCTTTCCGGTATTCGAACAGCTTTTCTCAAAGCAACTATCTTTTGTCCGTCTCGTACCTGCGTAAAACGCTGAAGGGTGCGACAATTAATCCTGTTCGTATACGTGACTTTGCCCCGCCTAGCCTGCGTCAAGACTTAGGTTCGGGGCATCCTCGCGCCCGGACTGAGCGATGCCAGCGTGCCGTGCTGCGCATTTCTGGACCTTCACCGTCCTATACAACTGAGGTTACAAGCAAGATGGCCAAGGCCGCCGATGTCGTTGTGCAATGCCTGGAAAACGAAGGTGTCGAATATGTGTTCGGCATTCCTGGTGAGGAAAACCTCGATCTGCTGGAATCCCTGCGCAAGTCGAAGATCAAGCTGGTACTGACCCGCCACGAGCAGTCTGCGGGCTTCATGGCCGCCACCTATGGCCGTCTGACCGGCAAGACCGGCGTCAGCCTGTCGACTCTGGGCCCTGGCGCGACCAACCTGGTGACCGCCAGTGCGTACGCGTACCTGGGCGGCATGCCAATGATGATGATTACCGGCCAGAAGCCGATCAAGAAGTCAAAACAGGGCCGCTTCCAGATCATCGATGTGTGCGGCATGATGGACCCCATCACCAAGTACACCCACCAGTTCGCCTCGGCCGACAACATTCCTTCGCGCATGCGTGAAGCGTTCCGCCTGGCCGAAGAAGAAAAGCCGGGTGCCGTGCACCTTGAGCTGCCAGAAGACATCGCCGCCGAGCAGACCGATGCCATGCCGATCCCGCGCAGCCTGCATCGTCGCCCGCTGGCCGAGCATGTGGCCATCGAAGCCGCCATCGAGAAACTGCGCACTGCGCGCAGCCCAATCCTGGTGATCGGTGCCGGCGCCAACCGCAAGATGACCGCCAAAGTCCTCAAGCAATTGGTCGACAACACCGGTATTCCGTTCGTCACCACCCAGTTGGGCAAGGGTGTGGTCGACGAGCGCAGCCCGCGCTTCCTCGGCAACGCCGCGCTGTCGTCCGGTGATTTCGTCCACCGTGCCATCGAGGCCGCCGACCTGATCGTCAACATCGGCCACGACGTGATCGAAAAGCCGCCGTTCTTCATGGTTCGTGGCGGCACCGAAGTCATTCACATCAACTTCCGTTCCGCCGAAGTTGATGCCGTGTACTTCCCGCAGGTTGAAGTGATCGGCGACATCGCCAACGCCGTCTGGCAAATCGGCGAAGGCCTGGGCGACACTTCGCACTGGGACTTCACCCGTCTCATGGCCATCCGTGAAGCCAACGAAGCGCAGATCGCCGAAGGCGCCGACGACGACCGCTTCCCGGTCTACCCGCAGCGCCTGGTTGCCGACATCCGCCGCGTACTGCCATCCGAAGGCATCGTCGCGCTGGACAACGGCATTTACAAGATCTGGTTCGCCCGCAACTACAAGGCGCACAAGCCCAACACCGTGCTGCTCGACAACGCCCTGGCCACCATGGGCGCCGGCCTGCCGTCGGCCATGGCGGCGCACCTGGTGTACCCGGACCGCCCGGTTATCTCGGTGTGTGGCGACGGCGGCTTCATGATGAACAGCCAGGAGCTGGAAACTGCAGTTCGTCTGGGCATGCACGTCACCGTAGTGATCCTGCGTGACGACGGCTATGGCATGATCCGCTGGAAGCAGGCCAACATGGGCTTCACCGATTTCGGCCTGGACTACGGCAACCCGGACTTCGTCAAATACGCCGAAGCCTACGGTGCCAACGGCCACCGGGTGGAAAGCGCCGAAGGTTTGCTGCCGCTGCTCGAGCACTGCATCAAGACTCCAGGCGTGCACGTGATCGACTGTCCGGTCGATTACAGCGAGAACGACCGCATCCTCAACAGCGAGCTGCGTGAGCGCGCCCTGGCGGTTTAATCGCTGAAGGCCCTATCGCCGGCAAGCCGGCTCCCACAGGCACATCTCTGCTCCTGTAGGAGCTGGCTTGCCGGCGATTGCTTTTGTGCAAACAACAACTCCCTCACCCTGTGCTAGGGTGCACGCCTATCTTCACCCAGGAATCCTGCACATGCTCCCCGCGCTCAGCGACAAAGAACTCGACCGCCTCGAAGACCTGTTGATCACCTACGGCAACGACTACTCGGTGCTCAACCTGGCCGAACTCAACGGATTCTTCACTGCCTTGGCCAGCTCCCCGGTGAGGATCAACCCGGAGCATTGGCTGCCTGCAGTGGCCGGTGGCAAAGTGCCGAAGTTCAAGAAGCCTGCTCACGAAGAAGCCTATACGGCGTTGATGCTGCGCTATGCCCACCAGGTAGCGGAACAGCTGGCGGACAACCTTGATAACTTCGAGCCGCTGTTCGAAGAAAGCGAAGCAGAGGAGGGGCCGGCGATCATCATGGAAGAGTGGTGCTTTGGCTATATGCGCGGTACCCAGGTTGCAGAGTGGGACGAGCTGCCCCCTGGACAGGATCCACTGTTGAAAGCCATATCGCTGCATGGGCTGGAGGACAACTTCGAGTTGCTCGATGCAATGAGTTTCGACGAGGTGCAGGCGTGTGTGCCGCACGTGGTCGAAGCGGCCAAGGGGCTGTATCGGTACCAGAAGCAACAGCGCCACTGACAGCAATTGTTTCGCCTGGCGAAATTAAGATCTCCCCGCTGCGCTGATTCTGTTACAGCCCGAATCAGCGCAACCTGTGTTCCAGCAGCACCACCCGGTGCCACCCCTGGAGCGCAAACCATGATCAAACTCTACAACTTCCCCAAGTCCGGCCATGCCCACCGCATCGAACTGATGCTGTCGCTGCTAAAGTTGCCTACTGAGCTGGTATTCGTCGATTTGGCCAAGGGCGCCCACAAGCAGCCCGAATTCCTTGCCCTCAACCCGTTCGGCCAGGTGCCGGTGATCGATGACAACGGTACCGTCCTTGCCGATTCCAACGCCATCCTCGTCTACCTGGCCAGCACCTACGACAAGCGCGGCAGCTGGCTGCCCCACGAACCGCTCGCGGCCGCCCGTGTACAACGTTGGCTGTCTGTCGCTGCCGGACCGCTCGCCTTTGGCCCTGCTGCCGCCCGCCTGGTCACGGTGTTCGGTGCCTCGTTCAATACCGATGAAGTGATCGGCCGCGCCCACACCCTGCTCAAGGTGCTGGATGCCGAGCTGGCCAACACGCCGTTTCTGGTGGGTAGCGAGCCGACCATCGCCGATGTCGCCAACTACTCGTACGTCGCCCACGCTCCGGAGGGTAACGTCTCGCTGGAACCCTACCCCAACGTGCGTGCCTGGCTGGCACGGATCGAAGCGCTGCCGGGCTTCGTTGCCATGCCACGCACCGCCGTGGGCCTGCAAGCCAGCGCCTGAGCCGCAACCCAACCGAGGAATGCCGCCATGCAACAACGCCCAGCCCCTCATACCTCGCCCTGGCACGCGGGTGAGACACGCTTGCAAGAGCAGGTCGGTGTGGCACAACGGATGGAAGTGTTCGGGCAAAAGGTCATCCGAGACTACATGCCCGACCAGCACCGCGATTTCTATCGGCAACTGCCGTTCCTGATTGCTGGAGCCGTGGACGCAGAGGGCAGACCTTGGGCAACGCTGCTGGAAGGTACGGAAGGCTTCGTCAGTTCCCCTGACCCGCGGCGATTGCTGATCGACACTCCCCTCACCAGCGAAGACCCGGCTACGCCCGGACTCGCTGCGGGTGGGGCCATCGGATTGCTTGGCATCGAATTGCACACCCGCCGGCGCAACCGTATCAACGGGCTTATTGGCGTGGTCACTGGTAATCAGTTGGAAGTAGAGGTGGAGCATGCCTTCGGCAACTGCCCGCAGTACATTCAGCTGCGCGCCTATACCCGTGTCGATGAACCGGCGCAGGCGCGGCAGGATTCGTTGACCTTGAGTGCCGATGCGCTGGCGATGGTCAGCAACGCCGACACCTTCTTCGTCGCCAGCTACATCGACCATGAAGATGGCCATCGCTCGGTGGATGTCTCGCATCGCGGCGGCCGGCCCGGGTTCGTCAAGGTCGAAGGTAACCGCCTGACCATCCCAGACTATGCCGGCAACCTGCATTTCAATACCCTCGGCAACCTGCTGGAGAGCCCGCAGGCGGGGCTGCTGTTTGTCGACTTCAGCAATGGCAACGTGCTGCAGTTGACCGGGCGCGCCGAGGTGATACTCGACAGCCCATTGATCGAGGCCTTCGAAGGTGCCGAGCGGCTGTGGACGCTGGAGGTCGAACAGGTGGTGCTGCGACCCGCTGGTGTGTCGCTGCGCTGGGCCTTCGAGGAATATGCACCGACCAGCCTGATGACCGGCACCTGGGCCGAGGCGGAGCAGCGCCTGCAACAGCGTTCACGGCAGCGCCAGTGGCTGAGCTGGCGTGTAGCGCGGATCGAGCAGGAAAGCCGCGATATCCGTTCGTTCTACCTGGCCACTGATGCACCTGTGACGTTCGCTCCAGGCCAACACCTCCCCGTGCGCCTGCCGCTGGGGGGCGACACACCGTTGATTCGCACCTACAGCCTGTCCTGCGCGCCGTCGGACGGCCACCTGCGCATCAGCGTCAAAGCCCAGGGCCCGGCATCACGTTACCTGCATGAACAGGTGAAGGTGGGCGACCTGCTCGATGTGCGCCTGCCCATGGGCAGTTTCACCCTGCAGGACGACAGTCAGCGGCCCATCGTACTGGTTGGCGCGGGCGTGGGCATCACGCCGCTGATCGCCATGCTCCGGGAACAGCTGGCGCGGCAGCAGGATCGACGGATTCATCTGTTTCACGGTGCCCGCAGCCTCGCCGAGCTGCCGTTCCAGCGAGAGCTGAGCGACTTGCGCGAAAAGGCTGGCGACCTGTTGAGCGTGCAACGCTCGCTGAGCCAACCAGAGGCCGACGCTGTGCTGGGCCAGGACTACGAACATGCCGGCCGTCTCGGTATCGAGCAGGTCAAGGCGGCACTGGCGTTGGATGACTATGACTTCTACCTGTGCGGGCCTGCCAGTTTCACCCAGGACCTGTACGAAGGGTTGCGCGCCGTGCACGTGCCGGATGCGCGCATCCACGCAGAAGCGTTCGGCCCCTCGACGCTCAGGCGCCATACCGACGACAACCAACCGCCCCTGCAGCAGCCCCCAGCAGCCAGCGAAGCGGTGCCGATTTACTTCGCAAGTTCTGCCAAGGAGGCACGTTGGGCACCAGGCAGCGGGACCTTGCTGGATCTGGCTGAAGCCCGTGGCCTTTCGCCGGACTTCAGTTGCCGAGGGGGGTCATGCCGTACTTGCAAAACCAAGGTGGTTAGCGGGCAGGTGCATTATCCGAACCCGCCTGCCGAAATGCCTGAGGAGGGCACGGTGCTGATCTGCTGCGCCGTGCCGGCCCAGGTGGAGGAGGGCGCGCAGGCGCTGGTGCTGGACCTGTGATTGGGCAGCACAAAACCTGCGGATAACCGATAATCCTCCCCACCCACGCAACCAGGAGCCGGCATGGACCAGATCCACCTGATGAAGGTGTTCGTCGCCGTGGGCGAGCTGGAAAGCTTCGCCGCCGCCGCCCGCCGCCTGGATATCTCTCCAGCGGCGGTCACCCGGGCAGTCAGCGCCCTCGAAGACCAACTCGGCGTCAAGTTGCTGCTGCGCACCACGCGCAGCGTGCGCCTGACCGAAGCGGGTGGCCGTTATCTGGAGGACACCCGCCACATCCTTTCCAGCATCGCCGAGGCCAACGAGGCCGCGGCGGGCATCAACGCCACACCCAAGGGCGAGCTGGCGGTGACCGCGCCGATCCTGTTCGGCAAGAAGTTCGTCATGCCGTGTATCGTCCGCTACCTGCAGCAGTACCCGGAAGTTGACGTGTCTGCCTACTTCCTCGACCGTATCGTCAACATGGTCGAAGAGGGCATGGACGTGGCCGTGCGCATCGGCCCGCTGCCCGATTCCGGCCTCAAGGCCCTGCGTGTGGGCAGGGTGCGGCGCATGCTTTGTGCCGCACCGGATTACCTGGCGCGGCATGGCGTACCGCAACATCCGTCAGACTTGCCGGACCATGCGGTGATCGCCACCACCAACCTGTCGCCTCGTGCTGGCTGGCGCTTCGGCGTCACTGACGAACCAACCCTGGTGCGTATGAAACCGAGGCTTACCGTGACCAGCAACGACGGCGCGATTGCGGCGGCGGTGGGTGGGTTGGGGATTGCCCGCTTGCTGTCGTATCAAGTGGTTGATGAAATCGCCAGCGGGCAGTTGCAGGTGATCCTCGCCGAGTATGAGGAAGCGCCGTGGCCGATCCACGTGTTGCACCGGGAGAGCAAGTACGGTTCGGCCAAGGTACGCTCGTTCGTCGATCTGTTGGCGCAGCAGCTACGCAGTCATCAGCTGGACTGAGTCGCGGCGTATTGCAGGCTGAAGCCCAGGCTCAGTTCTTCCCCTTGCTGCAATAAGCGCAACCCCGGCCGCCCTGGCAAATGATGCGCATTGATCGGGTGGCTGACCGGCTCGAAACAGAAGAACGGCTGCCCTTGCGGGCAGAACAGCAGGAAGTGGTCGGCACCGCTGGCAGTGCACTCAAGCCGATACCCGGCAGTCGGTTGCTCGATGACGCATTCGCCTGCCCAGCCGCTGAAGGCATGATCGACTGCGTCCCCAGGCAGTTCGCGCAACGTATCGAAACGCCAGTCTGCGGGGATCGCAGCTTGTCGCGAAGGCAGTTGCCCGTACTCGCCCAGCCATACCTGCTGCGCGGCTACCTGCAACTGTGTGTCGGGGTAGCGTGGGAAGTAGGGATGCAGGCCGAGCCCATGCCACACGGCACGCTCATCCAGATGAACCACGTGCATGTCGAGGCGCAGGCAACCTTCATGCAGGTGCACATCGAGCGTGGCCCGATAGGCGAACGGCACCTGGCTAACCAGGTGCAACCGCGCGCGTCGTTCACTGTGGTGTTCGACCTGCCAGGCCTGTTGCCAGGCGCTGCCATGGATCGGATAGGCGTCATGGTCGGTGTTGGGCGGCAACGCCAGCCAGCCAGACGGGCAGGCGAAACCGCCTTCGGCAATTCGATTGGACCAAGGGGCCAGTGGATAGCACCCCAGCCGCCTGGGACTACCGCTGGCCAGCGCGGCCTCGTCGGCATGCCGCAGCAGTGCCTGGCCGGTCGCCTTGACGTGCCAATTGGCCAGGCTGGCGCCCAGGCCAGGCGCAATGCTCAGGCGGGTCAGGCGGTCTTGCAGGTGTAGCAGTGGCACCGTCATCACGACCTCCGATAAGTAAGCATCACGATGCCGCACACCACCACGGCACCGCCCAGCAGCTGCACGCCACTGAGCTGTTGGTCAAGCAGCGCCCAGCCCAGCAGCAGGGTGGCGATGGGTTCGACGTTCATCACCGGAGCGTTCTGCGCCATGTTCAGCCGTGGCACGCAGACGAACAGCAAGGTAAAGGCGATGCCATACAGCACCACCAGACTGGCCAATGCGGCCCAGCCGTTGCCACTGGCGGGCAACGCCAGGCCGGATGGCATTAAGCCGCTGACCCCCGCCACCAGCATGCTGGCGAACACGATCAGCAAGGTCAGCAGGCTGCGAACCGGGCCGCGCACGGCGGCGAGTCTATGGTCGGTGATCCACAGTGCGCAGGCGAACACGCAGGCTGCGCAGAACGCCAGGCTCACACCCAGCAGCCAGTGCGGATTGGCCTCGCCACTGTCGGACAGCTGCGCGGGCACGTCCAGCGCCAGGACCAAGCCACACAGGATCAGGCCCATGAACAGCACCGTGCGGCCAGTCGGGCGCGCGCCGCCCAGTGCCCATGTCAGGAGTGCCAGCAACATCGGGAAGGTATTGCCGACCAGCAGTGCCAGGGCCACCGGTATGCGCGCCACCGCTGAATACAGGCACAGGCTCTGGGTGGCGATCAGCAGGCCCAGCAGCAGTTGCCAGCGCCGCGCGCCGCTCGGCAGGCTCAGCGGTTGGCGCTGCCACAGTACCAGGCTAGCCAGCACCAGGAAGGTAATGCCCGAGCGACAGAGGATGGCCAGCAGTACGCCGGTGTCGTCATCGAAGGCAATGCGTGCGGCAATGTGGTTACCGGCGAATGAGCAGGCCAGCAGCGCCAATAGCGCGACTGCCAGCTTGCGGGGGAAGAGGGGAGTTGCGACAGCCATGTGCATAGTCCATTTGCAGATGAATCAATGGGCCGCACAGCGGCCCCGATTACGACAACTACAAAACCACGCTCGGCAACCACAGCGAAATCGCCGGAATGTAGGTCACCATCATCAGCACCAGGAACAGCGCCAGGTAGAACGGCAGCAACGCTTTCACTGTTGCCTCGATGCTCACCTTGCCAACCGCCGAGCCGACGAACAGCACCGCACCCACCGGCGGCGTAATCAGCCCGATGCCGAGGTTGACCAGCATGATCATGCCGAAGTGCACCGGGTCGACGCCGATACCCGTAATCACCGGCAGCAGGATAGGCGTGAGGATCAGGATCAGCGGCGCCATGTCCATCACCGTGCCCAGCAGCAGGAGCATGAAGTTGATGCACATGAGGATCACGTAGCGGTTATCCGACAGGGTCAGGAACGCTGTGGTGATCTTCGACGGGATCTGCATCAGCGTCATTACGTAGCCGAAGCTGGCAGCGAAGCCAATGAGGATCATCACGATCGAGATGGTACGCACGGTGCGGTGCATCAGCTTGGGCAGGTCGCGCCACTTGTAGTCGCGGTAGACGAACATGGTCACGAAGAACGACCACACCACCGCCACTGCCGCCGACTCGGTGGCGGTAAATACGCCCGAGAGGATACCGCCGAGGATGATCACCATGGCCATCAGCCCCCACAGCGCCTCACCGGCGATCTTCAGCGCCTGGCGCAGCGGGATCACCTCGCCCTTGGGGTAGTCGCGCTTCTTCGCGAAGATCAGGCACAGCCCCATCATCACCGCGCTCAGCAACAGCCCGGGCATGACCCCGGCCATGAACAGCGAGGCAATCGACACCGTGCCGCCCGCCGCCAGCGAGTACAGCACCGAGTTGTGGCTGGGCGGGGTCAGCAGCGCCTGCACCGAGCCGCTGACGGTCACCGCCGTGGAGAACTCGCGCGGATAGCCCTTGCGCTCCATTTCCGGGATCAACACCGAACCCACCGACGCAGTATCGGCCACCGACGAGCCGGAGATCGCGCCGAAGAAGGTCGAGGCCATGATGTTGACCAGCGACAGCCCGCCGCGCACGAAGCCCACCAGCACCCCGGCAAAGGCCACCAGCCGCCGCGACATGCCACCTTCGGCCATGATCGCCCCGGCCAGCACGAAGAACGGGATCGCCAGCAGCGAGAATTTGTTAACCCCACTGGCCACCTGGATCATCATCGCCTGCAGCGGGATATCGATGTACCAGGCGCCGATCAGCGCCGAAAGGCCCAGCGCATAGGCCACCGGCATGCCGATGAGAATGAGCACGATGAAGCTGCCCAACAGAATGAACGCATCCATTTACGCCGCTCCTTCGTTTTCTTCGACCAGGTCGAAGCGCACCACCTTGCGCTGGCTCTGATCGCCCAGCAGGAGTTTTTCCAGCACGAAAATCAGGGTCAGTACGCCACCCACCGGGATCGGCGCGTAGGTCATGCCAACCCGCACGCCGGGCAAAGAGGCCAGCGACTGGTTCCAGGTGGTGATGCACAGTTTGGTGCCGTACCAGGTCATGAACACGCACACCAGAATCATGAGTATTTGCACCAGCAGGGCGACCAGGCGGCGCTGCAGGGGTGGCAAACGGTCGGTGATCATGCCTACCGCCATATGCGCCCCAGCACGGTAGCTGGCGGCGGCGCCGACGAAGGTGAACAGCACCATCAACAGGATCGATACTGGCTCCGGCCAGCTGGAGCCGGTGCCGAGCACGTAGCGGGCAAAGATGCCCCAGGGGATGATCAGCGACATGGTCAGGATCGACAGGCCGGCGATCCAGATACAGCCGCGGTACAGCGTGTCGTTGACGCGCAGGAATTGCGTTTTCATAGGCATCACCAAAGCGGCAGGGCGATGGGCGTCGCACTGCCGAGGTCATCTTGGAAGGGGGCCGGGATTACTGGACCGCGTCGATACGCTTCATCAGGTCGGCATACTGCGCGCCGTACTTTTCACGCACCGACGCGGTGGCTTCGTAGAACGGCTTCTTGTCGACGCTGATGAACTCAACGCCCGCGGCCTTGAGCTTCTCTTCACTGGCGGCGGACTTGGCGTCCCACAGCGCGCGCTCTTCCATCTGCGCTTCGCGGGCGACCTTCTTCACCAGCACCTGCTGCTCTGGGGTGAGTTTTTCCCAGGTGGTCTTCGACATGACCACCGGCTCCGGCAGGATCAGGTGGCCGGTGAGGGTGTAGTACTTGGCGCTCTGGAAGTGGTTGTGTTCAAGCAGGGTCGGCGGGTTGTTCTCGGCACCGTCGATCACCCCGGTCTGCAGCGCGCTGAAGATCTCGCCAGTGTCCATGGCGATGCCGTTGCCGCCCATGGCGTTCATCATGTCGATGAACAGCGGGTTGCCCTGCACACGGATCTTCATGCCCTTGAGGTCTTCCAGGCTGCGCACCGGTTTCTTGGTGTAGATGCTGCGCGAGCCGCCGTCCATCCAGGCCAGGGCCACCAGGTTGAATTCGGAATTGGTGATCTTGTCGAGGATCTCCTGGCCGATGTCGCCGTCGATGATCTTGCGCATGTGCTCATGGTCGCGGAACACGAACGGCATGTTGAACACGTTCACATCCGGTACCACCGGGCCGACGATCCCCAAGCTCACGCGGGTCATCTGCACGGCGCCGATCTGCGCCTGCTCGATCACTTCCTTCTCCGAGCCGAGCACGCCACCGGCGAACATCTTGAAGGTGATTTCGCCATTGCTGGCGGCTTCGAGCTTCTTGCCCATGTTCTGTTCGGCGACCACGGTCGGGTAGCCGGCCGGGTGTATCTCGGCGAACTTGATGTCCAGCGCGTGGGCCGGCAGGGACAGGCTGAAGGCGAACGGGAGTGTGGCGAGAAGCAGCTTGCGTTTGAACGTCATGATGAAACTCCGTGTTTTTTATTATCTGGTTTCGGTCGTGTCGGTGCAGGTGCGGCAGTGTGTGTTCAGCCCCGCCAGGCAGGTTCCTCCAGGCCTTTGACGCCAAGCTCGAAGGCAAATACCCCACCGGCCAGTGGCTGGTCGCTGAGGTCGATGCCCGCAGGGCGGATCGAGGTGACGAACAGGGTGTCCAGTCGGGCGCCGCCAAACGCGCACATGGCAGGCTTTTTCACGGGCACGTTGAGTGAGCGGTCGAGGCGACCGTGCGGGGTGAAGCGGTGCACCTGGCCGGCGTCATTGCCGCAGATCCAGTAGCAACCGTCCTGGTCAATGGCAGCGCCGTCCGGGCGGCCAGGGAAGGCCCGCATGTCGACGAACAGCCGCCGGTTGTAGGGTGTGCCGCTGTCAATGTCGTAGTCGAACACCCAGATCTTCTGCACGTTGGGGTGCGAGTCGGACAGATACATGCGCGTGCCGTCTGGGCTGAAGGCCAGGCCATTGGGCACGATCATGTCTTTCAGTTGCAGGTGCAGCGCGCCTTCGCCATCGACCCGGTACAACGCGCCGACGTGGGCGCCTTGCTGCATGTCCGTCAGCATGCTGCCGGCCCAGAAGCGGCCTTGGCGGTCGCAGCGGCCGTCGTTGAAACGCATGCCGGGTTCCGCATGATCGACACTGCACAGCAGGCGGCTATCGAGGCTGCCGTCGGCGGTGGTCTGCAGCTGGAAGATGCCGCTTTCCATCCCCGCTACCCAGCCCAGGTCGCTGCGGGCGATGCAGGCGATCATCTCGTCGCCTTGCCAGACCTGGTGCGCGCCATCCTGCCAGCGGTGCAGTTGCCGGGCAGGGATGTCGACCCAATACAGCGCCTGTTCTTCGGGGTGCCACACGGGGCTTTCGCCGGTACCGTTACGGGCATCGACGATCAGTTCACAGTGCATGCTGGAGCCTCCTGACAAAGCGTTTGAGGTCAGTCGAACGGCCCGGCGGCAACAAAGGCGCCGCCCTGGTAGACCATGCTCGGGTCGTTGGCAGCTGGCGCCGGTTGGGCTTCCACGGCTTCGCGGAATACCTCTGAGGTGTCTTTAGGCTGGTAACCCAGGTGCTCGGCATGGCGGTTGTCCCACCACACCGTGCGGTTGTCGGACGCGCCATAGACCACGGTGTGGCCCACGTTTGCGGTGAACAGCCCGCGCTCGATCAACTGGGTGAGGTCGTCATAGCTCAGCCAGGTGCACAGCATCCGCGGATTCTGCGGTTGCGGGAACGACGAGCCGATGCGGATGCTGACGGTTTCGATGCCGTAGCGGTCGAAGTAGAAGCTGGCGACATCCTCGCCGTAGCATTTGGACAGGCCGTAGTAGCTGTCGGGACGGCGCAGGGCGTGAGCATCGATGTGCTGGTCCTGGCGGTAAAAGCCGATCACGTGATTGGAGCTGGCGAAGATGATGCGTTTGACCCCGTGCCTGCGCGCCGCCTCGTAGATATGGAATACGCCGCAGATGTTGGGGCCGAGAATGTCCTCGAAGGCATGCTCGGTGGACACGCCGCCGAAATGGACGATCGCATCGACGCCTTCGACCAGCGCATGGACTGCAGCCTTGTCAGCGAGGTCGCAGGGGGTGACTTCTTCATGCGGCCCAGCAGCGGGGGCCATGGGGGCGATGTCAGAAAGGCGCAGCACTTCGGCGCAGCCGCTCAGGCGTTGGCGAAGGACCTGGCCCAGGCCGCCTGCCGCTCCAGTGAGAAGCAGGCGCTTGAAGGGGGTGGTAGTCATGGCAATCTCGTTGTTGTGTTTTGTTGTAGGTTGTCGTATGACTGTGCTGGATTATCGGCAGTGGTTTACCTACCTGTCAATGTCGCGGGGTCTGCATTTCGTCACTGCCTGGTGACAATCCCGCTGATTACAGAAGCGACAACGGGTAATTGAAAATCAGCCGGTTCTCATCGAATTCATTGTTGCTGTAGTCCCGCCGTATCGAGGAGTTGCGCCATTTCACGCTCAAGTCCTTGAACGGGCCGCTCTGGATTACATAGGCCAGCTCCGACTCCCGCACCCATTCCTTGCCGTCGGTCACCGCCCCGGTATGGACGTCCTGGCCGCTGATATAGCGGTTCATCAGGGTCAGCCCCGGCACGCCGAGCGTGACGAAGTTGAAGTCATGCCGTATTTGCCATGAGCGTTCGTTGGCGTTGTCGAAGCTGGAGTTGTAACTGTCGTTGGCCAAGGTCCCGCCGCTGGTGCCGTTGACGCGCATCCAGGTATCGCCATCGACCTTCTGCAGGCCCACCCAGAACGTGCTGCCGCCATACCTGGCCGAGAACATCCCCGAGTAGGTCTTGTTGTCCAGCTTGCCAGCCCGCTCGGCGCCGTCCTCGCCACCGTTGAAGTAGCCCAGGTTGGCGCCGAAGGTCCAGCTGCCCACCGGCTGGCTGTGGCTCAGTTGCAGGTACTGCTGTTCGTAGACGTCCTTGAGCACCGCATTCCACAGCCCAATCAGGGTGCGGTCCTGGTTGAATTTGTATTCGCCGCCAACGAAGTTGAACCGGTCCGACAGCCCACCGCCATAGCTCATGTCGTCCATGCTCGCATCGTTGCGCGGGCTGTTGCCGCGGAACTGCCCGCCATACAGCGTCAGCCCGGAAATTTCGCTAGACGTGACCTGGCCACCGCGGAAGGTCTGCGGCAGCGAGCGGCCATCGTCGGAGCGCAGGATCGGCAGCACCGGCATCCACTCGCCGATCTTCAGTTCGGTCTTGGAGATCCGCGCCTTGCCTGCCACCGCCAAGCGCCCATAGTCATCTGCCGGCCGCCCATCGTCATGCCTTGGCAGCAGCGCCGTGCCATAGGTGCCGCCACCGCCGTCGAGCTTCACCGACCACAACCCCAGCACGTCCACGCCAAAGCCGACCGGCCCTTGGGTGAAGCCCGAGCGGGCATCGAGGATGAAGCTCTGTGTCCACTCTTCGGCTTTGCTCTGCGGGTTGGCAGGGTTGGTGAAATTGCGGTTGATGTAGAAGTTGCGCAGGCCCAGCGTGGCCTTGCTGTCCTCGACGAAACCCTCGGCCAGGGTTGCGCCCGGTACAGCGCCGAGCAGGCCGGCGCCGAACAGCGCGAAGGGTAGGGTTCTTTGGCAGATTTTCATTATTGTTGTGCTCCACAAAAGGGTGTAGCTGCCCGTCCACCGGGCACGCAAAGGCGGCCTGCGGCAGGCGCGGGTGGGTAACGGGCCGGTCAAGGCCGGAGAGGGTGAAACAGGGCTACGGCGTTAGGTGGCCGTGGGTGCTGAAACGAGAGGAAGTGAAAGGCGTGGGTATGGCGTGATGGATGTCGACATGGGGACTCGTCCGCTGATTGTTGTTTTTGTTATGTGTTGTCGTACAACTTTGGCGATTTTTAGCAAGCACTGAAGGGGATGTCAACGCTTGCTGGGGCATGGAAAGTGAGATGCCGCCTAGGATTTCAAACGTTTCAACCAGCAGGCGCTCTAGCTCGGGCCTCATTCAGATGTTTGGGACATACTACGACTAAAGTCGGTACTGGCTGAATCTGCGTGAGTGTCATTGATGGCGTTCCCAGAAATGCACTCTATACTTGCTCAAGGCCTCGCCCTCGACCACGTAGACTGGCAAGTCCAGTCCCGGCACAAGGCAACAGGTTGTGCCGTACCCCCTTGTCGGCGTGGGCGGGGCCTCTATCTGTTCGTCCCAGGGCGCTCAATGCAGTAGCAACTGTCTTGCCCAAAATTCAAATCAACGCAATCCCTGTGGTAGCAATGTCGTGCCCAAATTTGAGAGGCCTGCGCGGTCTTCTGTGGGAGAGGGCTTGCCCGCGAACACAGGCGAAGCCTGTGTCATCCATTGGGGTTATCACGCTATGCGAGCCAATAAAAAAGGCTGCCATTCGGCAGCCTTCTCAATGTTCAGCCCGGACGATCAATCCCAGCTCAACGCCCCACCCGTCTGATACTCGATCACTCGCGTCTCAAAGAAGTTCTTCTCCTTCTTCAAGTCCATGATCTCGCTCATCCATGGGAACGGGTTGGTAGTCCCCGGGTACTCTTCCTTCAGGCCAATCTGAGTCAAACGACGGTTGGCGATGAACTTGAGGTAGTCCTCCATCATCGCCGCGTTCATGCCCAGTACCCCGCGCGGCATGGTGTCGCGGGCGTATTCGATCTCCAGCTGGGTCCCTTGCAGGATCATCTGGGTCGCTTCTTCCTTCATCGCCGCATCCCACAGGTGCGGGTTCTCGATCTTGATCTGGTTGATCACGTCGATACCGAAGTTCAGGTGCATCGACTCGTCACGCAGGATGTACTGGAACTGCTCGGCAACGCCGGTCATCTTGTTGCGGCGGCCCATGGACAGGATCTGGGTGAAGCCGCAGTAGAAGAAGATGCCTTCGAGTACGCAGTAGTAGGCGATCAGGTTGCGCAGCAGCTCTTTGTCGGTTTCGACGGTGCCGGTGTTGAATTCCGGGTCGGAGATGGCGCGGGTGTACTTCAGGCCCCAGGCGGCTTTCTTCGCGACCGATGGAATCTCGTGGTACATGTTGAAGATCTCGCCTTCATCCATGCCCAGCGATTCGATGCAGTACTGATAGGCGTGGGTGTGGATCGCCTCTTCGAAGGCCTGGCGCAGGATGTACTGGCGGCACTCCGGGTTGGTGATCAGGCGGTACACGGCCAGGGCCAGGTTGTTGGCGACCAGCGAGTCGGCGGTGGAGAAGAAGCCGAGGTTGCGCATGACGATGCGGCGCTCGTCTTCGGTCAGGCCGTCCTGGCTCTTCCACAGGGCGATGTCGGCGGTCATGTTGACCTCTTGCGGCATCCAGTGGTTGGCACAGCCGTCGAGGTACTTCTGCCAGGCCCAGTCGTACTTGAATGGCACCAGCTGGTTGAGGTCGGCGCGGCAGTTGATCATGCGCTTTTCGTCAACGGCGACGCGGGCCGAGGAGCCTTCCAACTCGGCCAGGCCTTCGGCGATGTCGAGGTCGTTCAGCGAGGCTTTGGCACGCTTAACGGCGTCGGAATCGGTGGCGACGACGGCACGGGCTTCCACGGCGGCGGCACCGCCGGCGCTGTCGAGCTTGTCGAGGGCGGTGGTGGCGCTGGCCTGTGCAGGGGTGTTGCCTTTGGCGGCTACTTCGCCGTCTTCGTTATCGAATTCGTCCCAGCTCAGCATGGTTTGGCTCCTGCTTGAGGGTCGCCCTGGGGCAACCGGTTGGATTTTAAGAATGTGATGCCTGACGCACGGCCAATGGGCAAATGGTCAACTCGAGAGGTTGACTCTCGTTACATCCGGGTTTGTGCCTGGCCAGGCCTCGGGGGAGGGGCCAGGAACTTGAATGGGTGCCCTTTTCAGAGGGGGCGCAGTATACCGGAAATCGCTTCCGATCGGGGCGCATGTCTTGCAGGCGAGGGTAATTTTTCGACCGCAGGATGCTACGGGGGGAGAGTGTAGCGCTAACCTATATGTTGTGCCAGGTTAATTTATCAGGCACACCATGTAGTGTTTTAGGTGCGAGCCCATCGCCCGATTATCAGCGATGGGCCGCGTTCAATCATTCACGGATTGCACTGCTTGCGCACCGTTTCGACCACATGGGTCTTGGGGTGCTTGCGGGCCTCTTCCACCGAGGTGAAACGCCCGGTTTCCGCATTGCGGCCAATCTTGCGAGTGATCACTTTCTTCCGCGCCATGAGGTACATCCTTATAGAGAGGTCCTGCCTTTGTACCGAGCCGCGGGTGCGGTGGGCAAAGGGCAAGATTTCTCAGGGATGCGGATACAAAAATGCCGCAAAGGGGCACCCGTGGGCACCCCTTTTGCGGCATCAGGCCTTACTGGCAGGCTTCGCAGTCAGGCTCGTCGATCGCGCAGGCCTTCGGCACTGGGGCTGGGCCCGCCGCCTGGACCGGGGCGCTGTCGCCGCCGCTGGAAACGGCGTTGAGCTTGCCGGTGTTGATGGTCGACTTCTCGGTGCTGGTCGCGGCCAGGGCACGGAGGTAGTAGGTGGTTTTCAGGCCACGGTACCAGGCCATGCGGTAGGTCACGTCGAGCTTCTTGCCCGATGCGCCAGCGATGTACAGGTTCAGCGACTGGGCCTGGTCGATCCACTTCTGACGACGCGAGGCGGCATCGACGATCCACTTGGTCTCGACTTCGAACGCGGTGGCGTACAGGTCTTTCAGCTCTTGCGGGATACGCTCGATCTGCTGCACCGAACCGTCGTAGTACTTCAGGTCGTTGATCATGACCGAGTCCCACAGGCCGCGGGCCTTCAGGTCGCGCACCAGGTACGGGTTGATCACGGTGAACTCGCCCGACAGGTTCGATTTCACGTACAGGTTCTGGTAGGTCGGCTCGATGGACTGCGACACGCCTGTGATGTTGGCGATGGTCGCGGTCGGCGCGATGGCCATGATGTTCGAGTTACGAATACCTTTCTGCACGCGGGCACGGACTGGCGCCCAGTCCAGCGACTCGTTCAGGTCGACGTCGATGTACTTCTGGCCACGGGCTTCGATCAGGATCTGTTGCGAGTCCAGCGGCAGGATGCCTTTGGACCACAGCGAACCCTGGAAGGTCTCGTAGGCGCCGCGCTCGTCGGCCAGGTCACACGAGGCCTGGATGGCGAAGTAGCTGACCGCTTCCATCGACTTGTCGGCGAACTCGACGGCAGCGTCGGAACCATAGGCGATGTGCTGCAGGTAAAGCGCGTCCTGGAAGCCCATGATGCCCAGGCCAACCGGCCGGTGCTTGAGGTTCGAGTTACGCGCTTGCGGCACCGAGTAGTAGTTGATGTCGATCACGTTGTCGAGCATGCGCACGGCGGTGTTCACGGTGCGTTGCAGCTTGGCGGTGTCCAGCTTGCCGTCGACAATGTGGTTCGGCAGGTTGATCGAGCCCAGGTTGCAGACCGCGATCTCGTCCTTGTTGGTGTTCAGGGTGATCTCGGTGCACAGGTTCGAGCTATGGACCACGCCCACGTGCTGCTGCGGCGAACGCAGGTTGCATGGGTCCTTGAAGGTCAGCCATGGGTGACCGGTCTCGAACAACATCGACAGCATTTTACGCCACAGGTCTTTGGCCTGGATGGTCTTGAACACCTTGATCTTGTTGTACTCGGTCAGGGCTTCGTAGTACTCGTAGCGCTCTTCGAAGGCCTTGCCGGTCAGGTCGTGCAGGTCTGGCACTTCCGATGGCGAGAACAGGGTCCACTTGCCGTCATCGAAGACGCGCTTCATGAACAGGTCAGGGATCCAGTTGGCGGTGTTCATGTCGTGGGTACGACGGCGGTCATCACCGGTGTTCTTGCGCAGCTCGATGAACTCTTCGATGTCCAGGTGCCAGGTTTCCAGGTAGGCACACACGGCGCCTTTGCGCTTGCCACCCTGGTTCACGGCAACGGCGGTGTCGTTGACCACTTTCAGGAACGGCACGACGCCCTGGGATTTACCGTTGGTGCCCTTGATGTAGGAGCCCAGTGCACGCACAGGGGTCCAGTCGTTGCCCAGGCCACCGGCGAATTTCGACAGCATGGCGTTGTCGTGGATCGCGTGGTAGATGCCCGACAGGTCGTCCGGCACGGTGGTCAGGTAGCAGCTCGACAGCTGCGGACGCAGGGTGCCGGCGTTGAACAGGGTCGGGGTCGACGCCATGTAGTCGAAGGACGACAACAGGTTGTAGAACTCGATCGCGCGGGCTTCTTTGTCTTTCTCTTCCAGCGCCAGGCCCATGGCCACACGCATGAAGAACACCTGTGGCAGCTCGAAACGCACGCCATCCTTGTGGATGAAGTAGCGGTCGTACAGGGTCTGCAGGCCCAGGTAGGTGAATTGCTGGTCGCGCTCGTGGTTGATCGCCTTGCCCAGTTTTTCCAGGTCGAAGTCGGCGAGGGCCGGGTTCAGCAGCTCGAACTCGACACCCTTGGCGACGTAGGCCGGCAGGGCCTTGGCGTACAGCTCGGCCATCTCGTGGTGGGTGGCGCTGTCGGCCACTTCGAGGAAGCCCAGGCCTTCGGCGCGCAGGGTGTCCATCAGCAGGCGGGCGGTGACGAACGAGTAGTTCGGCTCGCGCTCGACCAGGGTGCGGGCGGTCATCACCAGGGCGGTGTTGACGTCCTTGATGGCCACGCCGTCGTACAGGTTCTTCAGGGTTTCGCGCTGGATCAGGTCGCCATCGACTTCGGCCAGGCCTTCACAGGCTTCGCTGATGATGGTGTTCAGGCGCGCCATGTCGAGCGGCGCCAGGCTGCCGTCGGCCAGGGTGATGCGGATGCTTGGGTGTGGCTCGACCACAGCGTCGGTGTTGGCGCGAGTGGCGCGCTCTTTTGCGCGCTGGTCGCGGTAGATCACGTAGTCACGGGCAACTTTCTGCTCGCCGGCACGCATCAGGGCCAGTTCGACCTGGTCCTGGATTTCCTCGATGTGGATGGTGCCACCCGATGGCATGCGACGCTTGAACGTGGCGGTGACCTGCTCGGTCAGGCGCGCGACGGTGTCGTGGATGCGCGACGAGGCAGCGGCGGTGCCGCCTTCAACTGCGAGGAACGCCTTGGTGATGGCCACGGTGATCTTGTCGTCGGTGTAGGGGACGACAGTGCCGTTGCGCTTGATCACGCGCAGTTGACCCGGGGCGGTGGCGGCCAGATCCTGGTTGGATTCGGCGGCCTGCGGCGCCTGGGCCTGCGGGTTCTCGCGAGTTGTGTCGGTTTGCATGGGTGGGTGTCTCCACAGTTTCTATAGTGTTCAGGCGCCTTATGGGCGCCCACCGTTCCGTCCACTTGCTCGATGGCCCGGGCGGGGATGCGGCATGCGCGCGCATCCGTCCGCTCGGGCGTACCGACTTCGGGACAGACTCAGGAATAAGGGGCAATAGCTTGCCGCTCCCTGGCCGAAGTCAAATGCTGTTGGTGCTGGACCAAAGCTGTTGCTCTCAATGCTTCCGCTGGAGCGGTTTGGCTGGTGAAACCACGTAAAGTTCTGCCAGAAAAATCTCTTGAATTTCTGCTCGCAGTGGTGTTGGCATTTTCGGTGTAAACCCAACATCTAGTGGTTCGCTGCGCTGGGGATACAAGATAATGCGGTACAGGGGGCATTGCAAGACGAACGCCTGTGGATAACTTGTGCGTACTTTGTGAGTGAAAGGTGGGTAATCGCTGTAGGCCTAGTCCCAAGTGGTTTGCACTATTTTTCTGTGGCTCGCTGCTCTGAGGCTGTTTTTTGGATGGCCAGCCCTTGTAGAAGAAACGCTTCAGTCGTGGGCACCTCCGGGCGGGTTGGCACTGTCGGGTGCTGGACGTAGTATCGGCAGGCATACCAAGCGCATGTCGACAGGTTACCTGCGTTCTCTAGATCGAGCGCCGCGCGGGCGGCGCTCGATCTCAAGGGCGCAGGCAATCGATCGCCCTACACCCGAGAACAACAAAAAGGCAAAGGCCATGGATCAACCGACACACCGCATCCTCATCGTCGAAGATGACCAGCGCCTCGCCGAACTGACCGCCGAATACCTGCAGGCCAACGGCTTCGAAGTAGCAGTCGAGGGTGATGGCGCTCGCGCCGCCCGGCGTATCGTCGACAGCCAGCCAGACCTGGTGATCCTCGACCTGATGCTGCCCGGCGAAGATGGCCTGAGCATCTGTCGCCGTGTGCGCGGCCAATATACCGGTGCCATCCTCATGCTCACCGCCCGCAGCGATGAGCTTGACCAGGTCCAGGGCCTGGACCTGGGTGCTGACGATTACGTGTGCAAGCCCGTGCGCCCGCGCCTGTTGCTGGCGCGTATCCAGGCCCTGTTGCGGCGCAGCGAACCGGTGCAAGGCAAGCGCCAGGCACTGGTTTTCGGCGCGCTGCGCATCGACAACCGGCTGCGCGAAGCCAGGCTTGGCGAGCAACTGATCGAACTGACCGGCGCCGAGTTCGACCTGCTCTGGTTGCTCGCCAGCAATGCGGGGCGGGTGCTGTCGCGCGAGCAGATCTTCACCGCGCTGCGTGGGGTCGGCTACGACGGCCAGGACCGCTCCATCGACGTGCGGATCTCCAAGATCCGCCCCAAGATCGGTGACGACCCGATCCACCCACGGCTGATCAAGACCCTGCGCAGCAGGGGTTATCTGTTCGTCGGCGATGCGCCATGAACAACTCGATCTTCCTGCGCATCTACGGCGGCATGCTCGCCGTACTGGTGCTGGTGGCCCTGCTCGGCGTGCTCAGCCTGCACCTGGTCAACGAAGTCCGCGCCGCCCAGCACCGCGAGCGCCTGGCCCAGGGCACCTTCAGCCTGATGGCCGACAACCTGGCGCAACAAAATGAAACCGAACGCAAGCGCTCGTTACTGATGTGGGAGCGCCTGCTCGGCGTGCCGCTGGATTTGCAACCGATGTCGGCGCGCACCCTCGACGGTGGCCAGCGCGCGCGTTTGTATCGCGCCCTGGTGGTGGTGGAGAAGACCGGGCCACACGCCGCGCAGGTGTTGCGCAAGGTCGGCCAGGAAGACCTGCTGCTGGTGGCTGAGGTCAAGCAGGTCAGCGAGCAGCTGGCGCGCGCCACGCTGTATTTGTTGACTGATGAATTGGTGCGCTATCCCGTGACGGAGCAGCAGCAGCGCCTGGCGGACTTGAAGCAGAGCAAGGGCTTCGGTTTCGGCGTTGCCTTGCAGCGCCTGGAACGGGTCGGCCTGGACGATGACCAGCGCAGGCGGGTAGAGGAGGGCGACACGGTCATGGCCTTGGGCAAAGATGGCGACTCGGTCCGCGTGTTCGCTGGCGTGCCGGGCTCACCCTGGGTGCTGGAAATCGGCCCGCTGTATCAGCTCAATCCGTATCCGCCGCAGTTGCTGGTGTTGATCGCCTTTCTCGGCCTCTGCCTGATCGGCCTGGTGGTGTACCTGCTGGTGCGCCAGCTTGAGCGGCGGGTATCGGGATTGGAGGTCGCTGCCACGCGCATCGCCCAGGGCAGCCTGGAAACCCGCGTGCCCGCCGGTGATGCCGACTCGGTGGGGCGGTTGGCGGCGGCATTCAATGGCATGGCCGAACACCTGCAGCGTTCGTTGAACATGCAGCGCGAGCTGGTGCGGGCGGTGTCCCACGAGCTGCGCACGCCGGTGGCGCGTCTGCGTTTTGGCCTGGAAATGATCGAAAGTGCGACGACCGAGCAAGCCCGGGCCAAACATCTGGCCGGCATGGACGGTGACATCCAGGACCTGGACAAGCTGGTCGACGAGATGCTGACGTATGCCCGCCTCGAACAGGGCGCGCCAGCGTTGAAATTCCAGCGCGTCGACCTGGATGCCCTGCTCGACCGGGTGATCGAGGAACTGGCACCCCTCAATGCCCAGGTTCGGCTGGTGCGCGGCGCCTGTCAGCTGCCGGACGGCGAACTCCCCTGGGTCGAGGCCGAGCCGCGCTACCTGCACCGCGCCTTGCAGAACTTGGTCAGCAATGCCTTGCGCCATGCCGGGGCTGAGGTACGGCTGAGCTACCAGTTGGGTCAGCAGCGCTGCCGTATCGATGTGGAAGATGACGGGCCGGGCATTCCCGAAGGTTACTGGGACCGCATCTTCACGCCCTTTACACGCCTGGACGACAGCCGCACACGGGCCTCGGGCGGGCATGGCCTGGGCTTGTCGATCGTGCGGCGAATCATCTACTGGCATGCGGGCCGAGCCACGGTGGGTCGCAGCGAAGCCCTGGGCGGTGCTTGCTTCACCCTGAGCTGGCCACGTGAGCAGGCACCGCTGTAGAGGTTAAACGCTGACCAGGCTGAGCAGGTGGTCATCCTGGACACAGAACTGGCCTTGCAGCTCGACGCCGTGATGCCATTCGGCCGACAAGTCAGTGAGCAGGCGCAGGCGCGCCTGGCCATCGGCCGACCAGTGCAGCACTTCGGCATGCTCGAAGTAGAAGCGCTGATGGGTCAGAGGGAAGAGCGTCTTGAACAGGCTTTCCTTGAGCGAGAACGTCAGGGTCACCGCCAGGCTCAGATGGCTGCGGTCCAGGCGTTCAAGTTCCGACGGCGTGAGGATTTCGCCCATCAGGCGTTCGGCGCGTTCCTCGTCAAGCAGCGTTTCCTGGTCCAGGCCCAGGCCGCGGCAGCGACCTTGGGCGGCAACCACGGCAGCGGCCCAGCCCTTGCCGTGAGTGATGGAACCGTGGATACCGGCAGGCCAGATCGGTGAGCGGTCATCATGGGTGCCGGGCACGTAGTCGCGGCCGTCCAGGCGTTGCAGTGCGGCGCGGGCGCAGACGCGGCCGGCCAGGTACTCGGCCTGGCGCTTGGCCACCGAGCGTTGCAGGCTGGCGCTGGGGGCGATGCCGGCACGCTGGAAGTCGTCGGCCGCCAGCCGGCCGGGGTCGAAGGCGCAGCTGACCAGCACTGCGCCTTGCACTGGGCGGGGCAGGGGCCAGTGGTGCTGAAGCGGGTCACAGCAGGAAGGCAGTCTGTTCATGGCGGCTATTGTGCCAGCCGTTGCGGCTGTGTGGGAGTGGGGCCGCAAAGCGGCCCTGGCGTCTTTACTTGAACACTTGCTTGAAGAACGCCTGCATATCCGCCCACGAACTCTCGTCGGCTGTCTTGCTATAGCCAATGTCCGGGCCACCATGGCCAGCGTGGCTCAGGCGGTCGGCATCCGGGTTGGTGAAGCCATGCTTGGCTCCAGGAATGCTGACGAACTGGTAGTTGACTTTGGCCGCATCCATCTCCGCCTTGAACGCGGTCACCTGCTCTTCAGTGACCATGCTGTCCGCCGCGCCGTGCTCCACCAGAACATAAGCTTTAACCTTGCCCGGTTGGGCCGGCGTCTGTGTCGCCAGCGCGCCATGGAAGCTCACCACGGCATCGAGCTTGTCCACGCCCCGCCGTGCGGCATCGAGCACCACCTTGCCGCCAAAGCAGTAACCGACGGCACCTAGGCTGCTCTTGTCGGTGTTGGGCTGTAATTTCAGCAGGTCCAGGCCGGCATCGAAGCGCTTGGCGGCAGCCGCCGGGTCTTTCATCGCTTCGGCCATGAACGCCTGGGCATCCTGCGGATGTTCGGTGTGCTTGCCGTCGCCATACATGTCGATGGCCAGTGCGCTGTAGCCCAGGGCCGCCAAGTCCCGTGCACGGCGCTTGGCATAATCATTCAGCCCCCACCATTCATGCACGACCACGATGCCGGGGCGTTTGCCCTCTATGGCATCGTCGTAGGCGTAGTAGCCGATCAAGCGTTTCCCGCCTTCGTCCTGGTAAGGAATTTCTCGGGTCACTACTGCCGCCTGCGCTAAAGCGGCGCTGCACATCAGGGTCAAAGCCAGCAGGCCACGCATGTTCATTACTCCTTGTTTTGCAAACGGTTCGTTCAGCCCCGGTTCAGCCAGGGTTCAGCCGCGGTTCAGGGCGTCCTGCTTACTCTAGCTTCCAGACACAAACAGCGCATCCAACTGGAGTAACCTGCCATGAAAACCTTCAACACCTTGCTTGCCGCCATGGCCGTCTGCGCCGCTGGCATGACCACCGCCCAGGCTGCCGACGACAACTTCGCCAGCCTCACCTACGGCCAGACCAGCGACAAGGTGCGCAAGTCCGGCCTGCTGCAACGCAACACTGACAACCTGAACGCCGATGGCATCATCGGCAAGGACGATACCTGGGGCGTACGCCTGGGCAAGATCAATGACCAGGGTCGCTACTACATGACCTATGACAATGTCTCGGGTGACCACAGTGGCCTCAAGCTGCGCCAGGAAAACCTGCTCGGCAGCTACGACCTGTTCCTGCCGGTGGGCGATACCACCAAGCTGTTCGGCGGCGGCAGCCTGGGCATGACCAAACTGACCCAGGACTCGCCAGGTGCCAGCCGTGATACCGACTATGGCTATGCCTACGGCCTGCAGGCGGGTGTGATCCAGGACATTACCGACAAGGCCTCGGTCGAGTTGGGCTACCGTTACCTGCGCAGCAATGCCGCGACCGAGGTGGGGCAGAGCGGGGGGCCGAAAGACGGCACCCTGCGCCTGACCAGCAGTGCCCAGACTTACCTGTCGGCGAACTACAAGTTCTAAGGTAGGGCAGGTTAATCTGTGCCGGCCTCTTCGCGGGCAAGCCCGCTCCCACAGATACTCCACAGCCTTCAAGTACTGTGGGGTATCTGTGGGAGCGGGCTTGCCCGCGAAAGGGCCGTACAGGCAACACAGAAACAGGAGAATCAAATGAAACTGCTGGTGGTCGAGGACGAAGCCCTGCTAAGGCACCACCTCCACACACGCCTTGGCGAAAGCGGTCACGTAGTCGAGGCGGTAGCCGATGCCGAAGAGGCGCTGTACCAGGCCGAGCAATTTCACTTCGACCTGGCCGTGATCGACCTGGGCCTGCCCGGCATGAGCGGCCTGGAGCTGATCGGCCGCCTGCGCAGCCAGGCCAAGAGCTTCCCCATTCTCATCCTCACCGCCCGCGGCAACTGGCAGGACAAGGTCGAAGGCCTGGCCGCCGGTGCCGATGATTATCTGGTCAAGCCTTTCCAGTTCGAAGAACTCGAAGCGCGCCTCAATGCCCTGCTGCGCCGCTCCAGCGGCTTCACTCAGTCGACCATTGCCGCAGGCCCGCTGGTGCTGGACCTCAACCGCAAGCAGGCGACCCTGGACCAGCAGCCGCTGGCGCTGACTGCCTATGAGTACCGCATCCTTGAATACCTCATGCGTCATCACCAGCAGGTGGTCGCCAAGGACCGCCTGATGGAACAGTTGTACCCTGGCGACGAGGAGCGTGACCCCAACGTCATCGAGGTGTTGGTCGGCCGCCTGCGGCGTAAGCTCGAAGGCGAGCACGGCTTCAAACCGATCGATACGGTGCGCGGCCTCGGCTACCTGTTCACCGAGCGCTGCCGATGATCCGTTCGCTGCGCCTGCGCCTGATGCTCGCGGCGGCGGTGCTGGCGGTGCTGTTCATGCTGGCCCTGCTGCCGGCCTTGCAGAAGGCCTTCAGCCTGGCCCTGCAGGAATCGATCGAGCAGCGCCTGGCCTCGGACGTGACTACGCTGATTTCCGCTGCGCGCATCGAGCATGGCCAGTTGCAGATGCCCGCGCTGCTGCCGGACGAGCGCTACAATCTGCCGTATACCGGCCTGCTTGGCTACATCTTCGACCGCGACGGCAAGCTGGTCTGGCGCTCACGTGCCACCGCCGACCAGCACATCAATTATCAGCCGCGTTATGACGGGCGCGGCAACGAATTCGCCCGCATGCACCAGGATGATGGTGAAGAATTCTTCGTCTATGACGTCGAGATCAAGCTGCTCGGCGGCCAGAGCGCCGCCTACAGCATCGTCGCCTTGCAGCCCGTGCGTGAATACAAGCAGACCCTCGATGGCCTGCGCGAAAAGCTCTACCTCGGTTTCGGCGCAGCATTACTGGCCCTGCTGACGTTGCTCTGGGCGGGCCTGACCTGGGGCCTGCGGTCTTTGCGACGGTTGAGCCGCGAGCTGGACGATGTGGAATCCGGCGCACGTGATGGCCTGAGCAGCGAGCACCCCCGTGAACTGCTGCGCCTGACCGGCTCGCTCAACCGCCTGCTGCGCAGCGAGCGCGAGCAGCGCCAGCGCTACCGCGACTCGCTGGGCGACCTGGCGCACAGCCTGAAGACCCCGCTGGCGGTGCTGCAGGGCGTGGGGGAGAGCATGCAGCAGCGTGCCAGCGAGCGCGATCAGGCGCGCGTGCTACAAAGCCAGATCGAGCGCATGAGCCAGCAGATCGACTACCAGTTGCAGCGCGCCAGCCTGCGCAAAAGCGGCTTGGTGCGCCACAGTGTGCAGCTACGCCCGGTGGTGGAGAGCCTGTGCAGCACCTTGGCCAAAGTCTATCGCGACAAGCGCGTCGAGGTGCTGCTGGAGGTACCCGCGCAGGCACAGGTACCGATGGAGCAGGGCGCGCTGCTGGAGTTGCTGGGCAACCTGCTGGAAAACGCCTACCGGCTGAGCCTCGGGCAGGTACGGGTCAGCTTGCTGGACGCGACTGGGCAACTGACGTTGTGTATCGAGGATGACGGGCCGGGAGTGCCGGCGGGCCAGCGTGAGCGGATCCTTGAGCGCGGCGAGCGGTTGGATCGTCAGCACCCGGGGCAAGGGATCGGCCTGGCGGTGGTCAAGGACATCGTCGACAGCTATGACGCCGAGCTGAGCCTGGATGATTCGCCGTTGGGTGGGGCGGCTTTCCGGATTACCTTCCAGCTTCACTGACCGTGATGCGGGCGGATTTCCGCCAAGCACCCTGTACAAAACCCGCCACCAGGCGGAAACCCGCCATCATTCCTCTGAAAGTTCGCCCCGTCGTTGGGCATTGAACCCATGCAAACACAGCCTTTGCACCCTTCATGGGCATTTTGGCATCGCCCTTGCTATCTGAGTTGGCAGAGGCCTGCCCAGGCAGCTCGAACACAACGACAAATCCCTCCGGGTGCAGGAGGGTTAGCGATTCAGGTGCCCACGACACCCTGGGAAGGGTGAAGCCGGCACACTTGAGGAAAATGAGCCATGACGACCCGTCAGCCGCTGTACAAATCCCTGTATGTCCAGGTGATCGTTGCCATCACCATCGGCATCCTGCTTGGCCACTTCTATCCGGAAACCGGCGTTGCCCTCAAACCCTTGGGTGATGGTTTCGTCAAACTGATCAAGATGGTCATCGCGCCCATCATCTTCTGTACCGTGGTCAGCGGCATCGCTGGCATGCAGAGCATGAAATCGGTCGGCAAGACCGGCGGCTACGCGCTGCTGTACTTTGAAATCGTCTCCACCATCGCCCTGATCATCGGCCTCGTGGTCGTCAACGTGGTCAAGCCGGGCGCTGGCATGCACATCGACGTCAGCACCCTGAACGCCAGCAGCGTGGCCGCCTACGCCGCCGCCGGCGCGCAGCAGACCACCGTTGGCTTCCTGCTCAACATCATCCCCAACACCGTGGTCGGCGCGTTCGCCAACGGCGACATCCTGCAAGTGCTGATGTTCTCGGTGATCTTCGGCTTCGCCTTGCACCGCCTGGGCAGCTACGGCAAGCCACTGCTGGACCTGATCGACCGCTTCGCCCATGTCATGTTCAACATCATCAACATGATCATGAAGCTGGCCCCGGTCGGTGCCTTCGGCGCCATGGCCTTCACCATCGGCCAGTATGGCGTGGGTTCGCTGGTGCAGCTGGGCTACCTGATGGCCTGCTTCTACATCACCTGCGTGCTGTTCGTGCTGGTGGTGCTGGGCGGTATCTGCCGCGCCCACGGCTTCAGCGTCCTGAAGCTGATCCGCTACATCCGTGAAGAACTGCTGATCGTGCTGGGTACTTCGTCCTCGGAGTCGGCCCTGCCACGCATGCTGGCCAAGATGGAGCGCCTGGGCGCGAAGAAATCGGTGGTTGGCCTGGTGATCCCGACCGGTTACTCGTTCAACCTGGACGGTACCTCGATCTACCTGACCATGGCTGCGGTGTTCATCGCTCAGGCCACCGACACCACCATGGACATCACTCACCAGATCACCCTGCTGCTGGTGCTGCTGGTGGCCTCCAAAGGTGCTGCTGGCGTCACCGGTTCGGGCTTCATCGTGCTGGCTGCGACCCTGTCCGCTGTGGGCCACCTGCCGGTTGCCGGCCTGGCGCTGATCCTGGGTATCGACCGCTTCATGTCCGAAGCCCGCGCCTTGACCAACCTGATTGGCAACGCTGTGGCGACCGTGGTGGTGGCCAAGTGGGTCAATGAAATGGACGACGACAAGCTGGCCTCGGAACTGGCTTCCGGCGGCGCGCCGCTGGCTGATACCCGTCCTACCGACGACCTGGGCGTGGCTGAAGGCCCGGCGCGTTGAGTGTGATGCGGTAAACAAGAAGGCGACCCTCGGGTCGCCTTCTTTATGTCTGAAGCTTTTGTTGGGTCAGTGCCGGCCTCTCGCGGATAAATCCGCTCCTACAGGTACGCGCTATGCCTGTAGGAGCGGATGCATCTGCGATGGGGCCGGATCATTCAACCCGAGTCTCACCGCTGTACACCAAAATCTCCCGACACCGCCGGCATAGATACCGCCGTCCCTGATGCACCAGCTTGTGCCGCTGCGCGGTAAACGGGAAGTCACTCTGCGGGCACGGGCATCGGTAGATATAGCGTGTCACCACGCGCCGGCGCACTTCATAGTTGTGGCAACGATTCGGCGGCAGCTCATACACCCCGCGCATGATTAGCTGCCACTCCTCGCCATGGGCCTGAATACGGTCGCCGAACAGTTGATGGGCCACCAGATGCGCAACCTCGTGGGCCACTGTCTGGCGCAGGAAGTCATCCTGATTCTCGCGATACAACTGCAGGTTGAAGCGCAGCAGGTTTTCATGAAGGTGGGCGACGCCGGCCTTTTGGCCGCGCAGTTTGAAGCTGACTTCCGGGCGCGGGAAGGGGCGTTTGAAAAAGCTTTCAGCTTGCTGGTAACAGGTTTCGACGCGTTGTTTGAGCAGCTCGGGCATAACGGGTTAAGTCTCCTGACCAGGCATTATGCCGCAAGCCTCGGCAGACTGCCGAGCCACCGGTCAGCACACAACCAGAGGCCGCCTTGCGGCGGCCTCTGGTTTGATGCCCCAGTGTTGGTTTTGTGTTTTTGAACGCTAGTTGGTGTAGACGGGCCCCACGCCCAGTCCCCAGATGATCACGGTGGCAGCCATGATCGCTACCAGTACCACCAGGCCCACCGCCAGCACCGAGCTGGAGAACAGGAAGCCTTCATCGGACGGTATGTTCATGAACGTCGGCAAGCCGACATAGAGCAGGTACACGGTGTAACAAATCGCTGCGGTGCCCACCAGCATGCCCAGCCACAGGTGCGGGTACAGGGCGGCCAGCCCGCCGAGAAACAACGGGGTGGCGGTGTAGGTGGCAAAGGCGATGCACTGCGCCATGGACGGGTTGGCGTCGTAGGTGCGGGCCATCCAGTGAATGAACGCGCCCATCACCGCCACCCCGGCGAGCATCGCCAGGTAGGACATGATGCTCATCCACACCGCGCTTTCCATGGTCAGCATGACCGCCGGGCGGGCTCCGATCACCCAGCCGACCTGGGTGGTGCCGATGAATGCCGAAATGGCGGGAATTGCCGCCAGGATCAGCGTGTGCGTCAGGTACATGTGGCTGATGCTTTCTTCTTCCCCACGAATTTCCCGCCATTCCTGGTCGGGATGGGTAAACAGCCCCACAACGTGATGAATCATGCCGGTCACTCCTCTCAATGTTGCCAACCGCCCCCCAGATGGAGCGCAAGCGGCCCGAGGCCAGGGCACCGAAGCAAAGCGGTAATGTGGCCTTATGTCGCAGTATAGGAAGCGGTTACCGGCACAAACCCTGCTTTTTAGAGCAAATTGCACTGTCGGCCCGGCTGCTGATTCCCTTGAAGTCTTTATCGGAATCCCTACAGCTGCGCCAGGTTTGTGCGTAAAATAGCCGCCTTTTGTCACACCTCGCGGATCCAAGCGCTATGGGCACCCTCTCGGTCAACCAGAACAAACTGCAAAAACGCCTGCGTCGCCTCGCCGGCGAAGCCATCACCGACTACAACATGATCGAGGATGGCGACAAGGTCATGGTCTGCCTGTCCGGCGGCAAGGACAGCTACACCATGCTCGACGTTCTGTTGCACCTGCAGAAGGTGGCACCGATCAAGTTCGAGATCGTCGCGGTGAACATGGACCAGAAGCAGCCGGGGTTCCCCGAGCATGTGCTGCCGGCCTACCTCAAGGAGCTGGGCGTCGAGTACCACATCGTCGAGAAGGACACCTACTCGGTGGTCAAGGAGCTGGTACCCGAGGGCAAGACCACCTGTTCGCTGTGCTCGCGCCTGCGCCGTGGCACCCTGTACACCTTCGCCGACGAAATCGGCGCGACCAAGATGGCCCTGGGGCACCACCGCGACGACATCGTCGAGACGTTCTTCCTCAACATGTTCTTCAACGGCGCGCTCAAGGGCATGCCGCCGAAGCTGCGCGCCGATGACGGCCGCAACGTGGTGATCCGCCCGCTGGCCTACTGCAACGAGAAGGACATTCAGGCCTACTCGGACATGAAGGAGTTCCCGATCATTCCGTGCAACCTCTGCGGTTCGCAGGAAAACCTGCAGCGCCAGGTGGTCAAGGACATGCTGGTGGAGTGGGAGCGCAAGCATCCGGGCCGTACCGAAAGCATCTTCCGCGCGATGCAGAACGTCGCCCCGTCGCAGTTGGCCGACCGCAACCTGTTCGACTTCACCAGCCTGAAGATCGACGAAAGCGCCACGCCGCGCTTCCTCGACGTGGTGAACATCTGAGCCCATGCGCGATTATCAGTGGCTGCACGCGTATTGCTTGAACCGCTTCGGCTCGGCCCAGGCGCTGGAAGCCTTCCTGCCGCAGCCGCGCACGCCGGCGCAGTTGCGCGACATCACTGACGACCGCTACCTGTCGACCCTGGCCCTGCGCGTGTTCCGCGCCGGGCTCAAGCACAGCCTGGTGGATGCCAAGTGGCCCGCGTTCGAGCAGGTGTTCTTCGGCTTCGACCCGGAGAAGGTGGTGCTGATGGGGGGCGAGCACCTGGAGCGGTTGATGCAGGACGCGCGCATCATCCGCCACCTGGGCAAGCTCAAGAGCGTGCCGCGCAATGCGCAGATGATTCTTGATGTCACGAAGGAGAAGGGCAGTTTCGGCGCGTTCATCGCCGACTGGCCGGTGACCGACATCGTCGGGCTGTGGAAGTACCTGGCCAAGCATGGCAACCAGCTGGGTGGGTTGTCGGCGCCGCGCTTCTTGCGCATGGTCGGCAAGGACACGTTCATCCCCACCGATGACATGGCCGCCGCGCTGATCGCGCAGAAAGTAATCGACAAGCAGCCGACCAGCCAGCGTGACCTGGCATTGGTGCAGCAGGCGTTCAATCAGTGGCACGCCGAAAGCGGGCGGCCGCTGTGCCAGTTGTCGGTGATGCTGGCGCATACCGTCAACCATTGAGATCTGTGTAACCCCATTCGCGGGGCAAGCCGGATCGCCGGACCGCCACTCCCACAAAGTCCTTCACCAGCCTCGAATTCAGTGGGGGCTCTGTGGGAGCGGGCTTGCCCCGCGAAGGGTTCAACGCCCTTCGCCCGCCATGCGCCGCTCCTGCTGGAACTTCCAGCGCACATACAGCAGCGCACTGACAAACAACCCCAGGCTCACCAACGCCTCAACCCAGCCAAAAACCGCCCGCGCCGGGTCGAACGCCGCCAGCACGCCCTTGATGAAGTAGATATTCACCACGAAGCAGGTCCAGGCATGCGCCCGGGCGCTGCCCAGCAACATGCCCGGCAGCAGCAACAGCAGCGGCACCAGCTCGATCGCCAGGATCACCCCGACCCGTGCCCCGTGCAGGTTGGCAAACCACAGGTTGTTCACCGCCAGCAAGGCAATCAGGCCGAAATAGAACGCTAGGCTCAACGCCCGCGTCAGGCGCAGGCGCGGTGCCAGCCATTCCAGTGGCGGCAACACCTTAGGCTTCTTAGCCACGCGCGGCCTCCAGGGCCTTGGCGGTGCTCGCCAGGCGTTGGCCAAGGGCGCGGCACAGGGTGATTTCGTGGGGGTCCAGCTCACGCTTGCCATCGGCACCGGCATGGTGGCTGGCGCCATAAGGCGTGCCGCCGCCGCGGGTTTCGAGCAGCGCCGATTCGCTGTATGGCAGGCCCATCACCAGCATGCCGTGGTGCATCAGCGGCAGCATCATCGACAACAGCGTGGTCTCCTGGCCGCCATGCAGGCTGGCGGTGGAGGTAAATACGCCCGCGGGCTTGCCGACCAGCTCGCCGCCCAGCCACAAGCTGCTGGTGCCGTCGAGGAAGTATTTGAGCGGCGCGGCCATGTTGCCGAAACGGGTCGGGCTGCCCAGGACCAGGCCGGCGCAGTGGCGCAGGTCGTCGAGGGTGGCGTACAGCGCGCCGCTGGCCGGGATGTCCGGGGCCACGGCTTCACACTCGGTGGAGATCGCCGGCACCGTGCGCAGGCGTGCTTCCATGCCGGCCAGCTCGATGCCGCGGGCGATGTGCCGGGCCATTTCGCTGGTCGAGCCGTGGCGGCTGTAATACAGCACCAGGATGTACGGAGCAGTCACGGCAGGATCTCCAGCACCTTCTCCGGTGGTCGGCCGATCACCGCTTTGTCACCGGCCACCAGGATCGGCCGCTCGATCAACTTGGGGTTCTGCGCCATGGCGTCGATCAGTTGCGCGTCGGTCAGGGCCGGGTTGGCCAGTTCGAGTGCCTTGTACTCGTCTTCGCCGGTACGCAGCAGCTGGCGCGGGGCGATGCCCAGCTTGCCGAGCAGGGCCTTGAGCGTGGCGGCGTCTGGCGGGGTTTCCAGGTAGCGCACGATGGTCGGCGCCAGGCCGCGTGCTTCGAGCAGTTCCAGCGCGCCGCGGGATTTCGAGCAGCGCGGGTTATGATAGAGCGTCAGGTCAGTCATGTCGGGTCGCATCCAGCTGGGTGTGGCGGCTATTCTAACCGTAGCGACTGACCCCTTTGCTTGAAAACTTGATAAGGATTGACCCATGGCAAGGCGTTTGGCAGCAGTACTGGCCATCACCGCGAGCCTGTTGCTCGGTGGATGCGGTGCCGACTACGGCGTGGACCAACATGGCAACACGGTAAAGGCCGAGCAGATCGACGGGCACTGGCTGGTGCTCAACTACTGGGCCGAATGGTGCGGCCCGTGCCGTACCGAGGTACCGGAACTGAACACGGCGGCCAAGCAGTGGGCGGCCGACGGTATCAAGGTGCTGGGGGTGAATTTCGATGGCTTGCAGGGGCAAGAGCTGAAGCAGGCTTCCGACACCCTGGGCATCGGCTTTACCGTGTTGGCCCAGGATCCGGCCGAGCGTTACGACCTGCCCCGCAGCGAGGCGTTGCCGGTGACCTACATCATCGATGACAAGGGCAAGGTGCGTGAGCAACTGATGGGTGAGCAGACCCTGGAAGGGTTGCAGGCCAAGATCAAGGCGCTCAAGGGCGCCTGATTCGAAAAGCTTCGCGGGGCAAGCCCGCTCCCACAGGGGGATGTGTAAACCTCAAGATCAGCACTATTTCCCTGTGGGAGCGGGCTTGCCCCGGGTACAAACCGAAGACATCGTTTACATTTCAAACCGGGGACATTGTTTACAGGCTAATACGCATGATCAGGA
>NZ_JBVJLI010000028.1:0-42985 GCF_055584805.1 Pseudomonas sp. NPDC090752 | reverse complement strand
TGATCATGCGTATTAGCCTGTAAACAATGTCCCCGGTTTGAAATGTAAACGATGTCTTCGGTTTGTACCCGGGGCAAGCCCGCTCCCACAGGTACCCCACATTACTTGAGATCTGTGCAGTCTCTGTGGGAGCGGGCTTGCCCCGCGAAGAGGCCGGCCCTGACACACCTCAAACCGCCCGAGCCAGCCGATCCTCCCGGGGGCAGCGCCCATACCGAACCCGATAGCAACGGGTAAAGTACGAAGCCGACTCAAACCCACACGCCACCGCCACCTCCAGCACACTCATATCAGTCTGGCGCAACAACAGCCGCGCCTTGTCCAGCCGCAAGCGCAGGTAAAACCCGCTGGGCGTGTCATCCAGGTGCAAGCGGAACAACCGCTCCAACTGCCGCCGCGTCACCTGTACCGCCTCTGCCAGCACCTGGGTATTGAGCGGCTGCTCGGTATTGCGCTCCATTTCGCCGATCACCTTCACCAGCTTCTTGTTGCTGATGCCATAGCGACTGGCGATCTGCATGCGCTGGTGGTCCTGTCGCGGGCGGATACGCCCGAGCACGAACTGCTCGGATACCTGCACCGCCAGCTCACTGCCATGCGCCTGGCCGATCAGGTCGAGCATAAGGTCGATGGATGCCGTGCCGCCTGCACAGGTGATGCGCCGGCGGTCGATCTCGAACAGCTCCTGGGTCACATGCAAGCGCGGATAGCGCTCTTTGAAGGCATCCAGCGCTTCCCAATGCAAGGTGGCGCGATGGCCATCGAGCAGGCCCGCCTGGGCCAACACCACGGGGCCGGTGTCGATGCCGCCTAGGATCACGCCTTCGTGATCGAGGCGGCGCAACGCTTGCTGCAGCGCCGGGCCGTAGCAGGCCAGCGGCTCGAAGCCGGCGACGATCAACAGTATCCCACCCGGCTCACCCTCCCCCAGCGCACCGTCGGCGTTCACCGACATGCAATTACTAGCTTCGACCGCGCCGCCATCCAGGCTCAGCACCCGCCAGCGGTATGAAGGCCCCTTGAAGCGGTTGGCCACCCGCAGCGGTTCCAGGGCGCTGATGAAGCCCATGGCCGAGAAACCCGGCAGCAGCAGGAAATGAATCAGTTGCGGCATTGCATGCTCCACGTTGCAGGTGGTCGCTTCCGTACTAGTGTTGGTCGCCAGGGTGCGATTTTCCACCCTGGCGCCAGCGTAGCGTATTACCACGGCCCGCAGAGGCCGCCCTCAATAACAATATGCACTGCCGATGGAGAGCCACCATGCACAGCTTGATCCGCCGCAGCCTGTTGTCCCTTGCCGTGAGCTGCATCGTTGCCACCCCGCTTTTCGCCGCCGAGCCCGCGGCCTGCAAGAACGTGCGCCTGGGCGTGGTCAACTGGACCGACGTCATCGCCACCAGCGCCATGGCCCAGGTACTGCTCGACGGCCTGGGTTACCAGACCAAGCAGACCAGCGCCTCGCAGCAGATCATCTTCGCCGGCATCCGCGACCAGCGCCTGGACATGTTCCTGGGTTACTGGAACCCGATCATGACCCAGACCATCACCCCGTTCGTCGACGCCAAGCAGGTCAAGGTGCTCGACAAGCCGAGCCTGGAAGACGCCCGCGCCACGTTGGCCGTGCCCAAATACCTGGCCGACAAGGGCCTGAAAAGCTTCGCCGACATCGCCAAGTTCGAGAAGGAACTGGGCGGCAAGATCTACGGCATCGAGCCGGGGTCCGGCGCCAACACGCAGATCAAGGCGATGATCGCCAAGAACCAGTTCGGCCTGGGCAAGTTCCAGCTGGTCGAGTCCAGCGAAGCCGGCATGCTCGCCGCCGTCGACCGTGCCGTGCGGCGCAAGCAGGCCGTGGTGTTCTTCGGATGGGCGCCGCACCCGATGAACGTGAACATCGACATGGCCTATCTGAGCGACAGCCAGGACGCCCTGGGCCCGGATGAAGGTCGTGCCACGGTGTGGACGGTCACCGCACCGGACTACGCCGAGCGCTGCCCCAACGCCAACCGCCTGCTGGCCAACCTGAACTTCAGCGCCGAAGACGAGAGCCGGATGATGCAGCCGCTGCTCGACCACAAGGATGCGCTGGAGTCGGCCCGCCAGTGGCTGAAGGACCACCCCGAGGACAAGGCGCGCTGGCTTGAGGGGGTGACCACCTTCGATGGCAAGCCCGCGGCTGAGAACCTCAAGCTTACCGCCAACTGATTCGGCCTCTTCGCGGGGCAAGCCCGCTCCCACAGGTACAGCGTAAAACTCAGGATCTCGCTGATCCTGTGGGAGCGGGCTTGCCCCGCGAAAGGGCCAGCACAGACACCACAAGGAACCGATCCATGAACCACGACGTCATCATCACCTGCGCCCTCACCGGCGCCGGCGACACGGTCGCCAAGAGCCACCTGGTCCCAGTCACTCCCAAGCAGATCGCCGAATCCGCCGTCGAAGCCGCCAAAGCCGGCGCCACCGTGGTCCACTGCCACGTCCGCGACCCGCAAACCGGCCGTTTCAGCCGTGACGTGAACCTCTACCGCGAAGTCATGGAACGCATTCGCGAAGCCGACGTGGACATCATCGTCAACCTCACCGCCGGCATGGGCGGTGACCTGGAGATCGGCCCGGGCGAATCGCCCATGGAGTTCGGCCCCGGCACCGACCTGATCGGCCCGCTGGAGCGCCTGGCCCACATCGAAGCGCTGCTGCCGGAAATCTGCACCCTTGACTGCGGCACCCTCAACTTCGGAGATGGCAACGCGATCTACGTTTCCACCCCCGCGCAGCTGCGCGCCGGGGCCAAGCGCATCACCGAGCTGGGCGTGAAGGCGGAGCTCGAAATCTTCGACACCGGCCACCTGTGGTTCGCCAAGCAAATGATCAAAGAGGGCCTGCTCGAAAGCCCACTGTTCCAGCTCTGCCTGGGCATCCCGTGGGGCGCGCCGGCTGACACCACCACCATGAAAGCCATGGTCGACAACCTGCCCGCCAACGTCACCTGGGCCGGCTTCGGCATCGGCCGCATGCAGATGCCCATGGCCGCGCAAGCCATGCTGCTCGGCGGCAACGTGCGGGTTGGCCTTGAAGACAACCTGTACCTGGACCGTGGGGTGCTGGCCAGCAACGGCCAACTGGTAGAGCGTGCAGCGGAGATCATTACCCGCTTGGGTGGCCGCGTACTTACCCCGGCAGAGGGCCGGGAAAAAATGAACCTCAAGCGCCGCTGATCCCTATCACCGATTGCAGCAGCGCCACAAACCCTGTGGGAGCGGGCTTGCCCCGCGAACACCGGCGCAGCCGGTGCCATGCAACACCGCGTCGCTTGCTTCGCGGGGCAAGCCCGCTCCCACAAAGGTCGGCGCAAACCCATTGACTCTGTTTCGCCCTGAGGACTCGATATGCCCTTCATCACCGAGATCAAGACCTTCGCCGCCCTGGGTAGCGGCGTGATTGGCAGCGGCTGGGTCGCCCGCGCCCTGGCCCACGGCCTGGACGTAGTCGCCTGGGACCCGGCGCCAGGCGCCGAACAGGCCCTGCGCAAGCGCATCGCCAACGCCTGGCCTGCACTTGAGAAGCAAGGCCTGGCGCCAGATGCCGCACAAGACCGTCTGAAGTTCGTCGCGACCATCGAGGAGTGCGTTCGCGACGCCGATTTCATCCAGGAAAGCGCACCGGAGCGTCTGGACCTCAAGCTCGACCTGCATGCGAAAATCAGCGCTGCTGCCAAGCCTGATGCGATCATCGGTTCGAGCACCTCGGGCCTGCTGCCCAGCGAGTTCTACGAGTCGTCCACCCACCCGGAACGCTGCGTGGTCGGCCACCCGTTCAACCCGGTGTACCTGCTGCCACTGGTCGAGATCGTCGGCGGCAGCCGCACTTCGCCAGAAGCCATTGAAGCTGCGAAAACCATCTACACCGCACTCGGCATGCGCCCGCTGCACGTGCGCAAAGAGGTCCCCGGCTTCATCGCCGACCGCCTGCTCGAAGCGCTCTGGCGCGAAGCCCTGCACCTGGTCAACGACGGTGTGGCGACCACCGGCGAAATCGACGACGCCATCCGCTTCGGCGCTGGCCTGCGCTGGTCGTTCATGGGTACCTTCCTCACCTACACCCTGGCCGGTGGCGATGCCGGCATGCGCCATTTCATGTCGCAGTTCGGCCCGGCGCTGAAACTGCCCTGGACCTACCTGCCGGCACCGGAGCTGACCGACAAGCTGATCGACGATGTAGTGGACGGCACCTCCGAGCAACTGGGTGAACGCAGCATCGCCGCGCTGGAGCGCTATCGTGATGACACGCTTCTGGCGGTTCTGGAGGCGGTGAAGACCAGCAAGGCCAACCACGGCATGTCGTTCAGCGATTGAGGAAGCCACGATGCCCGCACTGATTACCTACCGCACCCCGATCCAGGAGGACTGGGTCGATTACAACGGGCATCTGCGCGATGCCTTCTACCTGCTGATCTTCAGCTACGCCACCGATGCGCTGATGGAGCGCATCGGCCTGGATGCCGACAGCCGGGGGCAAAGCGGAAATTCCCTGTTCACCCTTGAGGCACACATCAACTACCTGCACGAGGTGAAGCTGGGCACCGAGGTACGGGTGCAGACGCAGATCATAGGTTTCGACAGCAAGCGGCTGCAGGTCTATCACAGCCTGCACCGGGCAGGTTTCGACGAGGCGCTGGCGGCCAGCGAGCAGATGCTCCTGCATGTGGACCTGGCAGGGCCGAAAGCGACGCCATTTAGCGAGCGCAGCGTGGGGTTGCTGCAGGGGCTGGTGGCAGAACAGCAAGATCTTCAAGCGCCCGCCTTCGTGGGCCGTGTGATTGGCTTGCCGCAAAAAAATAACCCCGCAAAGCCGTGAGCCAGCGGGGCCAAGAGCGAGCAACATCCACTGTGCGTGAGTGAGGGTGACCAAACCCTCGGGTACCGTGAATGAAGCCAGTGTGCTGACTTCCCGGCTCAAGCAATTAGCCGGGAGCGACCTGTTCTTAGCCAAAGCAGCCATGCCGACATTCTGTTGTTGCGGGCATGTCGCCATGGACACAGAATCGGTCGTAAATCACAGCAGCACTCTCTTAGCGATAAAAGGGAAAACAGCCATGATGCATGCGGATTTGATTGACCAGGACGACCTCGCCGGCCACCTGCGCGCGCGCGGTTTCGATATCCCTGCCGGGGCCAGTGCCGAGCAGGCGTGCGAGGCGGTGGTGCGCGGGCTGACCGAGCCCAATGCGCGGGCGCTGAAGGGCATGGTCGAGCAGATGTATACCGGTAGTGCGACGATTTTGCCGGCGGTGCGTCAGGCGATCGACAAGCAATTGCTGCCGGCGCTGGCGAGTTTCAGCAAGCGGGCTTGAAACCGGGCCTTGTGCAATCTGAACCGGCCTCTTCGCGGGCAAGCCCGCTCCCACAGGAACCCTGCAGTTCTGAAGTGCAGTGAACTACCTGTGGGAGCGGGCTTGCCCGCGAAGAGGCCGGTACTGTTTCACACGGTTTCCAGCTCCACTGTATTCGCAAATACCGAAGCCAACCCTTCCTGGTGCGTGACCGCCACCACTGTACACCCCGGCAACTCCCGCTTGAGCATCTCCAGCAACCCCCGCGCACTCCCGGTATCCAGCTGACTGGTCGCCTCATCCAGATACAGCGTATCCGGCCGATACAACAACGCCCGCGCCAGGCTGACGCGCTGCTGCTCACCACCGGAAAGCACGCGATCCCACTCCGCCTGCTTGTCCAGCTGCCCAATCAACCCGCCCAACCCCACCTTGCCCAGCACATCGACCAACACCACATCGTCGATCGACTGCACCTGTGGATAAGCCAGCAACCCGCGCAAGCTCATGTGCGGCATGTAGGGTTTCTGCGGCAGCAACAGGCTGCGCCCCGGCGGCAGCTGCCAGTCGCCCAGGCTGTAGGGCCACAGCCCCTGCAGGGTCCTCAGCAACGTCGACTTACCCAGCCCGCTGCGCCCGCCCAGGCGCAGCCACTGGCCCTGCCCCACGCGCAGGTCAAGGTCACGCAGCATCGCGCTGCCATCCGGCCGACACAGCGTCAGCCCTCGCGTGCACAGGCAGTCGCCGCGCGCAGCAGCAACGGCCTGTTCGCGGCTGGCGGCAATCGCCTGTTCGAACTGCTCCAATCGCTGCAGTGCGGCGCTCCAGCGCACCAACCGGGTGTACAGCTTGATGAACCAGCTGAGCGAGCCGTGCACGGCGCTGAACGCGCTGCGGATCTGCATCAGCCCACCCAGGGTGATGGTCTTGGCCATGAACGCCGGCAATGCCGCGAACACCGGGATGATCAGGCTCAGGCGTTCGTAGGAGACGGTGAACAGGCTGAGATTGCGCTCACGCCCCATCAGCTGCCGCCAGTTGTCGGCGATGGCGCGAAAGCGCTCGGCCAGGTGCGCGCGCTCCACGGCCTCGCCACGGTACAGGGCGATCTGCTCGGCATGGTCGCGCTTGCGCAGAAGGCTTGCGCGAAAGTCCGCTTCGCGGTGCTCGCGCTCGTAGTTGAGCGCATGCAGCGGCTTGCCGATCAGGTGGGTGAACAGGCTGCCGAGCAGGGTGTAGGCCAGTACGATCCACACCAGATAGCCATGCACCGTGAAGCTTTCGCCGAACAGGCTGAAGGTTTGCACCCCCGACAGATTCCACAGGATCACCACGAACGCACCGACCTGCGCCAGGTTGATCACCAGCGAGGCCACCAGCTCGATGCTCAGGCCGACCATCAGGTCGACGTCCTGGGCAATGCGCTGGTCGGGGTTGTCCGGCTCGCCGGTCAGCCCCAGGCGGTAGAACGCCTGGTCGGCCAGCCAGGCATCGGTCAGGCGCCCGGTCATCGCCTGGCGCCAGCGCAGTTCCAGGCCTTTGCGGATGTAGTCCATGGCCACGACGATCAGTACATAGCTGCCCAGGTACAGCGCGTACTCGCCGACCAGGCCGTACAGCCCGGTCGTGTCGAACGCGGCCAGGGTGTCGTAGAACGTCTTGCTCCAGCTGTTGATCAGCACATTGATCTGCACCACCAGCAATCCCAGGCCGATGACCGCTGCCAGCATCAGCCAGGCGGGCCACTGGCGGCGGTCGTGCCAGAACGGGCGGCTCAGGCGGTAGAACCTGCGCAGGGTCTTCACAGGGCCTGCTCCAGCGCGGCGGGCGATGGCAGCAGGCGCAGTTGCACCTGGTTGGCGGCGGGGAACAGTTGCCGGGCCAGTTGCTGCATGGCTGGGAGGGTCAGCGCCTCGGGCATCTTGACCTGCTCGCTGAGGTAGCGTGGGTCCTGATAGTGGCGCTCGCTGAGGATCAGGCGCTTGAACTGGGTTTGCGGATCATCGCGGCGCTTGGCTTCCTGGCGCACCAGTTCGCGGCGTGTGGTTTGCAGCCACTGCTCATCCACGGTCAAACCGGCCAGGGTCTTTTGCGCCATTGCCCACAACTCATCCACGCGTGCTGGGTCGCAGGTGAAGTTCAAGGAGCTTTCGATACGCTGCGAATCGGGGTCGAGCTGTGCATCGAAGCTCAGGCGATAGACCCCCGACGCCTCACCGCGCAGTTGCTGCTTGAGCCGCTGGTTGGCCAGCTCGCGCAGCAGTGCGACGCGCATGGCGGCCTGCGGTTGCCAGGCTTGGCGCTGGAAACTGCTAGCCTGCAGCACAGCACGTGGCTCCAGCGCGATGGCCAGGTCACTGCGGCGCTGGCCGGGTTGCTGCGCAGTCACTTGGGGGACGAGCGAGGCGCCGCGCGGCAGATTGGCCAGATAGTCGCGCACCAATGGTTCGAGCTGCTCTGCAGGCACATCGGCCATCAGGTAATAGGTCACCGGTGCCTTGGCAAGGCGCTGCCAGTCATCCTGCAGCTGCTTGCGATCCAGTTTTTGCAGCGCCGCCGGGTCCGGCGATTGCCAGTGATCGGCACCGTACTTCAACTCACGCTGCGCGCTTTCCTGGCGCGAACGTACATCTTCAGGACGGCTGCGCAGGCGCTGCAGCAGGTCGCTGCGAGCCTCGTCGAACACGGCCGGATCGATGCCTGCCTGCTGGCTCTGGCGATAGCTCTGCAGCATGGCCCGCAGTTGCTCGGGAGCACCGCTGAGGTTCAGCTGAAGACGCTGCGGCTGATGCTCAAGGCTGAGGGTGGCCCGTTTTTTCTCCCGCCACGCCTGGGCGCCTGGCGGCCCGCTGCGCACGGCCAGTTGCGCAGCCATCTGCAAGCGCCACGCTGGCGCGTCGGCAAGCCGGTAACCGGCAGACGAGTCGGCCTGCAGCAACCACTTGCCGTCCGGGCCGTTTCGGCGCAACCACACCAGGCGGTCGCCATTGCTCAGGGTCCAATGTTCGACCTGCTCGGCGGGGAATGCCTTGCGGCCGACGATTTTGCCAGCGGGGGCCGGGGCATCGGGCTGGTATTCAGCAACAGCCGGCGCTTCGGCTTGCTGCTGCACAGGGGCTCCCAGCACCTGCTTGGCGACGTCTGCCTGCAATGCCTTGACCGCCGCAACTCTCGGCAACGCGACTTGCGACTGCCCAGGCACACTGAACTGCAGCACGCGGTCGGCACTGCCCAGCCACAACCGCAGCCGCTCGTTCAGGTCTTCGCGGTCGACGTCTGGCAATACGTCCAGATAGCGCTGGGCAGCCGCATGCCGCTCGACCACGCGGCCTTCTGGCGCGGTGGCGTTGTTGAGCTGCTCGACCCATTGCTCGAAGGTGCGTGACGCCTGGTTGCCCAACGTCTTGTCGGCCAAGGCGCGGATATGAGTGCGTTCGCTTTCGAAGTCTTGTTCGCTAAAGCCGTGCTGACGCAGGCGCTCGATCTCAGTCAGCAACTGGCGCAGCGCAGGTTCCTGCTGCTCGCCTTCGACGCCGGCCGCAATCCCCAGCACGGTCGACTCGCTGCCGATCAGGGTTTTCTGTGCGGTCAGGCTGCGCACACCGGGCTGCAGGGGCTGGCGACGCAGGTTGTCGAGCAGCGCTGCCAGGGCCATGCGGTCGATCAAGCGCTCACGCAGGGCGGACCGGGAGGTGCCGCGGCTGTCCGGTTCGTGCAGGCGCAGCAGCAGCGACACTTGGTTGCTACCGGACTGCGGATCCTGCAGGCGGAAGATTTTCAGCTGGGCATCCAACGGCAGGTCGCGATGCTCGCGCGGCGGTGTTTCGCTGCCCTGAGCCTTACCGAACACCTGTTCGATCTGCGCCAGCATGGCCTTGGGCTCGAAGTCGCCAACGGCGGAAATGACCAGGTTCGAAGGCTGGTACCAAGTGGCTTGGTACGCTTGCAGGCTGGCCAGGCTGGCACTGCGGATGGCCGCTTCGTTACCGATGGTGCGGTGCGCTGGGTAGCGCGAGCCAACCCGCTGCGAAGCCGTGCGCTGCTGGTTCATGCGCTGCGCCACGCCCAGCCCGCCGCGCCATTCTTCGATGACGATCGGCCGCTCACGCTCCAGATCCGCCGCGCTGTAGTCGCGGGCGAAGGCCATGTCGGCGAGCACCTGCAAGGCCTGCGGCGCCTGGCGCATGCCCGCTGGCGGGCTGAGCATGTACTGGGTGCGCTCGTAGTTGGTCACGGCATTGAAGTGCCGGCCTTGCACCCAGCCCAGCCCGACCATCCGCGCGCGCAGGTTTTGCGCCTGCCCGGCACGGCTGTGGAACACCAGGTGCTCGACCAGGTGGGCGACGCCGACCTGGTCGTCGGCCTCGTCTACGGAGCCGGCGTTGACGGTCATGCGCAGGTCGAGCCGGCCGGGTTGCGCGGCTTCGCGCACCAGGCGGTATTGCACACCGTTGGCCAGGGTGCCTTGAGTGACCTGGGCATCCCAGGGCAACGGCGCGTCAGGTTCGGGCAGCGACGCGCAGGCGCCGAGCAGCAGCGGGCCGAGCAGGCCCGCAATGAGCTTTTTCATCAGGGTGTCCACGGTTTTTTAAGGGAGGGGTCAGAAGCGGTAGCCGACTTCCAGCCAGTACTGGCGGCCGACTTCGTAGCTCACCAGGCTCACCGACTCGCGGCTGGATATCTTGTTGACCTTGTCGGTGACGTTGGTGATATCGACGTTGACGAAGAACGCCTGGTCCTTGCCGGTAGGGATGTCCCAGGCCAGCTTCATGTCCCAGGTCGGTGCCGCTGGCGTGGCCACGGTCTCGTAGCCGCTGAGTATCTCGCCGTCGACCTCGATGTCTTCGTCCAGGTTGACGACTTGGTCGTACGCCCCGCGATAGCGCAGGAAGTTGCTGATCGACAGGTTCCACTGGGGGATATCGGTGATGGTGGTCAGCCGCGCGGTCCAGGGCCGGTTGAAGTCGCTGCCCGGCAGTTCGTGGTACGGAATGCGCTTGCCGTCGAGCACCACATCGTTGCCCGCCAGCTCGTCACCGTCCAGGCCGGCCTCGTAGGTCTGGCCATAACCGCTCTTGGTCCGCGACCAGTCCAGGGCCAGCTGCACGCTGGTGCTGGTGCCCTTGAAGCGCAGTGGCTGCATCGGCGTGACGGTCAGGCTGACGTTCTCTGTCTCGCTGGTCCCGGCGTTGAGGTAGGCGTAGTAATCCTTGCTGTAGCCGTCGGGAATATCCTTGGCATCCAGGTTGTAATAGGGCCGGGTACGGTAGATCTGGTCGTGGCCCTTGCGGTTGACGTACTTGAGCTGGAATTCGGTGTCGAACCAGCGTTGGTTGAGCCCCAGCATCAACTCGTCGTCGTAGGGGATGTCCATGCTGGAGAACTTGCTCATGTTCTTGTTGGTGCTCGACAGCGCCCATTCGGCGGCCTGGGTGGCACGGGTGTAGCGCGAAGTGAACTGCTGGCGGCCATCGGCTAGACGATACTTGAACAGGTTGCGGCCGTAATAGCGGTTGGCGCCGAACACCAGCACCGTGCTGCGGTCGCCGAAGAAGTCGTAGTCGCCGGCAAAGCGCGGCGCCAGGCTTTTCTGTTCCATGTAGTCGTCGCCCTCGAAGCGCAGGCCGGGGCGCAGGGTGAGCTTGCCGTAGCCGATCTCGTCCTGGACGAACAGCGCATACTTCTTCTGCTCCATTTCGATCTTGCCGGCGCCGTAGACCATCATCGCCGAGCCGTACTGGCGGTTGTTGCCGTTGAGCAACCGGCCGTTCGAGCACCAGATATCGCCGCCGCTGCACACGCCGTTGTCGCGTTTCAAGGTGGTGATCGACAGGGCTTCGTCCTCACGTTCCCAGCTCGCTCGCTGATAGCCCAGTTCCAGGCCAGTGGTCAGGCTGTGCGCGGCAGAGCCAATGCTGAAAGTCTGCCAGTCGGCCTTGAGCTTGTAGTCGATGCTGCGCTGGGTCTGGTACAGGCTGCCGAAACCGCCCTCGGCACTGCGCGCGTTGCTGTCGTCCGGGTTGCCCCAGTCCTTGGTGTCGGACCAGTACCACTTGATCTCCTGGTTACGGTCGGAGTCGCGCGAGGCGTACAGGTTGCTCACCGCCAGTTGCTGCGTCCAGCGGGCGGTGTCGCCTTCGTAGATGGCCTTGAACGAGCCCTGCCAGCCACCGTTGATGTTGGTGTAGCCCGAGTCGCGGTAGTCCTCGCGGTAGTAGGTGTTTTCCTGAGGGGCGTAGACGATCGAGGTGTCCAGGGTCAGGCGGTCGTTGACGTTCCAGTAGGTCTTGAGCAGGAAGTTGTCCAGCGCGCGGGTCTGCTCCTGTTCGTTGTCGTTGTTCGGGCTGTTGTAGCCGTTGGCATAGGTTCGCAGCGGCAGGTACGAACGCTTCTGCGAGAAGTTGAACAGGACGCCGAAGTCGTCGGTGAGGTGCCCTTCGAGCGTGCCGCGCAGGGTGGTCTTGGTGAACTCGGGCTGGTTTTTCTCGTTCGACGAGGTGTCGAAGGTTTCTTTGTTCTCACGGGTGATGTGGTAGCTGGTCCACTCCGAACGGGTCATGGCATAGGACAGCTTGCCGTGCAGGTCGTAGCTGGGGCGACGGGTGATGGCATCGACCACGCCGCCATTGAAGCCACCGTACTCGACCGGGACGTTGCTGTCGTAGACCTTGATCTCTTCGAGCAGGTCAGCGTCCAGGGCGATGCCGTGCGAGCGGCTGGGCGCCGAATCGAACTGGCGGGTTTCGTTGTAGCCGTGGGCGCCGGGGTCGAGGTCGTTGTTGATCGAGATGCCGTCGATCATGAAGTTGTTCTGGTAGAACTTGGCGCCGTTGATGCTGATATCGGCCGGGTCGATCTCGCCCGGCGTATTGGAACTCTTCTGCTCGGTGCTGAACTGCACGTTGGGGTGCATCTGCAACAGCGTGGTGATATCGCCGTTGGCACCGGGGAAGGCCTGGATCGCCTTGCGGTCGATGACCTTGGCGCCCATGTAGCTGTTCTCTTCGGTGTCACCGAGGATCACCGTGTTGTGCAGCTCCAGCGAACCGTTGCCGGCCTGCAACAGGCGAAACACCAACGCGCCGTCCTGGTAATCCCAGGTGATGCCGGTGCCGATCAGCAATTGCGCCAGCGCCGACTCGCTGCTGAGCTGGCCGCTGATGGCGGTGGACTGCAGGCCATCGAGCAGGTCGGGGTCTACCGTGACCTGCATGCCGCTCTGCTGGCCGAAATTGATCAGGGCGATGGCGAGCTTCTGCGCGGGGATATCGAAGCTGTGCACCTGGGTGAGCTCGGTTTTTTCCATGGGCACTTCAGCAGCGGCCGGAATGACCATCAGCGTGCTGCACAACCCCAGTACTCCGGCACCTGCCGCTTGTTTAAGGCGCAACGACCAACCCCGCGCTGGGCGCGGCCTACGGCTTGTTGTTTCAGTCATCCCACGTCCCCGCCCCGGGCAGTCGCCGGGCAGTAAATTGAATACGAATCGCTATCAGTTATTGCGCGCGGGGGAGAAGACGGGGGAGGTCAGGGGATTTTCAGAAGATTTTTGAAATTTTTTTATGGGGGTGCTTTGGTGGTGACAAGGGATTCGGCTTGGGAGCTTGGCAAGCTTTGAGAGATGGCAGCCATGAGCTTTTTGGCGCCTATGAGATCGAGCGCCGCCCGCGCGGCGCTTCGCGGGGCAAGCCCGCTCCCACTGTCTACCTCCGGCCAGTTATGCCTCTGGTACTGTCCCCCTTGTTTGCCCGCCTCGATTGAGGTGGGCACTATTTCAGGCCATGCTCAATCGCTGGCAGCGAAGATGTCATTACTATAAATGGCCTTCTAGCGGTGGAGATTTTCTAAAAAAATGAACAACCTCAACCTGGAAGCGTTGGGCATAGACATGCTCCACTCGGGAAGAACCTGCCTAAATTTGACCTCAAGCATAAATTGGGAAGACTTCCCAAGCTACGCAAAATCATTGCTTGATCTGTTCGATGGCAACGTTGAAAAGATGTCGGATTCTTTCGATATAAGGATCTGGCAGGTCATGATTCAAGGGGAAACGTTCTGCCTTACCTTCGATGACTTTCCTGTGATGGTCTCGCTAGAGTCATTAACACCTAAGGGTGATTTATTGATCGCAGAATTTAAAAACAAGCTGACCCGATAGAACCTTTTTATCGAGCCCCTTAGCAACGTTGGATACAAGAGGCCCCGAGTTATCAGGGTTTATCCAGCACCACCAGCCAAGGACCATAACTCACGACTTGGCCTCCATGCGGCCTAACGACGGCACCAAGCGCGGTCAAGGGTTTACGCAAGTCATAAACACCCGTCACCCGCTTCTGACCGAGCGCCTCATCACGCAACACCACCTTCCCAGGCAGATACCGCGCCAACTCCGCCACCAGTTCGGCGACCGGCGTCTCGTCGGCAATCAGCTGCCCCTGGCGCCACGCCGCTGCCTGGGACGGTTGGAATGCCCGTACCTGTGCCTGCCCTTCGACATAGCGCAGTTTCTGCCCAGCCGTCAGCGCGGCCGCCAGCACCTGAGCCTTCACGGCATCTTCGACCCGCACCGAGCCATGCTGCACATCCACACCCACCCTGCCCGGTCGCAGCTCGACGTTGAACGCGGTGCCGGTGACCGTCACCCGCACGTCGTCGACACGGACATGAAACGGTTTGGCCTTGTTGGGCGTGACTTCGAAGAACGCCTGCCCCGCCAGTAGCGTCACGTTGCGGTGATTACCGGAATAATCGACGGCGATGGCCGTGTCGCTGTCCATCTGCACCACGCTGCCATCGGCCAGCGTGACATCGCGGGTCTCGCCCTGGGCGGTGTGGTAATCGGCTTGCAGGCGCAGGCTCAGCGATGGCGCCACGGCCACCAGCAAACAGGCGGCTACCGCTGCGCCGAGCCACCAGCGGCGGGTCGGTTTTCTTTTCGGCAGCGGTACGACCGTGGCCGTTGCAGGTTGCTCAGGCCACTGATCGACGGTGGCGGGCGCCAGCTGGCCGGTGAGGCGCCAGACCCGCTCGGCCTTGCCATAGGCCTGGGCGTTGGCCACATCGCTGGCGCACCACTGCGCAAGCTCCGCACGCAGCTGCGCATCGTGCGGGGCCTGCTGGATGCGCAGGAGCCAGTCCAGGGCCTGGTCGCGGCGGCTGGAAACGCGATCTGCTGACGTCATGTCCGGCAAGTCTCCTGGGGGCTCGGGGGCGCGAAGGGTCGCACAGAGTCGGCCCGTTGAGCAAAGGACGCACCAGCAGCCGAATTTTTCACAGGTCGTCCTCCAGGTGTTCCATGCAGTGACGCAAGGCGTCGTGGACCAACTGGTGCACCAGGCTCACCGAGACGTTCAGGTGGGCGGCCACCTGCTGCAGGGTGAAGCCACCGAGGCGGTGCATTTCGAAGGCCAGGCGGGTGCGCTCGGGCAGCGATTCCAGGGCACGGCTGATGGCGGCGAGCTCGTCCTGTTGGGTGACGGTCTGTTCGGGCGAGGCGCTGCTGGAGGGCAGTTCGGCAAGTATCTCGTCGCCGCCGGGCTGGGCCTTTTCGGTGGCGGTGCGGCGGGTCTGGTCGAGCGCCAGGTTGCGCACGATACGGTAGAGGTAACTGGCCGGGTGGCGGATCTCGGCGTCGCTGTCCTGGCGACTGAAACGCAGCCAGGCTTCCTGCACCACGTCTTCGGCACGGGCACGGCAACCCACGATTGGCGCGGCATAGTCGACCAATGCTGCCCGGTGGGCGAGGTAGAGCTGCAGTTTGTCGTCCGCCACGGGGTGGTATGCCAAGCGATTTCGGGGCGGGGATGTTACCTGTAGTCGAGAATCATTATCAACAGAAGTTATTGGGTGTCTGGGCTGGCCTCTTCGCGGGACAAGCCCGCTCCCACAGGCACTGCACAGTATTCAGGAACTGCGGCAATCCTGTGGGAGCGGGCTTGCCCCGCGAAGGGGGCGACACGGTATCAGAGCCTTACACTGGCAAAGGTCGACTCATTGCGCGCCTGGCTCAACGCCGCCATCGGCCCGCTGTGCGGCGACAAGGCCATGGCCTGCGGAATCGGCATCATCGCCACCTGCTGCGCAGTATTCGACCCTACCCGCTCATCCCGTGGCGGAATGCCGAAGTACTCGCGGTAGCACTTGGAGAAATGCGGCGTGGAAACAAAGCCGCACACCGACGCCACTTCGATGATCGACATCGGCGTCTGCTTGAGCAGCTGCCGCGCGCGGATCAAGCGCAGCTTCAGGTAGTAGCGCGACGGCGAGCAGTGCAGATATTTCTGGAATAGCCGCTCCAACTGACGCCGAGACACCGCCACATAGACCGCCAGTTCGTCGAGGTCGATCGGCTCTTCGAGGTTGGCCTCCATCAGCGCGACGATTTCCTGCAGCTTCGGCTGGTTGGTGCCGAGCATGTGCTTGAGCGGCACGCGCTGGTGATCCTGCTCATTGCGAATACGCTCGTAGACGAACATCTCGGAGATCGCCGCCGACAGTTCGCGGCCATGATCGCGGCTGATCAGGTGCAGCATCATGTCCAGCGGCGCGGTGCCGCCGGAGCTGGTGAAGCGGTTGCGGTCGAGGGTGAACAGGCGTGTGCTCATGTTGGCCCGTGGGAAGGCCTCCTGCATGGCCGCCAGACATTCCCAGTGCACGCTGCAATCGAAGCCGTCGAGCAGGCCGGCGCAGGCCAGCGCCCAGCTGCCGGTGCATACTGCGCCAAGCCTGCGCGACTGGCGCGCCTGGGCCTGCAGCCAGGTGACGTGTTCACGGGTGACGCTGCGCTGGATACCGACGCCGCCGCAGACGATCACGGTGTCGATCGGTGGCGCGCTGTGCATGGCCGCGTCCGGGGTGATCTGCAAGCCATCGCTGGCCCACACCTGGCCGCCATCGGCCGTCAGCGTGTGCCAGCGGTATAGCTCGCGGCCGGACAGCTGGTTGGCCATGCGCAGCGGCTCGACGGCTGATGCCAGGGAAATCAGGGTGAAATTGTCCAATAGAAGAAACCCGATGGACTGGGGTGCTGTGCGGTTCTGGGTTGGGTTCCCGGAGGTGTACGACGTCATCGCGGTTTCTCCTCACACAATGCAGGGTGTGCCTCAGGCGGGCACTGATTTCTTGTTATGACCCCCCGGTCATGTTTCCGGGGGTAGGTTGCCAATCTCAACGCAATCGCCGTGCCGTAAATTGAACGGCTATCCTAAAACTCCTGAAAACGACGCCTTTGCTGGGGCTTTCAGGAGCTTGCGTGTTGCTGGTCAGTCGTCGCAAACCGGCGAGCTAGCGCATTGCGTGTAACCGGTGAGCACTTTGGTGACACGCGCAGTGTAGGTTTCCCAGAAACGACACTCATGAGTGTCACCGACAATGCCCACACTGATCACGACATCCGACAATCGGTAGATGCACAAACGCCCCATAACGGGGCGTCGTGACCAGCATAGCGCGCATTCAGCGCATCAACATTCGATGACGCTGACCGCCAGGCCACCGCGCGAAGTCTCTTTGTACTTGTCGTGCATGTCGGCACCGGTGTCGCGCATGGTGCGGATCACCTGGTCGAGGGAGATGAAGTGTTCGCCGTCGCCGCGCAGGGCCATCTGCACGGCGTTGATGGCTTTGACCGCGGCGATCGCGTTGCGCTCGATGCAGGGCACCTGCACCAGGCCACCGACCGGGTCGCAGGTGAGGCCGAGGTTGTGTTCGAGGGCAATCTCGGCGGCGTTTTCCACTTGCGGTGGAGTCGCCCCCAGCACTTCGGCAAGGCCCGCCGCCGCCATGGCGCAGGCCGAACCGACTTCACCCTGGCAGCCGACTTCGGCACCGGAGATCGAGGCGTTCTTCTTGCACAGGATGCCCACGGCAGCAGCCGCGAGGAAGTAATCGACCACGTTGGATTCATTCACCTCATCGCTGAAACGCATGTAGTAGTGCAACACCGCTGGAATGATGCCGGCCGCGCCGTTGGTGGGCGCCGTCACCATGCGCCCGCCAGCGGCGTTCTCTTCGTTGACTGCCAGGGCGAACAGGTTGACCCACTCCATGGCGCTCATGGTCGAGCCGATCACGTTGGGCTTGCCCATCTCCTGCAGGCTGCGGTGCAGCTTGGCGGCGCGGCGGCGCACGTTCAGCCCGCCGGGCAGGATGCCTTCATACTTGAGGCCGTTGTTGACGCATTCCTGCATGGCTTCCCAGAGTTTGTACAAGCCCGCGCGGATCTCTTCCTCGCTGCGCCAGACCTTCTCGTTGGCCATCATCAATTGCGACACGCTGAGGTCGTTTTGCTTGCACAGGCGCAGCAGCTCGGCGGCGCTGTTGAAATCGTACGGCAACACCGTCTGGTCGGCGTCCAGCACGCCACTGGCGGCCTGGGCCTCATCGACCACGAAGCCCCCGCCCACCGAGTAATAGGTGTCGCGGTGCAGCTCGCCGTGCTCGCCTTCGGCGATCAGGGTCATGGCGTTGGGGTGGTAGGGCAAATTCTCGTCTAGCAAAAGCATGTCGCGGGCCCAGACAAATTCGATGGGCAGGCGGTTGTCGAGCTTCAGGGTGTCGGTTTCGCGCAGGTCGGCGATACGCGGGACGATCTGGGTCGGGTCGATGGCGTCCGGCCATTCGCCCATCAGGCCCATGATGGTGGCGTTGTCGGTGCCGTGGCCGATGCCGGTGGCCGACAGCGAACCGTAAAGCCGTACCTCGATGCGTTTCACCTGCTCCAGTTCGCCGCGCTCACGCAGGCCCTGGACGAACAACGCACCCGCTCGCATGGGGCCGACGGTATGCGAGCTGGAGGGGCCGACACCGATCTTGAACAGGTCGAACACGCTGATGGCCATTGTCGCTTCACCTCTTGCTGGGCTTGTCTCTGCGCGCCATGCGCAGGGCGGGGCAACTGCTAGGCTGAAGCTGCGAGCCGCCACGAATGCACGCATCATCGGGCTTTTACGCACCCCCTCGCCGTCTGCAACCGACGTAATTTTGCTCAGCAGCGCCGTGCTGTTTTGGCCATTTGTGCGCCGTTTTCCGGCGCATGGATGACGGAAAAATGCGCAAGCGAGGGTGGATAAATCCATAAGCGACGTCGCCCGTACTGGATACGACCCGTTGCGTACTGGTTACGACCCCACCAGTAGGCGATTGCCCGGCGCTGGAGGATTATCGAAAGCGACTCGTATTGCACGGCCTCGCATCCTGCCCTCTGCAGGCCTGGTCGACCGGACCCTGAGAACGCCCGGCGGCCCTCGCGAACCCGAAGATAAAATCACAGGAGTCCATCCATGAAAGGTTCACCCTCGCTGTTGCTGGTCGCGTTGCTGTCCGCACCGTTACTGGCCCAGGCTGCAGAACCCGAGCAGTGCCAGACGGTGCGTTTCTCCGATGTCGGCTGGACCGACATCACCGTGACCACAGCGACCACCAGCGTCGTGCTCGAAGCCTTGGGTTACAAGACCCACACCACCATGATCTCGGTGCCGGTGACCTACAAGTCGCTGGCCGCCGGCAAGGACCTGGACGTGTTTCTCGGCAACTGGATGCCGACCATGGAGAACGACATCAAGCAGTACCGCGACGCAGGCACGGTGGAGACCGTGCGCGCCAACCTGGAAAACGCCAAGTACACCCTGGCCGTGCCCCAGGCGCTGTACGACAAAGGCCTCAAGGATTTCGCCGACATTGCCAAGTTCAAGAAGGAACTGGACGGCAAGATCTACGGCATCGAGGCCGGCAACGACGGCAACCGCACCATCCAGAGCATGATCGACAAAAACGCCTTCGGCTTGAAGGACGCCGGCTTCAAGATCATGCAGTCCAGCGAAGCCGGCATGCTGTCGCAGGTCGACCGTGCGCAGAAGCGCGGTGACGCGGTGGTGTTCCTGGGCTGGGAACCACACCCGATGAATACCCGTTTCAAGATGCAGTACCTGACTGGCGGGGATGAGTTCTTCGGCCCCGACTTCGGCAAGGCGACGGTGCTGACCAACACCCGCAAGGGCTATGCGCAGGAGTGCAGCAACGTAGGGCAGCTATTGAAGAACCTGTCGTTCGAGCTCAAGGATGAAAGCACCATGATGGGCTATGTCCTGGACGACAAGATGAAGCCCGAGGCTGCCGCGCAGAAGTGGCTCAAGGACAACCCAGGCAAGCTGGACGCCTGGCTGGCCGGGGTAACCACCGTGGATGGCAAACCCGGCCTTGAGGCGGCCAAAGCCAAACTGACGCAATAACGCAAGACGCTCAAGCAACACCGCGGGGTGAGACCGTGCTCGCCCCGGACTGATTTCAATCATTGCAGGTGGAAGCTCGCTATCATGCTTATCGATCAGAAAATACCCCTGGGGCAGTACATCGCGTCGTTCGTCGAATGGCTGACCCAGAACGGCGCGAACTACTTCGACGCCATCGCGCAAGGCCTGGAGTTCATGATCCATGGCGTCACCAGCGCCCTGACCTGGTTTAACCCGTTCGTTCTCATCGCCCTGTTCGCCGCCCTCGCGCACCTGATTCAGCGCAAATGGGCACTCACCGTGTTCGTCGCCCTTTCCTTCCTGCTGATCCTCAACCTGGGGTACTGGCAGGAAACCATGGAGACCCTGGCGCAGGTCACCTTCGCCACCGTGGTGTGCGTGGCCATCGGCGTGCCGCTGGGCATCGTCGCCGCACACAAGCCGATGTTCTATACCGCCATGCGGCCAATCCTCGACCTGATGCAGACAGTACCGACCTTCGTCTACCTGATCCCTACCCTGACCCTGTTCGGCCTGGGCGTGGTACCGGGGTTGATCTCGACAGTCGTATTTGCCATTGCCGCGCCGATTCGCCTGACCTACCTGGGCATCTGCGACGTACCCCAAGAACTGCTCGACGCCGGCAAGGCCTTTGGCTGCTCACGCCGCCAGCTGCTGACCCGCATCGAACTGCCCCACGCGATGCCGAGCATCGCTGCCGGTGTCACCCAATGCATCATGCTGTCGCTGTCGATGGTGGTGATCGCCGCCCTGGTGGGCGCCGACGGCCTGGGCAAACCTGTGGTCAACGCACTCAACACCGCCGACATTTCCCTGGGCTTCGAAGCGGGCCTGGCGATCGTGCTGCTGGCGATCATGCTCGACCGTATCTGCAAGCAACCGGAAGTCACGGTAAGGGGTGAAGCATGAGCATCATTCGATTCGAAGACGTCGACGTCATCTTCTCCAACAAACCGCGCGAAGCCCTGACGCTGCTCGACGAGGGCAAGACCCGCGAGCAGATTCTCAAGCAGACGGGCCTGGTGGTCGGCGTCGAAAAAGCCAACCTGGACATCAACAAGGGCGAGATCTGCGTGCTGATGGGCCTGTCCGGATCAGGCAAGTCGAGCCTGCTGCGCTGCATCAACGGCCTCAACACTGTCAGCCGCGGCAAGCTGTTCGTCGAGCACGAAGGCAAGCACATCGACATCGCCCACTGCACCCCGGCGGAGCTGAAGATGATGCGCACCAAGCGCATCGCCATGGTGTTTCAGAAGTTCGCCCTGATGCCCTGGCTGACGGTGCGCGAGAACATCAGCTTTGGCCTGGAAATGCAGGGCCGCCCGGAGAAAGAGCGGCGCAAACTGGTCGACGAGAAACTTGAGCTGGTGGGCCTGACCCAGTGGCGCAACAAAAAGCCGGATGAGCTTTCCGGCGGCATGCAGCAGCGCGTCGGCCTGGCCCGGGCGTTGGCGATGGATGCCGACATCCTGCTGATGGACGAACCGTTCTCCGCCCTCGACCCGCTGATCCGCCAGGGCTTGCAGGACGAGCTGCTGGAGTTGCAGCGCAAGCTGAGCAAGACCATCGTGTTCGTCAGCCACGACCTGGATGAAGCGCTGAAGCTGGGTTCGCGTATCGCGATCATGAAGGACGGGCGGATCATCCAGTACAGCAAGCCCGAGGAGATCGTGCTCAACCCGGCGGATGAATACGTGCGTACCTTCGTCGCCCACACCAACCCGTTGAACGTGCTGTGCGGGCGCAGCCTGATGCGCAGCCTGGACAACTGCAAGCGGGTCAATGGTTCCGTGTGCCTGGACCCAGGCGGTGATTCCTGGCTGGACCTGGGTGAAGGGAATTCGATCAAGCGCGCACGCCAGGGGCAGAACGGGCTGGAGATGCAAAACTGGGCGCCTGGGCAATCTGTCGAGGGGCTGGGGCGTAGGCCAACGCTGGTGCATGCGGATATCGGCATGCGCGAGGCGCTGCAGATTCGCTACCAGACCGGGAACAAGCTGGTGCTGCAGGAGAATGACAAGATGGTGGGGATTCTTGGGGATACCGAGTTGTATCACGCCTTGCTCGGCAAGAATCACGGTTGAAGCCATTGGGGCCGCTTTGCGGCCCTTCGCGGGCAAGCCCGCTCCCACAGGTACAACACAAACCGATCCCTGTGGGAGCGGGCTTGCCCCGCGATGGGCTGCAAAGCAGCCCCAATCAATCGATCAGCGAACCACGATCCCGCGCGCAGCCATATAAGCCTTGGCTTCCGGAACAGTGTACTCACCAAAGTGGAAGATACTGGCCGCCAGCACCGCGCTGGCATGCCCTTCCACAATCCCGTCGGCCAAGTGCTGCAGGTTACCCACACCACCGGACGCGATCACCGGAATCCCCAGCGCATCACTGATCGCCCGGGTCACACCCAGGTCAAAGCCGTTCTTCATGCCGTCCTGGTCCATGCTGGTCAGCAGGATCTCACCGGCACCCAGGCCTTCCATCTTCTTCGCCCACTCGACCGCATCCAGGCCGGTCGGCTTGCGTCCGCCGTGGGTGAAGATCTCCCAGCGCGGCGCTTCGCCCGGCCCGGACACTTTCTTGGCGTCGATCGCCACCACGATGCACTGCGAACCGAAACGGTCGGCGGCTTCACCGACGAACTCCGGGTTGAACACTGCGGCGGTGTTGATCGAAACCTTGTCGGCACCAGCGTTGAGCAGGTTGCGGATGTCCTGCACGGTGCGCACGCCACCGCCCACGGTCAGCGGGATGAACACCTGGCTGGCCATGCGCTCGACGGTATGCAACGTAGTGTCGCGGCCATCGACGCTGGCAGTGATGTCGAGGAAGGTGATTTCGTCGGCACCCTGCTCGTTGTAGCGACGGGCAATCTCCACCGGGTCGCCGGCGTCACGGATGTTCTCGAACTTGACGCCCTTGACCACCCGGCCGTTGTCCACGTCCAGGCAAGGGATGATGCGCTTGGCCAGTGCCATGGTTCAGTCCTCAGCCTTGGTAGTTGTCGCAGAAGGCCTGGGCCTCGGCGACATCGAGGGTGCCTTCGTAGATGGCACGGCCGGTGATGGCGCCGACAATGCCTGGCGCCTTGGCGTCGAGCAGGGCCTTGATGTCACCCAGGTTGTGGATGCCGCCCGAGGCGATCACCGGAATGCGCGTGGCTTCGGCCAGGGCCTTGGTGAAAGGCACGTTGCAGCCTTGCATCATGCCGTCCTTGGCGATGTCGGTGTAGACGATCGCCGAGACGCCATCGGCCTCGAAACGCTTGGCCAGGTCGATGACCTGCACCGAGCTCACTTCAGCCCAGCCGTCGGTGGCGACGAAACCGTCCTTGGCGTCCAGGCCAACGATGACCTTGCCCGGGAAGGCCTTGCACGCTTCGGCGACGAACTCAGGCTGCTTGACTGCCTTGGTGCCGATGATCACGTAGCTGACGCCAGCCTTGACGTAGTGCTCGATGGTTTCCAGCGAGCGGATGCCGCCGCCGATCTGGATCGGCAGGGTCGGGTAACGCTTGGCAATGGCGGTGACCACTTCACCGTTGACCGGCTGGCCTTCGAAGGCGCCGTTGAGGTCGACCAGGTGCAGGCGGCGGCAGCCACCCTCGACCCACTTGGCGGCCATGCTCACCGGGTCGTCGGAGAACACCGTGGAGTCTTCCATGCGGCCCTGGCGCAGGCGCACGCAAGCACCATCCTTCAGATCGATAGCGGGGATAATCAGCATCTTGGGAACCTGTCTATTTGTTGGGTTTCAGGGCTTCTCGAGTGCCCACAGGTCGCTTTCGATGCTCTCGAACCGCTCCTTGAGGTGCAGCTGAACATCGGCAATCGCCCTGTTGTAGTAATGGGGTGCAATCTCTTTGCTGAACAGATCGAGGACCTCGGCCACTTCGAACGAACCCAGCTGCAACTCGAAACGGTCTTCGAGGAAACGCTTGAGCGTGTCCAGCGCCTCGCGCTCCTGCTCGGCGGCCAGGGTGATGATCGGGGCCTTGGTCTTCGAACGGCTCATTTACCAGCGCCCGTCCCAGGCAACGAAGTTCTGCAGCAGCTGCAGGCCATGGGTATGGCTCTTCTCCGGGTGGAACTGCACGGCAAAGCGCGAACCGTCGGCCAGCGCTGCGGCGAAGTCGACGCCATAGTGGCCGCGACCGACCACCTGGCCAGGCTTGCCGGCATTGATGTAGTAGCTATGTACGAAATAGAAGCGCGCACGGTCAGGGATGTCGTGCCACAGCGGGTGGTCGATGCTCTGGCTGACTTCGTTCCAGCCCATGTGCGGCACCTTCAGGTGCTCGCCGTCTTCCTGCAGGCCTTTGCCGAAGAAGCGTACCTGGCCAGGGAACAGGCCGATGCAATCGACCCCGTCGTTCTCTTCGCTATGCTCCAGCAGCGCCTGCATGCCGACGCAGATGCCGAGGAACGGGCGGTCCTGGCTGACTTCGCGCACCAGGCTGTCGAAGCCCAGGCGGCGGATCTCGGCCATGCAATCGCGGATCGCGCCCACGCCCGGGAACACCACGCGGTCAGCCTCACGGATTACCGCGGCATCGCTGGTGACCAGCACCTTGCCGGCGCCGACGTGCTCGAGCGCCTTGGCCACCGAGTGCAGGTTGCCCATGCCATAGTCGATTACGGCTACCGTCTGCATTTACAGGCATCCCTTGGTGGATGGCATCTGCCCGGCCATGCGCTCGTCAAGGGTCACGGCCATGCGCAGCGCGCGGCCGAAGGCCTTGAACACGGTTTCGATCTGGTGGTGGGTGTTGTGGCCACGCAGGTTGTCGATGTGCAGGCTCACCAGGGCGTGGTTGACGAAGCCCTGGAAGAACTCCTGGAACAGGTCGACATCGAAGCCACCGACCGTGGCCCGGGTGTACGGCACGTGCATCTGCAGGCCTGGGCGGCCGGAGAAGTCGATGACCACGCGCGACAGCGCTTCGTCCAGCGGCACATAGGCATGGCCGTAGCGGAAGATGCCTTTCTTGTCGCCGATGGCCTGGGCGAATGCCTGGCCCAGGGTAATACCGACGTCTTCGACGGTATGGTGATCGTCGATATGCAGGTCACCCTTGCACTCGATATCCAGATCGATCAGCCCGTGTCGGGCGATCTGGTCGAGCATGTGTTCAAGGAAAGGCACGCCGATATCGAATCGGGACTTGCCACTGCCATCGAGGTTGATCGAGCACTTGACCTGGGTTTCCAGGGTATTGCGCTCGACGGAAGCCTTACGTTCGACCATCACCAGCTCCGCAAAATCATTGGGCGAAAAGGGCTCCATTATAGGCCCAGAACGCGCAAGCTTGAAACGCGGATGACATATGGCATAAAGCATTCGCGGGACAAGCCCGCTCCCACAGAGGTCGGTGTAGTCTTTGTGGGAGCGGGCTCGCCCCGCGAAAGGGCCCTATCAGGCCCCGATAATGCTGGCTACTGCATCAATCAGTGAAACAACACCGCCGTCTTCTGCAGGGTAATCCACACCCCCCAAGCCAGCGGAATCACCACCACCGCCCAGGCTATCAGCACCAGCGGCAGGCTACCCGGCGCAGCGTGCCACTCCAGCGAGCGTGCACCATCGGCGCCTTTGTCGTGGCTCAGCGCACGCTCGGCGGCCAGCTCGGCATCGGTCATGAAGTACTTGTCGGCCACCGGGCGGATCATCAGGTTGCAGATGAAGCCCAGCACCAGAAGACCGGCGAGGATGTACAGGGTCATGTCGTAGGCCGCCGCACGCTCCACACCCGCCGCCAACTGAGACTCGCGCAGGTAGGTGATCAGCACCGGACCCAGCACGCCAGCTGCTGCCCAGGCCGTCAGCAGACGACCATGGATGGCACCGACCATCTGGGTACCGAACAAGTCAGCCAGGTAAGCCGGCACGGTGGAGAAACCACCGCCATACATCGACAGGATGATGCAGAACGCCGCCACGAACAGCGCCACGTTGCCCAGGTGGCCCATGTTCGGCACCAGGCTGTAGAGGCCAACGCCCAGGGCAAAGAAGGCGAAGTAGGTGTTCTTGCGGCCGATGTAGTCCGAGAACGATGCCCAGAAGAACCGTCCACCAATGTTGAACAGGCTCAGCAGGCCAGTGAAACCGGCAGCGATAGCAGCGATCTGCGCCAGTTGCGCCGCATTCAGCTCACTGAACGTCAGTTCGTTGCCCAGCAGCTTACCCGCGAACACTTCCTGCAGCAGTGGCGAAGCCATGCCGAGGATGCCGATACCGGCCGAAACGTTCAGGCAGAGTACCAGCCACACCAGCACGAATTGCGGGGTTTTCCAGGCGACGCTGACATGCACGTGACGGTCGGTGACCATGCCATTGCCGGCTTTCTTGGCCGGCGCGGTCCAGCCTTCAGGCTTCCAGCCGGTTGGCGGCACGCGATACGCCAGGGCGCCGGCGGTCATGAACACGAAGTAGATCGCGGCCATGACCACGAAGCTCTGCCACACGCCCACTTCATGCTCGTTGCCGAAATGGCCCATCAGCGCGGTGGCCAAGGGTGCGCCAACCATTGCACCGCCGCCAAAGCCCATGATCGCCATGCCGGTAGCCATGCCGCGCTTGTCCGGGAACCACTTGATCAGGGTCGAAACCGGCGAGATGTAGCCCAATCCCAAGCCGATCCCCCCAATCACGCCAGAGCCCAGCCACATCAGCCACAGTTGGTGGGTCTTCACGCCAATCGCCGAAATCAGCATGCCGCCACACCAGCACAGTGCCGACACCAGGCCAGCCTTGCGCGGGCCGGCGTGTTCCAGCCAGCCGCCCAGCACCGCTGCCGAGCAGCCGAGGAAGACGAAGAACAGGGTGTAGATCCAGCTCAACATGGAAATCGGCCAGTCGCATTCGGCGCTGAACAGACGGGCTATGAAGCCCATGTCCGCCGAACAGGCGACCGGCGCGGTGATGCCGATGGCCTGCGACAGCGGCAGCCAGAACACGGAGAAGCCGTAGGCCATGCCGATGCACAGGTGAATGGCCAGGGCCGCGGGCGGAACCAGCCAGCGGTTGAAGCCCGGGCGGGCGATGATGCGCTCCTTCGACAAGAAGCTCGGGGCGCTGACCCGGGCTTGTGCCGTGATGGTACTGCTCATGGATTCGATCCTTTTGTAGGTAGACAGTGCTGGCGGATGGGTCCCGGGCTCTTGTATCTGCACGCACGGCAAAAGGCCTTGTCCATGGGTAAAGGCCCGCGACAATGGGTCGCGGGCGCTCCGCAAAGCGGCACAAGGGTACCAGCTCACAGATGACATGGAAGCAATCTGATATCGTTATTTTTTGCATGGCTGAATCGTTAGTGCGCTTTTGGCTGTGCGGGCCTCTTCGCGGGGCAAGCCCGCTCCCACAGGATGGGGTGCAAATTTCTGTGGGAGCGGGCTTGCCCCGCGAAGAGGCCCGCGCAGGCAAGGCAGAAGGAACTGCGCAAGCCACAACTGTCGAAACCCGCGACAGTTAGTCAATAAGTAGGAAATGGCCTGTATCTCTTGTCTGATACTCAGGGCCCACCGCTGCGGCGCTATACTCTGCCGCTTGAATTTCAAATACCGACTACAAGGACTCGCCCATGAAAGCGTTCGGCAAAATCCTGGGACTGGGGCTTCTCGGGTTGCTGCTGATCATCGTGGCGCTGGGCTTCGCCCTGACCCACCTCTTCGATCCCAACGACTATAAAGACGAGATCCGCCAGTTGGCGCGCGACAAGGCCCATGTCGAGCTGACCCTCAATGGCGATATCGGCTGGAGCCTGTTCCCCTGGTTGGGCCTGGAGCTGCACGAAGCCAGCATCGCCACGCTGAACAAACCCACCGAGCCGTTCGCCGACCTGCAGATGCTCGGCCTGTCGGTGCGCGTGCTGCCGTTGCTGCGCCGTGAAGTGCAGATGAGCGATGTGCGTGTCGAGGGCCTGAACCTGACGCTGGCCCGCGATGAACAGGGCCATGGCAACTGGGAAGACATCGGCAAGCCGCTACCGGCAAAGGACGGCGCAACCGCCAGCGCACCCGCGCCTGCCGACCAGCCGAACGCACCCGCCGAAAGCAGCAGCGAACGTGCGGTCAAGCTCGACATCGACAGCCTGACCGTGAACAACGCCCGCGTGCAGTACACCGATGCCAAGACCGGCCAGAGCTACAGTGCCGAAAGCATCCAGCTGAGCACCGGTCCGGTTCATGAAGGCGCGAACATCGCGCTCAAGGCCAGCGCCTTCCTCAGCGCCAGCCAGCCAAGCCTCAAGGCCCGCACGGAACTGGCCGGCGAGCTGCGCTTCGACCGCAAACTCAAGCGCTACAACTTCGAGGACATGCGCCTGTCTGGTGAAACGTCGGGCGAGCCATTTGCCGGCAAGACCGTGACCTTCGCCGCCCAGGGCCAGCTGCTGGTCGACATGGCGGCCAATGTCGCGTCGTGGAACGGCCTGAAGATCTCCGCCAACCAGTTGCGCGCCTTGGGCGAGCTGAACCTGCGCGACCTGGACAAGGCACCGCAACTCAGCGGCGGCCTGTCCATTGCCCAGTTCGACCTGCGTACCTTCCTCGACGGCATCGGCCACCCGCTGCCGGCCACCAATGACCCGGCCGCCTTCAACAAGCTGGAATTGGTCAGCCGCCTGCAGGGCACGCCGAACAGCCTGGCCCTGGAAGACCTGGCGGTGAAACTGGACGACAGCACCTTCAGCGGCCGTGTCGCCGTCGAAGATTTCGCCAAACAGGCCCTGCGCGTGCAGCTCAAGGGCGACACGTTCAACGCCGACCGTTACATGCCGGCCAAGAGCGAAGAAGCCAAGGGCGCCACCGCAGCACGCCAGAACGAGGTCAAGCAGCAGGAAGCCAGTGCCGTGGCCGGTGCCGGCAGCTCGCCGCTGCCGAACGCACCGACTCAAGTGGCCTGGAGCAACGACAAGCTGCTGCCGGTCGACCGCCTGCGCGCCCTCGACCTGCAAGCCGACCTGGCCTTCGGTTCGCTGACCCTGGACAAGCTGCCGATCAGCGACGCCCAGCTGCAGGCCACTGGCCAGGGTGGCCTGATCACCCTGCAAACCCTGCGCGGCGGCCTCTACAACGGCAGCTTCGAAGCCAAAGGCAGCGTCGACGTGCGCCCGGCCGTGCCGCAGATCGGCGTCAACACCAAGATCAACCGGGTGCCGGTGGAGCACTTCATCAAGGCTGAAGACAAAGATCAGGCGCCGCCGGTCAAAGGCCTGCTGACCTTGACCAGCGATCTGACAGCGACCGGTAACAGCCAGAAGGCACTGGTCGACACCCTCAATGGCAGCGCAAACTTCACCATCAACGACGGCGTGCTGGTCAACGCCAACCTGGAACAGCAACTTTGCCAGGCCATCGCCACCCTCAACCGCAAGTCGCTGAGCGGCGAACCGCGCGGCAAGGACACACCGTTCGAAGAACTGCGCGGCAGCCTGGTGGTACGCAATGGTGTGGCCAGCAACCCGGACCTCAAGGCGCGTATCCCGGGCCTGACCGTCAACGGCCACGGCGACCTCGACCTGCGCGTGCTGGGCATGGACTACAACGTCGGCGTGATCGTCGAGGGCGACCAGCGCGCCATGCCCGACCCGGCCTGCCAGGTCAACGAACGCTTCGTCGGCGTCGAAGTGCCGCTGCGCTGCCGTGGCCCGCTGGAGCTGGGCGCCAAGGCCTGCCGCCTGGACCAGGATGGCCTGGGCAAGGTCGCGGCCAAGCTGGCCGGCAACCGCCTGAAAGACAAGATCGATGAAAAGCTCGATGAAAAACTCGGAGACAAAGTGAGCCCAGAACTGAAAGATGCGCTCAAGGGGCTGTTCAAGCGATGACCCCTGCGCAGTTCTCCAGCGCCGTGTTGGATTGGTATGACCAGCACGGCCGACACGACCTGCCCTGGCAGCAGGGCATCAACCCTTACCGGGTGTGGGTGTCGGAAATCATGCTGCAACAGACCCAGGTCAGCACCGTGCTGAACTACTTCGACCGCTTCATGCAGGCCCTGCCTACCGTGCAGGCGCTGGCCGAAGCGCCGGAAGACGAAGTGCTGCACCTGTGGACCGGCCTGGGTTACTACACCCGCGCACGCAACCTGCAGAAGGCGGCAAAAATCGTCGTTGAGCAACACGGCGGCGAGTTCCCACGCAGTGTTGAACAGCTCACCGAGCTGCCCGGCATCGGCCGCTCCACCGCCGGTGCCATCGCCAGCATCAGCATGGGCATCCGAGCGCCGATTCTCGACGGCAACGTCAAACGCGTGCTGGCCCGCTTCACCGCCCAGGGCGGCTACCCGGGAGAACCCAAGGTGGCCAACCAGCTGTGGGCAACCGCCGAGCGCCTGACCCCGCAGCAACGCGCCAACCACTACACCCAGGCAATGATGGACATGGGCGCCACGCTCTGTACCCGCAGCAAGCCCAGTTGCCTGATCTGCCCACTGCAACGTGGCTGCGAAGCGCACCTGCACGGTGAAGAAACCCGCTACCCCGAGCCCAAGCCGCGCAAGGCCCTGCCCCAGCGCCGCACGCTGATGCCGCTGCTGGCCAATCACGAAGGCGCCATTCTGCTTTACCGCCGTCCTTCGAGTGGCCTGTGGGGCGGCCTGTGGAGCCTGCCCGAGCTGGACGACATCGAACAGCTCGACGACCTGGCCTATCAGCACGGCCTGCGCCTGGCCGAAAGCCGCGCACTGGACGGCCTGACCCACACCTTCAGCCATTTCCAGCTGGCGATCGAGCCATGGCTGGTGCGTGTCGACCCGGTCGGCCAGCACGTGGCCGAGGCCGACTGGCTCTGGTATAACCTCGCCACCCCGCCGCGCCTGGGCCTCGCCGCCCCGGTCAAGAAGCTGCTCAAACGCGCGGCCGACGAATTGATTGCAGGAGAAGCCCGATGACCCGCACCGTAATGTGCCGCAAGTACAAAGAAGAACTGCCAGGCCTTGAGCGCGCGCCCTACCCCGGCCCCAAGGGCCAGGACATCTTCGAACACGTCTCGCAGAAAGCCTGGGCCGATTGGCAGAAGCACCAGACCCTGCTGATCAACGAAAAGCGCCTGAACATGATGAACGCCGAGGACCGCAAGTTCATCCAGGCCGAGATGGACAAGTTTTTTGCTGGCGAGGATTACGCCCAGGCGGAAGGCTACGTCCCACCCGCCGAATGACCCCAAAAATCGTAAGCGACGGAATTAATTTAAAATTTTTTCAAAAAGTCGTTGACGAGCGGTCTGGAAATCTATTTAATTCACCTCGTCGCCCAGATAGCTCAGTCGGTAGAGCAGAGGATTGAAAATCCTCGTGTCGGCGGTTCGACTCCGTCTCTGGGCACCACCTTCAAGCTTCTGGTGGTTGCAAAGTTACCCGAAGCGACAACAAGAAACCCGCCTAGTGCGGGTTTTTTGTTGTCTGGGATTTATGCCTTACCCTCGGCAGATTCACTTTCATGATCTGCCACTCCACCTGTCACCCAGCCGCTTGAGAAAAATGTTAACCACAGTTCACACTGGATCAATCCGCACCTGTTTCAAACTATCTATGAAAAGAGCTCTACTAGAGCTCTTTCCCGTCACGCCTCATTGACCCGCATCAACTACCCCTCCCTCGCTCAAATCCACAATTGCAGACGGACACTTGACCCCACCTCGCAAGGACCTCCATGAGCGAAGAATCCACCCTGCTGCTCCCCGCCCCCGAAGCTTCCACACCCAGCCCTACGCCATCTCCGCGCACCCGCCGCCCCCGCCAGCGCAAACCCGAGCCGACCATCACCCAGATCAGCCAGGCCCCCGCCGCCCTGGAAGTGGCCAGCGCGCCAAAGGGCAGCAACGAGGACAGCACCACCGCGCGCCTGCCCGCCAGCTACCCCTACCGCACCCGCATGCGCCGCCAGGAATACGAAAAAGCCAAGCACGCGCTGCAGATCGAGCTGCTCAAGGTGCAAAGCTGGGCCAAGGAAACCGGCCAGCGGATAGTGGTGTTGTTCGAAGGGCGCGATGCGGCCGGCAAGGGTGGCACCATCAAACGCTTCATGGAGCACCTGAACCCGCGCGGTGCGCGGATCGTCGCCCTGGAGAAGCCTTCCGAGCAGGAACAGGGCCAGTGGTATTTCCAGCGCTATATCCAGCACCTGCCCACAGCGGGCGAAATGGTGTTCTTCGACCGCTCCTGGTACAACCGCGCCGGGGTCGAGAAGGTGATGGAGTTCTGCACGCCGCTGCAGTACCTGGAGTTCATGCGCCAGGCGCCGGACCTTGAACGCATGCTGTGCAACAGCGGCATCCTGCTGTTCAAGTACTGGTTCTCGGTGAACCGCGAGGAGCAGCTGCGCCGCTTCATCTCGCGCCGGGACGACCCGCTCAAGCACTGGAAGCTCTCGCCCATCGACATAAAGTCGTTGGATAAGTGGGAAGACTACACCGCCGCCAAGGAGGCGATGTTCTTCCACACCGACACCGCAGATGCGCCGTGGACAGTGATCAAGTCCGATGACAAGAAGCGCGCGCGGATCAACTGCATCCGCCACTTCCTGCATTCGCTGGATTATCCGGGCAAGGACCACAGCGTGGCCCATGCGCCGGATGACTTGCTGGTTGGCCGGGCGTCGCGCGGATTCGAGGAAGATGAACCGGCTGTGCCTTGCGGTTGAATCGCCCGGGCGGCTGCGCTTCAATACGCGCAATTTCAAGCTCACCCAAGGATTCGCCCCATGGCCACCAACACCAAGCAACAGAAACGCGCCAAACGCGCCGCCACCAAGGCCAAGCAGAACCGCATGGTGCGCAGCGGCCAGGCGGTCAAGGCCAGTGCCGGCGACAGCGCCAGCATCGAGCAGGTGTTCAACAAGGCCATGGAGTCGGACAGCTATAAAGAGCTGTTCGAGAAGATGAAAGCGGCGCAGGAAAGCGGCCTGGTATCGATGATCTCGGTGTTCCTGGTCGACCCGCTGCTGGCCCTGGTGCTCAAGGGGCACAAGGAAGAGCACGCCACCGACTACATCGTGCTGGTGTTCAACGCCTACCGCACCTGGCTCGATGGTGCTGACGAAGACACCACCATGGCCTGGCTGGAGAGCGATGAGTTCCAGGATGCCTATATCGCGGCTTCCGAGTTGGTGGCCAAGCAGCAGCAACAGCAGAAGCAGTTCGGCTGAGTCAGTACCGGCCCCTTCGCGGGCAAGCCCGCTCCCACAGGTTCTTCACAATGCCTTAGGCCTGTGTAGAACCTGTAGGAGCGGGCTCGCCCCGCGAAGAGGCCGGCACAGACAACCAAAAAGGCCGCGCCCCTACACAGGGCGCGGCCTTTTCATTGCAGCCAGCTCAGATCAGCTATCCAACGCCACGCGCCCGGCAGCCTGGCGCTTGCGATGCACCAGTAAGCCCGCAGCAACCACACCAATGCTCAGCAGCGCAGTGGCGATGATTTCCGCACGGTGATCCTCACCCAGCGCCATCACCACCAGCACGGCAACGATGAAGGCAATGGTCGCCCAGGTCAGCCCCGGGAACAGCCACATCTTGAAGTCGATCTTCTCGCCACGCGCTTCACGCTGGCTGCGCATGCGCAGCTGCGAAACGGCAATCACCAGATACACCAGCAGCGCGATGGCACCGGAGCTGGCCAGCAGGAACTCGAACACCTGCGCCGGTGCCACGTAGTTGGCGAACACGCAGAGGAACGCTGCAGCGGTCGACAGCAGTACGGCCACATGCGGGGTAGCCGCCTTGGTGGTGCGCTGGGCGATGGCCGGCGCGTCACCACGTTTGCTCAGCGAGAACAGCATGCGCGACGAGGTGTACAGCGCCGAGTTCAGGCAGCTGGTCACGGCGACCAACACGACGATGTCGACGATCAGCTTGGCATTCGGCACGCCGATGCGACTCAACACCGTCTGGTAGGAACCGATCTCGGCCAGCGCCGGGTCGTTCCACGGCACCAGGGCCACGACCAGGAAGATCGACACCAGGTAGAACAGGCAAATGCGCCAGATCACCGAGTTGGTGGCGCGGCTGATCTGCTTGCCCGGGTCTTTCGATTCGGCGGCGGCGATGGTGACAATTTCGGTGCCCATAAACGAGAACATGGTGGTCAGCATGGCGGCCAGCACCGCGCCCAGGCCGTTAGGCATGAAGCCCTGGGTATCGAACAAGTGGCTGGCACCGCTTACCTGGCTGTTAGGCACGAAACCGAACATGGCCACACAACCGACAACGATGAAACCGATGATCGCCAGCACCTTGAGCAGGGCGAACCAGAACTCGAACTCACCGTAGTTCTTCACGCTGCACAGGTTGGTCAGGGTCAGCGCCAGGGTGATCAGCAGGGAGAAGGCCCAGAGATCGACGGCGGGGAACCAGGCATGCAGGATCGCTGCGGCGGCGTTGGCTTCCAGCGGGATCACCAGCACCCAGAACCACCAATAAAGCCAGCCGATGGTGAAACCGGCCCAGCGGCCGATCGCGCGGTCGGCGTAAGTGGAGAACGAACCGGTGTCGGGCGAGGCGATCGCCATTTCGCCAAGCATGCGCATCACCAGCACCACCAAGGTACCGGCAGCGGCGTAGGCCAGCAGCACGGCGGGGCCAGCGGCAGCGATGGCGTGGCCGGAGCCGACGAACAGGCCGGCGCCGATGACGCCAGCAATGGACAGCATGGTCACATGCCGTTGTTTGAGCCCCTGAGCGAGGTCATTGGAATTGTTACCGCTCATTGAAACTACCTTTGTAAGGAGTGGACTACTCGATTGCGAATGCCAGGCGCGCCGAGGATTGATTCGGGCGCTGCTGCAATCGGTGAGTTCCAGATGGCAATAAGCGGGCCAGGTGCTGAATGCATTCGTCAGATAAATCTGGTAACCGTGAAGGACGGGGCTTGCAGGGCATTCGGTCAAGTCCTGGCCGAAAGGACGTTAAATCCCTGGATTACGGAAATACCCACTTACAAACGCACCAAAGGTGCTCCTTGGTAACACCTTTGCACCAGTGCAAGGCGAAAAGTGCAACCTCGGGGTACAACCTGTTTCCGCGTCGACGCCATCGCGGCTGAAGCCGCTCCTACAGGGGGGGGCAGGTGTCTGTAGGAGCGGCTTCAGCCGCGATGGGGTCAAAACCGCTTCCCACCCTTGCCCAAAGCTGGCACCATCGCGCCTTTTTTCATCAAGGCTCTGGAGCTGGGCGACACCTTCGCAGACAGATGCGCGACGTTGCGCTGCACCGATGCGACAAACTGCCCCAGCATTGCCCCGAGCCCCTTGCGACCCTGTTGGCCGCCATATTGCCGCTATGCTAGCTTGGCGCACGCCAGGAAGGCCGCCAACAGCTGGGAACGCACCCGAACACATGAGGACCGCACATGGCCCAGGCCACGCCCGCGCTGGAAATCCGCAATCTGCACAAACGCTACGGCGACCAGGAAATTCTCAAGGGCATTTCGCTGACCGCACGTGACGGTGACGTGATCTCCATTCTGGGATCGTCCGGCTCCGGCAAGTCCACCCTGCTGCGCTGCATCAACCTGCTGGAAAACCCGCATCAGGGCGAAATCCTGGTGGCCGGTGAAGCACTCAAGCTCAAGGCCGCCAAAAACGGCGACCTGATCGCTGCCGACAACCGCCAGATCAATCGCCTGCGCAGCGAGATCGGCTTCGTCTTCCAGAATTTCAACCTGTGGCCGCACATGTCGATCCTCGACAACATCATCGAGGCGCCGCGCCGCGTGCTCGGCCAGAGCAAGGCCGAAGCCATCGAAGCCGCCGAAGCGCTGCTGAACAAGGTCGGCATCTTCGACAAACGCCACAGCTACCCCGCCCAGCTTTCCGGTGGCCAGCAGCAACGTGCTGCCATCGCCCGCACCCTGGCCATGAAGCCCAAGGTCATACTGTTCGACGAGCCAACCTCGGCGCTCGATCCGGAAATGGTCCAGGAAGTGCTTAACGTTATCCGCGCATTGGCCGACGAAGGCCGTACCATGCTGCTGGTGACGCACGAGATGAACTTTGCCCGCCAGGTGTCCAGTGAAGTGGTCTTCCTGCACCAGGGCCTGGTTGAAGAGCAAGGATCGCCGCAGCAGGTCTTCGAGAACCCGACCTCGGCGCGTTGCAAGCAATTCATGTCCAGCCACCGCTAACGGAGCAATACATGCAGACTTACAAGAAGTTTCTCCTGGCAGCCGCTGCCACCCTGGTGATGTCGGCCAATGCCATGGCTGCAGAAAAACTGCGCATGGGTATCGAAGCGGCCTACCCGCCGTTCAACAACAAGGACGCCAGCGGCCAGGTCGTCGGTTTCGACAAGGATATCGGCGACGCCCTGTGCGCCAAGATGAAAGCCGAGTGCTCGGTCGTCACCTCCGACTGGGACGGCATCATCCCGGCCCTGAACGCCAAGAAGTTCGACTTCCTGGTGTCGTCGCTGTCGATCACCGACGAGCGCAAGCAGGCTGTGGACTTCACCGAGCCGTACTACTCGAACAAGCTGCAGTTCATCGCGCCGAAGAACGTCGACTTCAAGACCGACGCCGGCTACCTGAAAGGCAAGACCATCGGTACCCAGCGTGCGACCCTGGCCGGCACCTGGCTGGAAGACACCTACGGTAGCGACATCGACATCAAGCTGTACGACACCCAGGAAAACGCCTACCTCGACCTGGTCTCTGGCCGCATTGACGGCATCCTGGCCGACAAGTACGTGCAGTACGAGTGGCTGAAAAGCAAAGACGGCATGAACTTCGAGTTCAAAGGCGAGCCTGTGGTCGACAGCGACAAGATCGGCATCGCCGTGCGCAAGGGCGACCCGCTGCGCGAGAAGCTGAACAAAGCCCTGGCAGAAATCAAAGCCGACGGCACGTACAAGAAGATCAACGACAAGTACTTCCCATTCAGCATCGAATGACCCGCCCTGACCGGCGCGCCCCCGTGGCGCGCCAGTCCCTAGAATGACCTGCCCATGAATATCGACTTGCACGGATTCGGTCCGGCCATGCTGGCTGGCACCGTGATGACCGTAAAACTGGCGCTCTGCGCCTTGCTGCTGGGGCTGGTCCTGGGCCTGCTCGGCGCCCTGGCCAAGACATCCCCGATCAAGCCGCTGCAATGGCTTGGCGGCTTCTATTCGACCCTGGTTCGCGGCGTGCCCGAACTGCTCTGGGTGCTGCTTATCTATTTCGGCACCGTCGGGCTGATGAGCAGCCTCGGCGATGCCCTCAATATGCCTGGCCTGGAACTCAGCGCCTTCGCCGCCGGCGTGATCGCGCTCGGCCTGTGCTTCGGCGCCTATGCCACCGAAGTGTTCCGCGGTGCCATCCTGGCGATCCCCAAAGGCCACCGTGAGGCCGGCCTGGCCCTGGGCATGTCCAAGGGCCGCATCCTGTCGCGGATCATCCTGCCGCAGATGTGGCGCATCGCCCTGCCAGGCCTGGGCAACCTGTTCATGATCCTGATGAAGGACACCGCGCTGGTGTCGGTGATCGGCCTGGAAGAAATCATGCGCCACGCGCAGATCGGCGTGACCGTGACCAAAGAACCGTTCACCTTCTACATGGTTGCGGCCTGCATCTACCTGAGCCTGACCGTGGTTGCCATGACCGGCATGCACTTCATGGAAAAACGCGCCGCTCGCGGCTTTGCGAGGGCCGAACAATGAATTGGGAAGTGATCATCAAGTGGCTGCCCCGCCTGGCCCAGGGTGCCACCCTGACCCTGGAGCTGGTGGCCATCGCGGTCGTTGCCGGGCTGATCCTGGCGATCCCGCTGGGCATCGCCCGCTCGTCGCGGCACTGGTACGTGCGCGCCCTGCCCTTCAGCTACATCTTCTTCTTCCGCGGCACGCCACTGCTGGTGCAGCTGTTCCTGGTCTACTACGGCCTGGCGCAGTTCGATGCGGTGCGCTCCAGCAGCCTGTGGCCCTACCTGCGCGATCCGTTCTGGTGCACGGTGCTGACCATGACCCTGCATACCGCCGCCTACATCGCCGAGATCCTGCGAGGCGCGCTACAATCGATCCCCAAGGGTGAGATCGAAGCGGCCCGCGCACTGGGCATGTCGCGCGGCAAGGCGCTGTTCTACATCATGCTGCCCCGCGCTGCGCGCATCGGCCTGCCGGCGTACAGCAACGAAGTGATCCTGATGCTCAAGGCCAGCGCCCTGGCCAGTACCGTGACCCTGCTGGAACTGACCGGCATGGCCCGCACGATCATCGCCCGGACCTACCTGCCGGTGGAGATCTTCTTCGCTGCCGGGGTGTTCTATCTGGTGATCTCGTTTGTGCTGGTGCAGGGTTTCAAGTTGCTGGAGCGCTGGTTGCGCGTTGATGCCTGCCAGGGTCGCTGAGACCTCGCCGCCCTCTTCGCGGGCAAGCCCGCTCCCACAAGTTCCAGGCTATCGCCATAACCTGTGGGAGCGGGCTTGCCCGCGAAGAGGCCCTTAAAGACAGCACACCTTCCAAGCCCTATGCCCTCTTTCCTCCACAGCCACCACCTAAGCGACCGCTTCCAAGCCCTCGACCAGTTCCTGATCGAGCACCAAGCACTGTGGAAACCCAGGCCCTTCACTACCCTGCGCCTGGACTGGGAGACCGAACACCCCGCACTCGCCGCCCATCTGCGCCAATGCAACCTGGCCGAAGCCGAAGCTGACCTTGATCCACAAGCCATACCGGCACCTTATTCACAGCTTGCCGAAAAAGCCCAACACCTCAGCACCCTCGGCGCCCTCCCCGACACCGGCCTGCCCCCCGCCGCCCACCGCCTGGACGTCAACGTCCCCGGCCGCAAATGGCAGCAGATCGAAGCCTTCAGCCGCCGCCTGGACTTCCGCACCCAAACCCAGCACTGGCTGGACTGGTGCTCGGGAAAAGGCTACCTCGGCCGCCGCCTATTGCAGCCAGGCCAGCAACTCACCTGCCTGGAGTACGACGCCGAATTGGTAGCCGCAGGCCAGGCCTTAAGCGACCACCACCACCTGCCGGCCACCCACATCCATCAAGACGTCATGGCCGCCGACAGCCGCCGCCACCTGGGCAGCGACAAAAGCGTGGTAGCCCTGCACGCCTGCGGAGACCTCCACGTTCACCTGCTGCGCGTAGCCAGCGAACAAGGCTGCCGCCACTTGGCCGTGGCCCCGTGCTGCTACAACCGCATCCAGGGCAACCAGTACCAGCCGTTATCCACAGCAGCGCGAAACTCCACACTGCAGCTGTCCCTGCTGGACCTGGGCCTGCCACTGAGCGAAACCGTCACCGCCGGTGCCCGCGTTCGCCAACAGCGCGACTGCTCCATGGCCCGGCGCCTGGGTTTCGACCTGCTGCAACGCCAACAGCGCCAATGCGATGAATACCTGCCCACCCCGTCGCTGCCGGTGGCGTGGCTGAGCAAACCCTTCGAGCAGTACTGCCGGGAGCTGGCTGATTTGAAGCAGCTGAAACTGACCGTCACGCCGGACTGGGACACGCTGCAAGCCGCCGGCTGGCAGCGACTGGCCGAAGTGCGCAACCTCGAACGGGTCCGCAACCTGTTCCGCAGGCCGCTGGAGCTATGGCTGGTACTCGACCGCGCGCTGTTCCTCGAAGAACAAGGCTACGCCGTTCGCCTAGGCACCTTCTGCGATTACCCCCTCACCCCACGCAACCTGCTTTTGCTCGCAGAACGCGACAGTTAGCCACAGCACAACCTGTGGATAAGTCTGTGAACAAGCTTGTGATAGATGCTTCGTTCAAACTGCTATTTCAACGGCTTCGCTTATTCCGACCCAAGCGCCAAGCCCAGTAAAAACAGGCATTTGCGCAAAGACAGGCGGTGTAGCTGCTGGGCATGCCTTTCGCGCAAGGCGCTGATGCCTCTTGTGCATAAACAAAAATTCGATTAGGCAAACTCGCTCCAAAACCGGTGATAAAACTTGTGGGAGCGGGCTCGCCCCGCGAAGAGGCCCTACCAGTCAATGCAACCTGTTCTTGGCTACCTCGATATCATTCATCAAGGCTTTGGCCAAAGCACTCAAGTAATCCGCAGCCCCCAATAGCTTGTGGTCATCCTCCATATCCCCCTCCCTCAGCAGGTGCTTGATATACCCCAACAGCACCGAAACCTGCTCATAGGCAGCATCCACAGGAATCCCAGGCTGAACCCGCAGCAAGTTCACACCCGGGTTGCCGACTTCGAGAAAGATTTCCACGCCGGCGGTGGTGACAGGCTTGGCTTGATCGCTCATCACAATGCCTCCTTTGTCTGACCATCTTTCATCCGCCGCTTCGCATGCTCGACCAGCACGCGCGCCGAATCGGCCGCATGGGCGGCATTTGCCAGCAGGTTCGAGCCGGATTCACCTGCGTGGGCACGGCAATGTTCATCAATGGTTTCGACCGAGACACGCAACAGCTCACAGGCGTGGGCGATGGCGTCGGTTGGGGTGATGTCGCTGTGGATGGTGAAGTACGGGGTGGTGATGAGCGGACGGGGTGGGTCTGGAACGATTTTCTTCATTCTGGAAATCCCTACATTCAATCAAGGGCTTCCACTTCCATCCTTCTCACAGAACAGAGGTGGCGACCGTACACGGGGTGAGAAACCGAGTGAATGTAGGAAGCTCGGCCAGACCGAGGTCTGCCCGTGCACGGTCACCATAAAGCAGCCGAAAACATTCAAACGGGTTCTCACACCCGGTCACCAGGAAATTGGCGACCCAGAAACGTTATCCCTGGGGCACTTCCCCGCCAACAGTGAAGCTTCAGCTAGCTGCGTAGGATAATTCCCAAGCACTTAAATCCTTAAGCATTTAGTTTTAGCTTCAGAAATGCCTTACAGATCGGCTAGGCAAAGGTCCCAGCGTAATCTCAAGCCGACCGTGTATTATCCGCTTCCCAAATCATTAAAAAGCTACGTCGCGCGCTGCCCGCCAGCCTCGCGACCGTCTGGCGTTGCGCCAGAACCGACCATGGACAAACGGACTCAGACATCGTGACCTACGCCAAACCACTCTTCCTGCTGGCTTTCGCCGTGACCCTGACCGCGTGCGCCAGCGGCACCCCGCCGCAGCACACCAGCAACCTGGACTGGAACACCCCCGGCATGCAGCTGGGCGGCGACAACGGCCTGCCCCTGCGCATCGATAGCAAGCCCCCTCACCAAAAGCGTGGCAGCGACAACAACAAGCTGTTTTTCAACCCCGGCAAGACCGAGCCAAACGTCAACACCATCCACCGCGGCTGGTAGGAAATTTCTCCTTCCAGGCCGGTGACTTAGGTCATTTGCGCACAATCGCAAGGAAGTGGTTTACAGGCGCGAAACTGTCGTTATAATGACGCCCCATTGCCGGTATAGCTCAGATGGTAGAGCAACTGACTTGTAATCAGTAGGTCCCGGGTTCGATTCCTGGTGCCGGCACCATATCCAGCTCCATCGCGTTCCACCGAATGCCTTGGAAGCCCCTAAAACCCGCCCTTTGGCGGGTTTTTTCGTTCCAGGACCCTCCGTCGGGATCCAACTAAATACCCCATCCCCGGGGGTATTTTTAGGGTACAGCGTCTTGCCTGCATGGAGAACGTACCCTTATGCCACGCCTAGCCGTTCCTCTCAGCGACCTCAAATGCCGTACTGCGAAACCTCGCGAACGTGCCTACAAGCTATTCGACGGTGGCGGCATGTACCTCTTCGTGAAACCCAACGGCGTGAAAACGTGGCGATTGCGCTACTTCAAGCCCAGCGGCAAGGAGGGCACGCTGATCATCGGCAACTATCCCATCATTTCGCTGGCCGTCGCGAGGACCAAGCGCGATGAAGCCAAGGCCCTGCTGCTCGACAACCTCGACCCGATGGAAGAGAAGAAGAAAGCGAAGCTAGCTGCTCAACGAGCTTCCCTGCTTTTTGAAACCGTCGCCCTGGAGTGGCATGCCGAAATGTCGCGGCGCTGGACGGAGGGACACGCCAAGACAGTCATGAGCCGATTGCGCACCCACGTCTTCCCCCTGATCGGCCAACGCCCCATTGCTGAGCTTGATACCCATGATCTGCTTGAAATCACTCTGCGTATCAAAGAGCGCGGCACCATGGACGTTGCTCTGCGCGTGCAGAATTATCTCTCCACGATCATGCGGGGCGCGAAGCGGGCACGGCAGATCAGCCAGAATCCTGCGCTCGATCTGGCAGGGTCGATTCATGCCCCGCGTACCGTGCACCGCCCAGCCCTCTCACTCAACCGCCTCCCCGAACTACTCAGCCGGATCGATAACTACAACGGCCGTGAGCTAACCAAGCTGGCTGTATTGCTGACGCTGCACGTGTTCGTGCGCTCCAGCGAACTGCGCTTTGCGCGCTGGGATGAGTTCGACCTGCAAAGGGCAATGTGGGAAATCCCCGACACCCGCAAGCCAATCGACGGCGTGCGCAATTCCACCCGTGGCACCAAGATGAGCGGAGACATACAGATGGTGCCGCTATCACCCCAAGTCATCGCGATCCTTGAACGGCTACGCAGCTTGAGTCGCTTCTCCGAACTGGTGCTGCCCGGTGACCACAAGTACTGGAAGCCAATGTCGGAGAACACGGTTAACCAAGTGCTGCGCAACGTCGGCTACGACACATCCAAGGAAGTATGCGGGCATGGATTCAGGTCCATGGCCTGTAGCGCCTTGCTGGAGTCAGGGCTGTGGACAGACGCGGCCATTGAGCGACAGATGAGCCACAAGGAACGCAATCGCGTGCGCGCCGCCTATATCCACAAGGCTGAATTTCTGGAGCAGCGTCGGCTGATCATGGCGTGGTGGAGCAATTACATCGATGCGAACAGATCGGGGCATGTCACTCCACATGAGTTCGCCCATCCAGCTGGCGACAACATCACTCCCTTGCCAAGTGGGCGTGGCGCATTCAATCGTCGATGAACCCTCCCGATCACCGTTGGCCGCTCTTTAATTCGGGTACATCCAAACAGGGCTGCAAAGCCGCCCTGTTTGGATGGACCTCGCTTTGCAAAGCTAAAAGCCGACACAAATCCTTTGGATACCACTGATTTCCACCGGTGGATAATTTCATGCACAGCCCCAGAGGCCACGAGGAATGGGGCGTTGACCAAAATTATCCACAGGCGTAGAACTGATCTTGCAAACGCTGCCTTAGGCAGCACCCCAGGTGACCCGAGCTTTCAAGGTCACACCGCTCTCGCGGTGGCTCTACCCAAGGGCGATTCGCATCCGGCAGCTCGCCCGGTCACTACCCATGTGATGGATGCTCTTACACATATAGCGCTCGTGCGCCAGATACACCGTACCTCGCTGCCCTGCAGCAACCTATCCGCTTGGCCGAATCTTGCGCCAACCTGTGCCCGTCTCTTTCTTCTGTGTAGGGACTGAATACAAGGGTGACACCTGTGCCAGGACATGGTGGACACTTTCAAGGCTTCGACTTACGGCCACGCATATCTATCTCGTAGAGC
>NZ_JBVJLI010000027.1:0-53846 GCF_055584805.1 Pseudomonas sp. NPDC090752 | reverse complement strand
TTCCAGGGCATGATCAAATACCTCCTGATCATGCGTATTAGCCTGTAAACAATGTCCCCGGTTTGAAATGTAAACGATGTCTTCGGTTTGTACCGGGGCAAGCCCGCTCCCACAGGTTTTCCACTCGATCCTGATCAGTGATCAACCTGTGGGAGCGGGCTTGCCCCGCGAAGAGGCCGGTACTGCCTATGCAGCATCAGCAGGCCGGCGCGACCCACAAGCGGTCACCGAGCCGCTCGGCGGCGTGATGCAACAGGTCGCCGGCCATTTCCAGATCGCAGGTCAAGTCATTAACCCCCTGAGCCAGGCCCAGCGACAGCACCTTGTAGGCCGGTAGGCGGTCGATGACGGTGGGGTACTGATCCGGAGCATGGACCAGGTCGATGTGCAGGCCGTCGACCGGCAGGTTGGCGGCCAGGCCAAGGTTCGCGTCCAGGCCACCGAAGTAGGTGGTTACCAGTTTTTTCAGTGGCGCGCGCTGCAGGATGTTGTAGACGCGCTCATAGGCGTTCTTCCATGCCTGCGGCAGGTCGAGGACCAGGATCGGCTCGTCGATCTGCACCCACTCCACCCCTTGTGCGGCCAGGCGGTTGAGGATTTCGTCGTACAGCGGCAACAGGCGGTCGACCAGTTCGAGCTTGTCAAAGTCGGTGCCTTTGGTCTTGCCCAGCCACAGATAGGTCAGCGGGCCGATCACGACTGGTTTGATGGCGTGGCCGAGGGCTTTGGCTTCCTCGACTTCCTCGAACAGTTGCTCCCAGCTCAGGGCGAACTGCTGGTCGGCGATAAATTCAGGAGCCGAATAATGGTCGTCGGTGTCGAACCACGGGGCGTTGGCGCCTCGGGCCATGGCAAACAGGGTCTGCAGGGTGGGCTTGGCAGCAGCGAGGCCCTGCAAGCGCTCGGGGATCACGCCGAAGGTCAACGAGTGGGTCAACACGCGGTCGTGCCAGGCAAAGTCGCCAACCGGCAGCAGTTCGGTGCCGGCGTCTTTCTGCGCTTGCCAGCGCGCGACGCGCAGCTCACGACCCTTTTCACGCAGGCCGGCTTCGTCCAGCTCACCCTTGCAGAAGGCTTCCTGGGCTTTCTTCAGGTCGCAATCGCCGCTGATGCGCCCAAATCCCAGGTTGTGTGCCAGTGCCATGCCTTGCCCCTATCAATACATAAATGTTCGAGGACATTTTCCGGGCACGCAGGGCTTGAGACAAACTCATTAAATTTGAGATGAACCCAAGAAATCTTCATGATTGGCTTGTCCAGTTGTCTCGTTCAGAGCAGTATCCTGCGCCGTCGGACATGGCCCCACTTGCGCCCTGCAGCACAATTCCACCCTGATCAACCCAGGTATCCCCAGCCATGAGCCTGCTGAAATCGGCGCTGCACGAAAAAACTTTCGTCTGCGTCATGGAGTTCGTGCCCAAGCCTTCGGCAGAGCGCTTCGCCGCCATGGAGGCGATCATGGGCCGCGCGCAGCTGTGCGGTTGGCCGATGACCGTGGCCATTGGCGACCGTGTTGGCAGCCCGCTGGACATGTCGCCTCTGGATGCCCTGGCCAGTTTCAGCACTGCCCTCCCCGCCCTGCCCCATTTTTCCGGCAAGGACCGCGAACGCCATCACCTGCTTGCCCAGTTGCAACGCATGGATGCCGCCGGCCTCGACCAGTTGCTGCTGCTTACCGGCGACCGCCTGCCCGGCCACCAGCCCGGCGAACGCCCGGTGCGCTACCTGGAGTCGGTCGCCGCCCTGCAGATCGCCCGCCAGGCCTGCCCCCACTGGTTGCTGGGTGCCGCACTCAATCCGTTCAAATACCGCGAGGAAGAAGGCGGCGCGCAGTATTTCAAGGCCGAGAAGAAGCTCGCCGCCGGGGCAGACTTCCTTACCCTGCAACTGGGCTTCGATGCCAGCAAGCACCAGGAGGCCATGCAGTGGATGAACCGTCAGGCTGCGCCCAAGCCCATGCTGGCCTGCCTGATGAGCCTGACCCATGGCCGCGCGGCGATGCTTGGGCATGTCGCCGGGGTGACCGTCTCGCCGTCCATGCGCGCCATGCTTGAAGCCGAAACTGCTGTATCCAAGGCCTACGCCCAGGCGCGCAGTGTCGATCGCCTGGCCCTGCAGATCGTAGGCGTGAAGTTGATGGGTTATGCCGGGGTGCACCTGTCGGGAATCCATGAGCTCAAGCAGTTGCTGGCCCTGGAAACGCGCCTTGAGCATTGGCAGGCACGCATTCACTCGCTGGCTCAATGGGCCCCCGCTTGGGCCGAAAGCTGGCAAATGCCTGGCCTGCCGGCGGTGACGTTCCACCCGCCGCAAGCGGCCTGGCGCCAGGGCGAGTCGAAGGTCAACGCAAGCCGCAAAGAGAAATGGCGCTATCACCTGCTGCACGGTTTTCACGCGCTGCTGTTCAGCCGCAACAACTGGCTGAGCAAGGCCTTCGGCTGGGCTGTACGTCGCCCGCTCTGGGCCACCCGCCGCGGTGCCCGCTGGCTGCATGGCCTGGAGCGCAGCGTGAAGCGCCCGCTGCTGGGCTGCGACACCTGCGGCCGCTGCCGCCTTGAAGACACCTTGTACATCTGTCCGGAAACCTGCCCCAAGGGCCTGGCCAACGGCCCCTGCGGCGGGACCGCGCTGAACCGCTGCGAATTCGGCGACCGCGAGTGCATCCACAGCGTCAAATACCGCACCGCCAAGGGGGTACGGCAGACCGCTGTGCTCACTGAGCGGCTGATCCCGTCCATCGAAGTCGAGACTCGCCACCGTAGCTCGTGGCCGCAGTGGTTCGACGCCTCGTCACCGCGCCAGGTCAGCTCGCGGCCAGCGCCTCGAAGCCAGCCCGAATCTTCGCCTCAGGCAGCTCATCGGCAATGAACACCATCACGCTCTCGCGGCTCTCACCATCGGCCCACTCGGCGTCCCAGTCGAAGCCATAGAGTTTGAGCACGCCCTGGAATACCAGGCGGCGATCTTCCCCGGCGATGTTGAGCACGCCTTTGTAGCGCAGCAGTTGCTTGCCGTGGGTTTCCAACAGCTCGTTCATGAAATCGCTGAGGCGGTCGATGTCCAGCGGCACCTCGGTGCGCAGCACCAGGGTTGAGATGCGGTCCGGGGTGGCGGGTTTGAGCACCGGGCGCAAGGTTGGCTGCAGGTTCGCACCCAGGTCCGGGTTGAGGTTGAAACCGCGTACATCGAGCAGCTCGGCCAGGTCGATTCGGCCGTGTTCCACCACGCCAATGGCCGCACGGCCGTTGATGCGCGCCAGGCGCTCGCGCAGGGCCTGCACCGCCGCAGGCGCCACCAGATCGGTCTTGCTCAGCAGCAGGCGATCGGCAAAGCCGACCTGGGCCTGGGCGATGGTCTGGGTCAGGTGCAACTCGGCATGGGCCGCATCGACCAGGGTGATGATGCCGTCGAGGATGTAGCGGTCGCGCAAGTCTTCTTCGATGAAGAAGGTCTGCGCCACCGGCGCCGGGTCGGCGAGGCCTGTGCATTCGATCACCAGGCGGTCGAAGGCAATTTCACCGCTATCCAGGCGTTCGAGCAGCAGGTACAAGGCGCGGGTCAGGTCGCCATGGATGCTGCAACACACACAGCCGTTCGCCAGGGTCATGACCTGCACCGGCTCGTCGCCAAGCAGCTGGCTGTCGATGCCGGCCTCGCTGAACTCGTTTTCGATCACGGCGATTTTCAAGCCGTGTTCGGCCTTGAGCATGTGCTTGAGCAAGGTGGTCTTGCCGGCACCGAGAAAGCCGGTCAGGACGGTTACGGGAATAGGCGTCTGCACGCAAAATCTCCTCAAGCTGAAAATGACTGTGGGAGCCCACAGGCTCCCACAGGTTCACGCAGTGTGCCGGCTCAGCAGCACTTGGGGCCGGACTTGCCACCGTAACGCGCTTCCTGGCGTTCGCGGAAGAACGCCTCGTAGCTCATCACCGGCTTGTCCGGATGCTTGCTCTGCATGTGCTCGACATAGTTGTCGTAGTCGGGCATGCCGACCATCAGGCGGGCTGCCTGCCCCAGGTATTTACCCAGTCGACCCAGGTCGTTGAACATCGCAGCAGTCCTCTCAAGCGTCAGGCAAAGCCTGGAACGGGGTTTCCTTATCGGTGCGTTCCTTGCGGCCAAGGGCGGCATAGCCAACCTTGAGGGCGAAGAACAGCACGCTGAACACCACCAGCAGGAACAGCACGGTCAGGCCGGCGTTGGTGTAGGCGTTGTAGATCACGTGCTGCATCTGCCCGATGTCCTTGGCCGGGGCCAGCACTTGGCCAGCGTCCAGCGCGGTGCTGTACTTCTTGGCCAGGGCCAGGAAGCCAACCGCCGGGTTCGGGTCGAACAGCTTGATCAGGCCAGCAGTGGTGGTGCAGATCAACAGCCACACGGCTGGCAGCAGAGTGACCCAGACGTAGCGCTGGCGCTTCATCTTGATCAGCACCACGGTGCCCAGCATCAGGGCGATACCGGCCAGCATCTGGTTGGAGATGCCGAACAGCGGCCACAGGGTGTTGATGCCACCCAGCGGGTCGATCACGCCCTGGTACAACAGGTAGCCCCACAGCGCCACACAGCCGGCGGTGCCGATCAGGTTGGCGGTCCACGACTCGGTGCGTTTAAGCGCTGGCACGAAGCTGCCCAGCAGGTCCTGCAGCATGAAGCGGCCGGCACGGGTACCGGCGTCCACCGCAGTCAGGATGAACAGCGCCTCGAACAGGATCGCGAAGTGGTACCAGAAGGCCATGGTGTTTTCACCTGGCAGCACCTGGTGAAGGATCTGCGCGATACCCACCGCGAGGGTCGGCGCACCACCGGCACGGGCCAGGATGGTGTGTTCGCCGATGTCACGGGCGACGGCCTCGAGCTGCTCGGGACTGATAATGAAGCCCCAGCTGCTGACCGTCTGCGCCACTGAAACGACGTCAGCCCCGACCACTGCGGCCGGGCTGTTCATGGCGAAGTACACGCCTGGCTCGATGACCGAGGCAGCGACCATGGCCATGATGGCGACGAACGACTCCATCAGCATGCCGCCGTAGCCGATGTAACGGGCGTTGGTTTCGTTGTCCAGCAGCTTGGGCGTAGTCCCCGAGGAGATCAGCGCATGGAAGCCGGACACCGCACCGCAGGCGATGGTGATGAACAGGAATGGGAACAGGGTGCCCTTCCACACCGGACCCGTGCCGTCGGTGAACTGGGTCAGCGCCGGCATTTTCAGCTCGGGCATGGTCACCAGGATGCCGATGGCCAAGGCGATGATGGTGCCGATCTTGAGGAAGGTCGACAGGTAGTCACGCGGTGCCAGCACCAGCCAGACCGGCAGCACCGCGGCAACGAAGCCATAGCCCACCAGCATCCAGGTGATCTGCACGCCGGTGAAGGTGAACGCCGGGCCCCAGACCGGATCCGCGGCAATCTGGCCCCCCAGCCAGATCGACGCCAGCAGCAGCACCACGCCGACCACCGAGATCTCGCCAATGCGGCCCGGGCGGATGTAGCGCATGTAGATGCCCATGAACATCGCGATCGGGATGGTCGCCATCACCGTGAACATACCCCATGGGCTCTCGGCCAGGGCCTTGACCACGATCAGCGCCAGCACCGCGAGGATGATGATCATGATCAGGAAGCAGCCGAACAGGGCGATGGTGCCGGGTATACGGCCCATTTCTTCGCGCACCATGTCGCCCAGCGAGCGGCCATTGCGGCGGGTAGACAGGAACAGGACCATGAAGTCCTGAACCGCACCGGCTAGCACCACGCCTGCGATCAGCCACAGCGTGCCGGGCAGGTAGCCCATCTGCGCGGCGAGTACCGGGCCGACCAGGGGGCCGGCGCCGGCGATGGCAGCGAAGTGGTGGCCGAAGAGAATGTGTTTGTTGGTCGGGACGTAGTCCAGGCCGTCGTTGTTGAGCACCGCCGGTGTGGCGCGGCGAGGGTCGAGTTGCATCACCTTGGTGGCGATGAACAGGCTGTAGTAGCGATAGGCGACCAGGTAGATGGCCACCGACGCGACCACAATCCACAAGGCATTGATCGCTTCGCCGCGACGCAGGGCAACCACACCCAGCGCGCAGGCTCCTATGACTGCCAGCGCCAGCCACGGAATGTGGCGTAGCAGGCTATTATTGTTGTTCATGGTTTACTTCCAGCTGGTGGATTGGAAAGACCGCCCAACGAGTCTAGGGCGAGTCAAGACGCATTGCCACACTTGCTTTGGTCTAGAGCCTCTGCGGCCAGATTGCGGTACCTGAAAGGCGTACAGGATTAACTATAGTCAGGATCAACCTCAGAGGGCTTGCCCATGCGCCAACACGACGAACGTCGCCGTTTTCAACGCATCGACTTTGATGCCCCGACCGAACTGCGCCAGGGCGACCGCCGTTGGCCGGTAAAACTCATTGATCTGTCGCTCAAAGGCCTGCTGTTAGAGCGCCCCAAATCGTGGGATGCCGACTTGTCTCAGGATTTCGACGCGATCATCCACCTCAACCCCGAAGTCCGCGTGCAGATGCAGGTCGAACTGCGCCATGAAGAACCTTCACGCCTGGGTTTCGTCTGCCTGTACATCGACATCGAATCGATGAGTCATTTGCACCGTCTTGTGGAATTGAACGTGGCCGACAGCACCGAAATGATGCGTGAGCTGCGCCAACTCATCGAATAATGGAATCTCTTAGCTAGCTTAGATTTTTCCCACCTTGTGTTTCTTGTCTACCCAGACAGCTTCCTGCCCGGCGCCTGTGCTTTGTACACACCCATCTAGCACACTGTTTATCCACTTGGTACGCGATCTGCATTGCAGTTATCTACACACTGCAAGGCCGCTTGTGGGTGCTTCGATCAAATAATTGTATACAATTGTTGTGGCAATCATTTGTGGGAAGTGTCTACAGTAGCGGCACAACAATAAACAGCGAGCCTGCTCAATGACTACGTCCCCTAGCACGTCTCCCGCCAAGCGCCCCGAGGACGAAAACCTCGGGCTTGGCGCCAACCTGGCTTATGGTCTGCAGCATGTGTTGACCATGTATGGCGGGATCGTCGCAGTACCCCTGATCCTTGGGCAGGCCGCGGGCCTGAACGGTGCCGAGATCGGCATGTTGATCGCCGCCTCGCTGTTTGCCGGTGGCCTGGCCACGCTCCTGCAAACGCTCGGCCTGCCCTTCTTCGGGTGCCAGCTGCCGTTGGTTCAAGGGGTGTCGTTCGCCGGCGTGGCGACCATGGGGGCGATTCTCAGCAGCGAGGGCGGTGGCGGCTTGCCGGGGGTGTTGGGGGCTGTCATGGCAGCGTCGTTGATCGGCTTTTTGATCACCCCAGTGTTCTCGCGAATCACCAAGTTTTTCCCGCCGCTGGTCACCGGCATCGTCATCACCACCATCGGCCTGACCCTGATGCCCGTGGCCGCACGCTGGGTGATGGGCGGCAACAGCGCTTCGCCGGAATTTGGCAGCATGGCCAACATCGGCCTGGCGGGGCTGACCTTCGCCATCGTGCTGCTGCTGAGCAAGCTGGGCAGCGCGACCATCTCGCGGTTGTCGATCCTCCTGGCGATGGTGTGCGGCACCCTGATCGCCTGGGCGCTGGGCATGACCGACTTCAGCAAGGTCGCCGAAGGCCCGATGTTTGCCTTCCCTACCCCGTTCCACTTCGGCATGCCGACCTTCCACATCGCAGCGATTCTGTCGATGTGCATCGTGATCATGGTGACGCTGGTGGAAACCTCGGCGGACATCCTCGCCGTGGGTGAGATCATCGACACCAAGGTCGACTCCAAGCGTCTGGGCAACGGCCTGCGCGCCGACATGGCATCGAGCATCCTGGCGCCGATCTTCGGCTCTTTCACCCAGAGCGCCTTCGCCCAGAACGTCGGCCTGGTGGCCGTAACCGGGGTCAAGAGCCGCTACGTGGTGGCCACCGGTGGCGTGATCCTGGTGGTGCTCGGCCTGCTGCCGGTCATGGGCCGGGTGATTGCCGCCGTGCCAACCCCAGTCCTGGGCGGTGCTGGCATCGTGCTCTTCGGCACCGTGGCGGCCAGTGGCATTCGCACCCTGTCGAAGGTCAACTACAAGAACAACGTCAACCTGATCATCGTCGCCGCCTCACTGGGCTTCGGCATGATTCCGATTGCCGCACCCAACTTCTACCATCAGTTCCCGAACTGGTTCGAGACCATCTTCCACTCAGGCATCAGCTCGGCAGCCATCATGGCCATCCTGCTGAACTTGATCTTCAACCACTTCAAAACCGGCAACTCGGAAAACCAGTCCGTGTTCGCTGCCGCCTACGAGCGCACCATCCAGTACTCGGACATTTCCGCGCTGCGTGATGGCGATTACTTCAAGGACGGCAAGCTGTTCGATGCCGAGGGCAACGAAGTGCCGTTGCTGGAGCTGGACGAGCATGGCAATGCCACGCCGAGGCGAACGCCGGTGGCCGAGCATTGACCGCTGACTGAGCGGTAAAGAGGGGAGCCGACGCGCATCGTCGGCTCCCCTTTTTGCTTGCCTGTACCGGCCTCTTCGCGGGCAAGCCCGCTCCCACAGGCCCCCCCACAGTTCCTGATACCTGTGGAGAGCCTGTGGGAGCGGGCTTGCCCGCGAAGAAGTCAGTACAGTCTGTGAATTACTCGAACAAAGCATCCAGCGCTTGTTCCAGGCGAGTCACGGCAATCACCTGCAACCCCGCCGGGGGGTCCTTCGGTGCATTGCCCTTGGGCACGATCGCGCGCTTGAAGCCATGCTTGGCCGCTTCTTTCAAACGCTCCTGCCCGCTGGGCACCGGCCGCACTTCGCCGGAGAGGCCGATTTCACCGAACACCAGCAGCCCATGGGCCAAGGGCCGGTTACGCAGGCTGGACATCACCGCCGCCAGCAACGCCAGGTCGGATGCGGTTTCCAACACCTTGACCCCACCCACCACGTTGAGGAACACGTCCTGGTCATGGGTGGGAATGCCGCCATGCCGGTGCAGCACCGCCAGCAGCATGGCCAGGCGGTTCTGGTCCAGGCCCAGGGTGACCCGTCGCGGGTTGGCCAGGTGGCTATCGTCGACCAGCGCCTGCACCTCCACCAGCATCGGCCGGGTACCTTCCCAGGTGGCCATGACCACGCTGCCCGGCACTTCTTCCTGGGCGCGGTTGAGAAAAATCGCTGACGGGTTGGATACTTCTTTGAGGCCACGGTCGGTCATGCCGAACACACCCAGCTCGTTGATCGCACCGAAGCGATTCTTCACCGCCCGCAGCAGACGCAGGCGGCCGTCGGACTCGCCCTCGAAATACAGCACGGTATCAACCATGTGTTCCAGCACGCGCGGGCCGGCCAGCGAGCCTTCCTTGGTGACGTGGCCGACCAGGAAAATCGCCGTGCCGCTCTGCTTGGCATAGCGCACCAGCAGCGCCGCGCTCTCGCGCACCTGAGCGACCCCGCCGGGTGCCGACTGCAGTTGTTCGGTGAAAATGGTCTGGATCGAGTCGATCACCATGACCCGGGGTTTTTCCTGGCGCGCCGTGGCGATGATGGTCTCGATGCAGGTCTCGGTCATTACCTTCAGCTGATCCTGCGGCAGGCCCAGGCGCCGCGAGCGCATGGCCACCTGCTGTTGCGACTCCTCGCCCGTGACGTACAGCGCCGGCATGCCCACGGCGATATTGCACAAGGTCTGCAGCAGGATGGTCGATTTGCCGATGCCGGGGTCGCCGCCGATCAGCACCACCGAACCGTCGACCAGGCCACCTCCCAGCACGCGATCGAGTTCGGCGCTGCTGGTGGTGAACCGAGGAATTTCCTCAACACTGACTTCGGCCAGGGTCTTGATCTGCGCCTGTTGCCCGGCCCAGCCGGTGCGCCCGCTGGGCGCCGCTGCACCACCGCTTTCGATCATGGTTTCGACCAGGGTATTCCAGGCGCCGCATTCGCCACACTGTCCGGCCCATTTAGGGAAGGTCGCGCCACATTCAGTGCAGCCATACAAACGCTTGGCCTTGGCCATGGGCAGGGTCTCCTGGAAAAAGTTGCCATGATAGCCGACGCAGACGTGTCTCGAACGCGCCGGGATGCGACAAAACTATTCGATCTAAGCGCAGTCACTACCCCTGTACGCCACGCATGAAGCGTTTTAGTGGCTTACACTGGCTTAACCTCACCATTTGTTACAAAGGAATCGAACATGGGCATGATCAGTGAGTTCAAGGCCTTCGCGGTCAAAGGCAATGTCGTCGACATGGCGGTCGGTATCATCATCGGCGCCGCCTTCGGCAAGATCGTCTCGTCTTTCGTCGGTGACGTGATCATGCCGCCATTGGGGCTGTTGATCGGCGGTGTCGACTTCAGTGACCTGGCCATTACCCTGAAGGCGGCCGAAGGCGATGTCCCGGCCGTGGTATTGGCTTACGGGAAATTCATCCAGACCATCATCGACTTCGTGATCGTGGCGTTCGCCATCTTCATGGGCGTGAAAGCGATCAACCGCCTGAAACGCGAAGAGGCCGTTGCTCCGAGCGTGCCCCCTGCGCCGACGCCTCAGGAAACCCTGTTGACCGAGATTCGCGACCTGCTCAAGACGCAGAACCAGAATCGCCTGCCGTAAAATGATCAGGGGCGCGTTGCGCCCCCTGTATCACCAGTAGTTTTCTACCGCCACCTGCCCCGGCCGCTTGCTCAAGCTCAACTGCAGGTCACGCGCTTTAAGCACTTTGCGGGTTTCGTCGATCATCTCCGGGTTACCGCAAAGCATGATCCGCGAGTGCTCGGGCGAAAACGCCAGCCCTGCCACTTTCTCCAGTTCGCCGTTCTCGATCAGCGTGGTGATGCGCGCATTCAGTGCGCCCGGGTGCTGCTCCCGGGTGACGACCGGAATGAACTGCAGTTTGCCGGCGAACTCGGCCAGGTACTCACGCTGTTCCAACCCGGCAATGTCGTCCACATAAGCGAGCTCGTTGGCCTCGCGCACCGAATACACCAATTTGATGTTGTCAAAGCGTTCCCAGGCTTCGAAGTCCTGCAGGATCGACATGAACGGCGCAATGCCGGTACCGGTCGCCAGCAGCCACAGGTCGCGACCACCGACGAAGCGATCGAGGGTCAGGAAGCCGAATGCCTGACGGTCGATGAGCAGCGAATCCCCCTCGCCCAGGCGGCTCAGCTCACTGGTGAACTCGCCACCCGGCACCACGATGGAAAAGAAGTCCAGGTGTTCGTCATGCGGCGCGCTGACCATCGAGTAGGCTCGCCAGACCACACTGCCATCGGCCTTGGTCACGCCCAGCCGGGCGAACTGGCCGGCGCGGAAGCGAAAACCCGTGTCGCGCGTCACCCGCAGGCTGAACAGGTTCGGCGTCAAAGGCTGGACGTCGAGCAGCGTCTGGCGGGTAAACTTGTCGGCACTTGCGGTCATGATCGGCTTCCTGAATGGCGTGCGTACAGTGTCGCGCAAAGCAGCGCAGATAAAAACCGCTGGAGTGTAGGGTCACCGCTGGACTATCGTCTCGGTTTTATGGAAAACCTGATTGCTATAACAAAAAATCCCTACGCTATACTCGGTCTTTTCCTACAATCTTCCGGGTATGCAAACGGATTGGATCCGCAACCCCGAGGGAGTCTGACAGATGCTTCAATGGAATCATGAGCATCTTCACCGGTTGATCACCGAGAGCACGCCGCAAAGCGTGTTCGATCTCGCGGTGCACCTGGCACAAGACATGGACATGGAATTTCTGGGCTTGAAGCTGCGCATTCAGCTGGCTGCCCAGTCCCCCAAGCTCTACCTCTACAGCAACTATCCGGTTGCATGGATCGAGCGCTACCAGCGCGACGAGTTCTACAAACAGGACGCAGCAGCCAGCCGTAGCCATGCCTCGACCATGCCGGTGCTGTGGACCGACGACCTGTACCGCGAAGTGCCGCAGTTTCGCGAGCAAGCCTGCCAGCATGGCCTGCGCCATGGCTGGACTCAGTCGCTGCACGACCTGCAGCACAACGAAAGCCAGGTCAGCGTCGCCAGACCTGTCGGCGAAATCAGTATCGCCGAGCTCTACGACAAGGCCGGCAAAGTGCAGTGGCTGTGCCATACCCTGCACGCGATCATCAGCGAACATCACTTGGCCCGGCTCAGCTCGCCCCAGCTCAGAATGAGCGAGCGCGAAATCGAAGTGCTGAAATGGTCGGCTGCTGGCAAGACCGCGGCCGATGTCGCCTGCATTCTGTCGCTGTCGCAAAACACGGTGAACTTCCATATCCGCAGCGTCATTACCAAAACCAATGCCGCCAACAAGGCCGGAGCCATCGCCATCGCCATGATGCGCGGCCTGATCGATCAATAGCCAGGCCTGCGACCTTCGGCAAAGCCCTGTAGAATCGCCGGCCAAAGCTCGTGGCGATCCGCGACGGGCAGATCCGTACCCGAGCCAGACGCCATGCCCCTGTTGACCACCCCCTATGCCGAACTCGACCTGATCCGCCAGCCGGACCAGGCCAACGACCCGCTGCAGGCCTTCGATGCCGCCGATGAATACCTGCTCGAACAGTTGCATGGGCAGCAACTGGCTGCCGATAGCCGCGTCCTGGTGCTCAATGACAGCTTCGGTGCCCTGGCTGCCAGCCTGGTCGGCCACGTGTCGGTGGTCAGCAGCGGTGATTCGCACCTGGCCCACCTGGCCCTGGAAAAAAACCTCGCGCGCAACGGCCAAGCATTCGACAGCGTACCGTTCGTGCCGGCCAGCGAGCACTGGCAGGGCCCGTTCGATCGCGTGCTGGTGCGCGTGCCTAAGACCTTGGCCCTGCTCGAAGAGCAGTTGATCCGCCTGCAAGGCCACCTGGCTCCAGGTGCCCTGGTGATCGCCGGGGCCATGATCAAGCACCTGCCGCGTGCGGCGGGCGATCTGCTGGAAAAGTACATCGGCCCGGTGCAGGCCTCGCTGGCACAGAAAAAGGCACGCCTGCTAACCGCCACCGTTGCCGAGCGCCCTGCCGCGCGCTCGCCCTACCCGACCCGCTATCAACTGGACACGCCGGCACTGGAACTGCTCAACCATGCCAACGTGTTCTGCCGCGACGACCTGGACATCGGTACCCGGGCGTTCCTCCCTCACCTGCCACGCGGCCTGGGTAACGCACGCGTGGCCGACCTGGGTTGTGGCAATGGCGTGCTGGGAATCGCCAGCGCGCTGGCCAACCCCGAGGCGCATTACACCCTGGTCGACGAGTCCTACATGGCAGTGCAATCGGCGCAGGAGAATTGGCGGGCCGCGCTGGGCGAGCGAGAGGTGACGCTACTGGCGGGTGATGGCCTGGCCGGGGTGGAAAAGCAGTCGCTGGACGTAGTGCTGTGCAACCCGCCGTTCCACCAGCAGCAGGTGGTGGGCGACTTCCTCGCCTGGCGCATGTTCCAGCAGGCGCGTGAGGCGCTGGTGGTGGGCGGTGCGTTGTACATCGTCGGCAACCGCCACCTGGGTTATCACAGCAAGCTGGCGCGCTTGTTCCGGGGAGTTGAACAAGTGGCGGCGACACCGAAGTTCGTGATCCTCAAGGCCCGCAAGTAAGTAAATGGGGCTGCTTTGCAGCCCATTCGCGGGCAAGCCCGCTCCCACTGGTACGGCGCCGCTCTCGAAAGTTGCGCTGTAACTGTGGGAGCGGGCTTGCCCGCGAATGGGGCACGAAGCGTGCCCCTTGCATTGTCAGTGAGTGGTCAGGCCCGCCGCGCCCATGAACAACCGCATCACATAAGCGGCCACCCCCAGCGCCGCCACGCTCATCGCCCAGATCAGCAGCAGCCAGCCCAGCCGCTGCCAAAGGGGTTTTTTCTCTTCAAGGCCATGTTTGCCTGTCATCATGCGCCCCTCCTAGTGATAGCCGTCTTCGTGGGTAACCTTGCCGCGGAATACGTAGTAGCTCCAGAAGGTATACCCCAGGATGAACGGCAGGATGAACAACGTGCCCACCAGCATGAAGCCCTGGCTTTGCGGCGGTGCGGCGGCATCCCAGATCGAGATCGACGGTGGGATGATGTTCGGCCACAAGCTGATGCCCAGGCCGCTGTAGCCAAGGAAGATCAGCACCAGCGTCAGCAGGAACGGCGTGTAATGAGCATTGCGCGCTACCGCCTTGAGCAACCCGTAGAAGGTCACCAGCACCAGGATCGGCACCGGCATGAACCAGATCAGATTGGGCATGCTGAACCAGCGGTCGGCGATCATCGGGTAGGCGATAGGCGTCCACAAGCTGACGATGCCGATCACCGCCAGCAGCACCAGCGCCAATGGCCTGGCCAGGCCATGCATCTGTTTCTGCAGCGGCCCTTCGGTCTTCATGATCAGCCAGGTGCAGCCCAGCAGGGTATAGGCAACGATGAGGCCCAAGCCGCTGTAAATGCTGAACGGGGTCAGCCAGTCGAGCGTGCCGCCGGCGTAATGCCGGTCGACCACTTTGAAGCCCTCGATGAACGCACCCAGAGCAACACCCTGGAAGAAGGTCGCCACCAGCGACCCGCCGATGAATGCCTTGTCCCAGATATGGCGCTTCTCATCCTTGGCCTTGAACCGGAACTCGAAGGCCACGCCACGAAAAATCAGGCCGATCAGCATGAGCATCAACGGTAGGTACAAGGCTTCGAGCACCACCGAATAGGCCATGGGAAAGGCCCCGAACAGCCCAGCACCACCCAGCACCAGCCAGGTTTCGTTGCCGTCCCACACCGGCGCAACCGTGTTCATCATCACGTCGCGGTCACGCTCGCCCTTGACGAAGGGGAAGAGCATGCCGATCCCCAGGTCGAAACCATCCATCACCACGTACATCATCACGCCAAAGATGATGATCACAGCCCAGATCAGCGGAAGGTCGATACCCATGGCTCAGTTCTCCTTGCTCAGGCTGGGCGTGTTGGCCTCGCGGCCATCATCGGCGGCCGACAATGGCCGGGCCGGCGTACGTTTCTGTCCGGGCCCGCCCGGCGTGTGCTCATCGCCCTCGCCGGTTTTCGGCCCTTTGCGCACCAGGCGCATCATGTAACCCAGGCCCGTGCCGAACAGCGCGAAGTACACCACCACGAACGCCACCAGGGTGAAGCCGAGCTGTGCATAACTGTGGTTGGAAACCCCTTCGGACGTGCGCATCAGGCCGTACACCACCCACGGTTGGCGGCCGATTTCGGTGGTGAACCAGCCGGCCAGGATGGCTATAAGGCCGGATGGGCCCATCCACAGGGTCAGGTACAGGAACGGCCGTGAACTGTAGAGCGTGCCGCGCTTGCGCAGCCACAGGCTCCACAGGCCGACGAAGATCATCAGGAAGCCGAGCCCGACCATGACTCGGAACGACCAGAACACGATGGTCGAGTTGGGCCGGTCCTCGGGCGGGAACTCCTTCATCGCCGGCACCTGTTTATCCAGGCTGTGGGTCAGGATCAGGCTGCCAAGCGCCGGTATTTCGACCTTGAAGTGGGTGGTCTCGGCTTTCATGTCTGGGATGCCGAACAGGATCAACGGCGTAGGCTCGCCGGGCACGTTCTCCCAATGGCCTTCGATCGCGGCAATCTTCACCGGCTGGTGCTTGAGGGTGTTGAGGCCATGGAAATCGCCGATCACTGCCTGCACCGGCGCCACGATCAGCGCCATCCACATGGCCATCGACAGCATCTTGCGCACAGCCGGGTTGTCGCGCCCGCGCAACAGGTGCCAGGCGGCCGAGGCGCCGACGAAGAACGCCGTGGCGACGAACGCGGCCGTGGCCATGTGCATCAGGCGGTAGGGGAATGACGGGTTGAAAATCACCGCCAGCCAGTCCACCGGGACCACGCGGCCGTCGATGATTTCATGGCCTTGCGGGGTCTGCATCCAGCTGTTGGAGGCGAGGATCCAGAAGGTCGACACCAGCGTACCCAGTGCCACCATTACCGTGGCGAAGAAGTGCAGGCCACGGCCCACACGGTTCCAGCCAAACAGCATGACGCCGAGGAAGCCCGCTTCAAGGAAGAATGCGGTCAGCACTTCATACGTCAGCAAAGGGCCGGTGACGGCACCGGCAAAGTCGGAGAAACGGCTCCAGTTGGTGCCGAATTGATAGGCCATGACCAGGCCGGAGACCACGCCCATGCCGAAGTTGACGGCGAAGATCTTCGACCAGAAGTGATACAGGTCACGGTAGACCTGCTCGTGGGTCCTCAACCAAAGGCCTTCGAGGACTGCCAGGTAGCTGGCGAGGCCAATGGTGATGGCCGGGAACAGGATGTGGAACGACACGGTAAAGGCAAACTGAATTCGGGCGAGCTCTAGGGCTTCTATTCCGAACATGGTGCTTCCTCTTCAGATAATCCGGCTTCCGGGCTTGTGGCCCCGTTGCCCACTGCCCCCACGTTTCAGTCGAGTGCGGCACATTGGAATTGTTCTGTTCGATCGCAGGGATTTCAGCCCACAGGCCAATTCGTTGCTTCTGGAACGATTGATCCAGATCAACGATTGCTAGGAAGCATAGTCTCGAATGGCCCGCCGGGCCGTGTGGTTGATTGCCGCGTGACCTGTTGCCCCACCCACTGTTCGCAAGGCTGAAAAAGTGCCGATCACGGCAAACAGTAACGGCTTGTTACAAACAGATGATACGCTGCCGACCCCTCTACTGCGCCGAGGCCACAGGCTTACGATGTCCGAATCAGCACCGCAGTTGTTGCGCCATCACCGCCCCTTCGTGGCCTTCTGGCTGGCCCGGGTCTTCACCGCCAGCGGCTTCCAGATGCTCACTGTGGCGATTGGCTGGCACCTCTATCAACTCACTGGCAATGTGCTCGACCTGGGCCTGGTCGGCCTGGTCGAGTTCGCCCCGCGGGTGTTATTCATGCTGCACACCGGGCATGTCGCCGACCGCTATGACAGGCGCAAGGTCGCTGCCCTGTGCCAGTCCCTGCAAGGGCTGATCGCACTGGCCCTGGTCCTGGGCAGTGCCACCGACAACGTCAGCCGCGAGCTGATTTTCGTGCTGGCGTTCCTGCTGGGCGCCACTCGCTCGTTCGAAATGCCCGCCACCCAGGCGCTGCTGCCCAACGTAGTGCCGCCGGGGCTGTTTCCACGTGCCGTGGCAGCGTCCGCCTCGGCGACCCAGGCGGCAACCATCGTCGCTCCGGCCGTGGGTGGTTTCCTCTACGCCTTCGGCAGCATTTGGGTGTATGGCCCTACCGTGGCGCTGTATGCGCTTGCCTGTGTGCTGATGCTGAGCCTGGATTCGCGCCAGCAAGTGCCCCAACGCGGGCGCGCCAGCCTGGAGTCGCTGCTGGCCGGGATCCGCTTCATCCGCAGCCGGCCAGACATTCTCGGGGCTATTTCGCTCGACCTGTTCGCCGTGCTGCTGGGCGGTGCCACTGCACTCTTGCCGGTGTTCGCCAAGGACATCCTGCTCACCGGCCCGTGGGGCCTGGGCCTACTGCGCTCGGCGCCGGCAGTGGGGGCATTGCTGATGTCGCTGTGGCTGGCGCGCTTCCCGGTGGAACGCAAGGTCGGACGCATCATGTTCACGGCGGTCGGGGTGTTCGGCGTGGCGACCATCGCCTTCGGCCTGTCGACCTCGTTCTGGTTCTCGCTGGCGGTGCTGGTGGTGCTGGGCGCGGCGGACATGATCAGCATGGTGATCCGTGGCGCCTTCGTACAACTGGAGACGCCGGACGAGATGCGTGGCCGGGTCAGCGCAGTGAATGGCCTGTTCATCGGTGCCTCAAATCAGCTCGGCGAGTTCGAGTCCGGGGTTACCGCGCACTGGTTTGGTACGGTGCCGGCGGTGGTGCTCGGCGGTGTCGGTACCTTGCTGGTGACCGGGGTGTGGATAAAGCTGTTCCCGACCTTGGCCAACCGGGATCGTCTGCACAACGGCTGACATTGCCATTCCCCTTACCCAACGGCCATAGGCCCCCGCCAGTCATGCTGGTATGATGCGCGGCTTTTTTCCTCCCCACACAAAACCACGGCATCCGGTACGGTCTGTGCTTTGCTGATGGGGTCGATACAATCACGGCGCCGGGGGCGCCTTGGGGAGCGGGCATGCTGGAAAGGCTGTTTCAACTAAGAGCACACAACACCAACGTGCGCACCGAGATTCTCGCGGGCGTCACCACCTTCCTGGCCATGGCCTACATCCTGTTCGTCAACCCGAGCATCCTCGGCGAGACCGGCATGGACAAGGGCGCGATCTTCGTCGCCACCTGCCTGGCCGCGGCCATCGGCTCGACCACCATGGGCCTGATCGCCAACTACCCTATCGCCCTGGCGCCGGGTATGGGCCTGAACGCCTTCTTCACCTACACCGTGGTCCTGCACATGGGCCATACCTGGCAGGTGGCGCTGGGTGCGGTGTTCCTGTCGGCGGTGATGTTCTTCCTGCTGTCGATCTTCCGCATCCGCGAATGGATCGTGAACAGCATCCCGCTGCCGCTGCGCTCGGCCATTGCTGCGGGTATCGGCTTGTTCCTGGCGCTGATCGCCCTGCATAACGCAGGCATCGTCGTCGATAACCCGGCTACCCTGGTGGGCTTGGGCGACCTCAAGCAGCCTGCGCCGATCCTCGCCACCCTGGGCTTCTTCCTGATCGTCGGCCTCGAGTCGTTGAAGGTGCGCGGCGCGGTGCTGATCGGTATTCTGGCCGTCACCGTGGCCGCGATCGCGCTGGGCGTGACGCCGTTCGCCGGCATCGTCTCCATGCCGCCGTCGTTGGCGCCGACCTTCCTTCAGCTGGACATCGCTGGTGCTCTCGATGTGGGCCTGGTCAGCGTGATCTTCGCCTTCCTGTTCGTCGACCTGTTCGACAACTCCGGCACCCTGATCGGCGTGGCCAAGCGCGCCGGCCTGATGGGCAAGGACGGCCACATGCCGAAAATGGGCCGCGCCCTGATCGCCGACAGCACCGCGGCCATGGCCGGCTCCTTGCTGGGCACCTCGACCACCACCAGCTACATCGAGTCGGCAGCGGGCGTCAGCGCCGGTGGCCGCACCGGCCTGACCGCCATCGTGGTGGCCGTGCTGTTCCTGCTGGCGCTGTTCTTCGCCCCGCTGGCCGGTAGCGTGCCAGCCTTCGCCACCGCCCCGGCGCTGCTGTTCGTCGCCGTGCTGATGGCCTCGGGCCTGGCGGAAATAAACTGGGACGACGTCACCGAAGCCGCACCGGTGGTGGTGACCGCCCTGGCCATGCCGCTGACCTACTCGATCGCCAACGGCATCGCTTTCGGCTTCATTTCCTGGACCGCCATCAAGCTGATCTCCGGCCGCCACCGCGACCTGAACCCGGCCTTGGTGATCCTTTCCATCCTGTTCGTCATCAAGCTGGGCTGGTTCAACGCATGAGTGCTGTCTTAGACCCTTCCGCCTACGACGCGCAGCTGCAGGGCAAAGTCGCCCGCCTGCGCGAGCTGCTGGCGCCCTTCGGTGCGCCAGAGCCGGCCGTATTCGACTCGCCGCGCGAGCATTACCGCCTGCGCGCCGAATTCCGCCTGTGGCGCGAAGACGGCCAGCGTCACTATGCGATGTTCGCCCCCGGCGACAAGCACAATGCCATCCTGATCGACGATTTCCCCATCGCCAGCCAGCGCATCAATGAGCTGATGCCGCGCTTGAAAGCCGCCTGGCAGGCCAGCGAGGACCTAAGCAATCGCCTGTTCCAGGTGGAGTTCCTCACCACCCTGGCCGGTGATGCGATGATCACGATGTGCTACCACCGCCCATTGGACGAGGCCTGGGAAGTGGCCGCGCGGCAACTGGCCGAACAACTGGGGGTGAGCCTGATCGGCCGCTCCAAGGGCAAACGCCTGGTCATCGGCCGCGATTACGCGGTAGAAAAACTCGACGTCGCCGGCCGCGTGTTCAGCTATCGCCAGCCAGAAGGCGCGTTCACCCAGCCCAACGGCGCAGTGAACCAGAAGATGCTGAGCTGGGCATTCGAGGCCATCGGCGAGCGCGATGACGACCTGCTGGAGCTGTACTGCGGCAACGGCAACTTCACCCTGCCGTTGGCCACCCGCGTGCGCCAGGTGCTGGCCACCGAGATCAGCAAGACCTCGGTCAATGCCGCGCTGAGCAACCTCGACGAAAACGCTGTGGATAACGTGCGCCTGGTGCGCCTGTCGGCGGAGGAGCTGACCCAGGCGCTGAATGACGTGCGCCCGTTCCGTCGTCTTGAAGGGATCGACCTCAAGAGCTACGACTTCGGCACCGTGTTCGTCGACCCGCCACGTGCGGGCATGGACCCGGATACCTGCGAGTTGACCCGGCGTTTCGAGCGGATTCTGTACATCTCGTGCAATCCCGAGACCTTGGCAGCGAACATTGCCCAGTTGCAGGACACCCACCGCATCGAACGCTGTGCGTTGTTCGACCAGTTCCCTTATACCCATCACATGGAGAGTGGCGTCCTGCTGGTACGCCGCTGATTCACCCCGCGGCGTGGCTGCAACAGCCTCGCCGCGGCTTTTGACCACCCACCACTTTATCCACAAGTTCCAGATCTGGCACCTGACATTTTTGCCAGCAGCATGCCGCCGTCAACTCATTTAACGTGTCACCTGCACGCCAGCCCTCTGTGCTGAGCCGAATGAGGAAACCAAAGCATGCGCCTGATGATAATGCCCCTGGTCGTAGCCGCCCTCGCTTCACTGACAGCCTGCGTCAACGACTCCCTTCCACCACTGATCTCCGTACCGGACAGCGCCAGGCTCACGTGGACAGACGTGCCCGACACACAAGGAGCAGTCTCGTATGCGAATGTCGAAGGCGACATTTTCGGCAAGGGCCCCTATCAAGCTTATGTGCGCTTTCGCAAAGGCACCGACAATGGCCTGCATCTGCACAGCCAGACACTCCCCACGGTGGTGCTCAGCGGCACGTTCTACGCGGTGATCGATGGCAAACGCACCGAGTATCCGGCCGGCGCGTTCTACCGCCTACCTGCGCGCCTGGTACATGAAAGTGGCTGCACGGCTGCCGCCGATTGCCTGCTGTTCCAATACCAGGCCGACACGTTCGACCTGGTACCCACCAAAGGCTGAACCCTGCTGTTGAAAAGTCCACCCGCTCCTTCCAGAGCGGGTCTTTCGCCTTCGACCCCTGGTGAAAAACGCCGGCCATCTGCAGGATGGGCCTCGTATTCAACGCAGCGCGCTGCCATGGCGCAGACCTCCCCATGGCACGCGACCAGGAGTGATGTACCGATGGACCAGTTCAGTGCCATGCAGACCTTCCGCCGGGTCGTCGATCTCGGCAGTTTCAGCGCAGCCGCCAGCCAGGCGGGCGTTTCGCACACCGTCCTGTCACGCCAAGTGAAGCAACTGGAACGCCATCTCGGCACGCAATTGCTCACCCGCACCACCCGCCGCCTGCACCTCACCGAAGCCGGTGCACTGTTCTATCGCCATTGCGTGCAGATTCTCGAACAGATGCAGGCGATGACCCTGGAGCTCTCCGAGCATCAGCAACAACCCACTGGCACCTTGCGCCTGGGGGTGGCCACTGCCTTTGGTGAATTGGAATTAGGGCGCTGGTTACCGGACTTTGTCGAACGCTATCCACGCCTGCAAATCGAGTTGCACTGCAGCGACCGGTTCGTCGACCTGCTGGAGGAGGAAATCGATGTGTGCCTGCGCGTCACCGATCATCTGCCTGATTCCAGCCTGGTGGCACGTCGGCTAGCAAGCAGCGATGTACTGCTAGTGGCGGCCCCCGGTTATCTCGAACGCCACGGCGCACCGAGCTCACCTGACGAACTCGCCAGCCACGCCCTGCTGGGCTACAGCCAGCTACTGCACCCACAGCGTCTGCAATTGACCAGCGCCAAGGGCGAGCAGCGCGAAATTCTCATGCCCCGGCGTCTGAGCGCCAACTCGCCCATGGCACTGCGTGCCGCCGCCATCAGTGCCCTGGGTATCGCCAGCTTCGACCGTTTCATTGTGCTCGACGCCCTGCAGGACGGGCGGCTGTTACCGGTACTGGACAGCTGGGAGCTCCCCGCGCGAACGCTGTACGCGGTTTATCCTCAGAGCCGCTATCTGGCGCCCAAGGTGCGGGTATTGCTGGATTATGTGCAGGTCTATTACTCGCAACGGAGATGGGGTGATTGATTTGTGCTTAATTTGCACAAGTCATGACTACCAAGACCGGTATTTGTGCTCTGTGGGTTTAGTTAGCCTTTGTTGCATCGTCACTCAACGAAGGAACTTCAACATGAAAGCAGTGCAAACCCTCATCGCGACCTTGGCCCTCAGCACCCTGGCCCTCGGCGTCAACGCGGCAGAAAAAACCATTTCTGTCACCGACAGCGCAGCCTTGAAGTGGCAAGAAGTCGAAGGCACCAAGGGCGCGGTCAGCTATGCCAATGTCGAAGGTGACATTTTCGGCAAAGGTCCCTATTCGGCGTATGTGAAGTTCAAGAAAGGGACCGACAATGGCCTGCACCAGCACAGCCAGACGCTGCCTACAGTGGTCTTGAGCGGTACGTTTTACGCAGTGATCGACGGCAAGCGCATCGAATACCCGGCCGGCGCCTATTACAAACTCCCCGCCGACCTGGTGCACGAGAGCGGCTGCACGGCCGCGGCAGATTGCGTGCTGTTCCAGTACCAGGCCGATGCCTTTGACCTGAAGCCGGTGAAAGGCTGAAGTTTTGGGGCTGCCATGCAGCCCCAACCTTCACATCAGAAGTCGAAGAACACCGTCTCCCCTTCCCCCTGAATACGCATATCGAAACGATAGGCCGTCTTCCCGTCCACCTCGCAACGTTTGGCAATCAAGGTTTCGCGGCGCTGCGGCTGCTCGATCAGGTTGAGCACCGGGCACTTGGCATTGGCCTCGGCCTCATCATCAAAGTACAGCCGCGTGTGCAGGTGGATGTTGATGCCACGGGCAAACAGGCTGATGTTGATATGCGGCGCCATTGGCACACCGGCAGCGTTCTTCACCACACCCGGCTTGACCGTCTGCACGGTCCACTCGCCGGCATCGAAGGTGGTGGCGGTGCGACCGAAGCTGTTGAAAGCATTTTCCAGGTTGTACGCATCCTGGTATTGGCCGGCGGCATCGGCCTGCCACAGCTCCAGGAACGAATCGCGTACCAGGTGGCCATTGCCGTCATACACCTGGCCGATCAGCAGAATGTGCTCGCCCGGCGCTTCTGGCTTGGCCAGGCAGTTCCAGATTTCCTGGTCGCGGGTCGGATTGCCGGCCGCTTCCAGGGCCAGGCCGATGTGCACGTAGGGGCCGGCGGTTTGCGAAGGGGTTTCCGGCAGCAGTTCGATTGGCATGGCGGGGTCCTCAGCAGTTTTCGAAGTGGGTCTTGCGCTGGCCGCGCAGCACGATGTCAAAGCGGTACGCCAGGCAGTCCATCGGGTTGCCGTTGCTCATGTCGAGCTTGGCTATCAACTGCTGCACCGCTTCGGGGTTGGCGATCGACTTGACGATCGGGCACATCGGGATCAGCGGGTCACCTTCGAAGTACAGCTGGGTGATCAGCTTGGTGGCAATTGACGGGCCGCTGACGCCTACGTGGATGTGCGCCGGGCGCCAGTCGTTGGGGCCGTTGCGCCACGGGTACGGGCCGGGCTTGATGGTGCGGAAGCTGTAGTAGCCGTCGCGGTCGGTCAGGCAGCGGCCGACACCGCCGAAGTTCGGGTCCAGTGGCGCCAGGTAGCGGTCGTTCTTATGGCGGTAGCGCCCACCCGCGTTGGCCTGCCAGATCTCTACCAGGGTGCTGGGTACCGGCTTGCCGTACTGGTCGACGACACGGCCAGCGACGATGATGCGCTCGCCGATCGGCAGGCCGCCGTTGTTGAAGTTCAGCAGCAGGTCATGGTCATGGGCGCCGAAACCCAGGTGAGTAAAGTCCGGGCCGGTGGTTTCGCTGATCGACTGCGGGATACTGACCAGCGCCTGGCGCGGCGAGCGGGCAATGGACGTCTTGTAGTCGGGGGTCAAGGCTTTGGGGTGCCAGTTGCGATCACGGATCACGAAGCGGCTGTTGTCCTGGGCGGGCATGCCGTTTTCCTCTCTTGGAATTATCTGAACACCTGGGCTTGGCAGGCGGACATGCAGTTTCGGATAAGTCGCACGGGATGAATATTGAATTCAGCGGTCCGTTACTTAACCAAATGGTTATGCATTAGTCCGTTTGGCTGAGGTGAACTAATCTTTGACTTCATGTTTCATGCTTGGGAGTGGATCTGATGGAATGGCGAAAAGGCCGGCGCAGCGACAACGTGGTCGATGCCCGTGGCGAAGGTGGCGGCGGCGGTGGCATGCGCTTTGGCGGCGGCAAGGGGCTGGGGCTCGGCGCAATCCTGTTGATCGTCGGCATCGGCTGGCTGACCGGCCAGGACCCGCTGCAGATTCTCGGCCAGCTCACCGGGCAGATGGAGCAACAGCAGCAGGCCCCCAGCGGCGCGGACAACAAGGCGCCGGCGGCCAACGACGAACAGGCGCAGTTCGTCGCGTCGATCCTCGGCGACACCGAAGACACCTGGAAAGCCCTGTTCTCCCAGGCAGGCAAACAGTACCGCGACCCCAAGCTGGTGCTGTTCAGCGGCCAGGTGAATTCCGCCTGCGGTTTCGCCTCGGCGGCAGTGGGCCCGTTCTACTGCCCGGCGGACCAGCGCGTGTACCTGGACATGTCGTTCTTCCGCGAGATGGAAACCCGCTTCGCCGCTGCCGGCGACTTCGCCCAGGCCTACGTGATCGCCCACGAGATCGGCCACCATGTGCAGACCTTGCTCGGGGTGTCGGCCAAGGTCGATGCCGCGCGGCGCGCAGGGCAACGCATGGAGGGCGACAATGGCTTGCTGGTACGCCAGGAATTGCAGGCCGACTGCCTGGCCGGCGTCTGGGCCTATCAGGCGCAGCAACGCCTGAATTGGCTGGAACCCGGGGATGTCGAGGAAGCGCTGAATGCGGCCAACGCCATTGGTGATGACCGCTTGCAGCAGAAGGGCCAGGGGCGCGTGGTGCCGGACTCGTTTACCCACGGCACTTCGGCGCAGCGGGTGCGCTGGTTCAAGGCTGGGTTTGCCCAGGGTGATGTGAACAGCTGCGATACCTTCAGTGCGCGTAGCCTTTGACCGAAGGCCGATTAAATTGCCAGGGGTTTCATAGAGTTACAAATCAGCTGAAAAAGCGTTTCAGCTTCGCTGCCACGTGCCGATAACCCCTGCACGATACAGCGGGCATCCAGAACAACAACGCCTCGCGATCGAACAATGATCAAGTGAGCGAAATTCTTTCTGGAGAGCGTGCATGAACAGCTGGTTCGCCAACATCAGCGTCAACCTCAAACTCGGCCTGGGCTTCGGCCTGGTGCTGGTCCTTACCGGCCTGCTGGCCCTGACCGGCTGGACCAGCCTGGGCAGCCTGATCGACCGCAGCAACTGGATGGGTGATATCGGCCAGCTCAACAAGGACCTGACCGACATGCGTATTGCGCGCCTGCAGTACATGATCGCCAATGGCGACGATGCTGCGGCCGCCAACACCCAGGCCAAGCTGGACGCGTTCAGCAAGCAGCAAGAACACCTGGTCAGCACCTTCAAGAGCCCGGAAAACGTCAAGCTGCTGAAAGAGCTGGGTCAGACCATCAGCGAGTACAAGGTCTCGTTGAACAAGATGCGCGCTGGCTACAAGAACTCCCTGGCCGCCCGTGAGGCGATGAACGTATCGGCGGCCAAGGCCGACGAGGCCATGGAAACCCTCAGCCAGGACGTCATGGCCCGCCCGGATGCCGACAGCGTGCGCCTGGCTCAGTATCAGCTGATCAGCAAGGTGCGTCAGCAACTGCTGCAAGTGCGTATCGACGTGCGCGGCTACATCGCCGACAACAGCGCGGCCAACGAACAGGCGGCCCTGCGCCAACTGGAGTCGGCATTGGTTGAGATCGACAATCTCAAGCGCCAGCTGCCATCCGATGCCACCCGCGTGCAGCAGTTCGAACAGTCTGTCCAGGCCTACCGCGAGGCGGTGCGCCAGTTCCGCGATGCGGTCGCGGAAATCACCACGTCCCGCGCGGAAATGACCGTGCAGGGCGCCGACATCGTCAAGCGCAGCGACGCGCTGTACAAGATCCAGATCGACCGTCGTGACGCCGAGAGCGCCCAGGCCCGTAGCCTGCAGACCATCGCCACGCTACTGGCGTTGCTCGCCGGCGTATTGGCGGCCGTCATCATCACCCGCCAGATCACCCGCCCCCTGCGCGAGACCCTGCAGGCCGTGGAGCGTATCGCCGGCGGCGACCTGACCCACGACATGCGCATCACCCGCCGCGACGAAATCGGCGTGCTGCAACAAGGCATCGCGCGCATGGGCACCACCCTGCGCGAGCTGATCAGCGGTATCCGTGACGGTGTCACGCAGATTGCCAGCGCCGCCGAAGAGCTGTCGGCGGTCACCGAGCAGACCAGCGCCGGTGCCAATAGCCAGAAGGTCGAAACCGACCAGGTGGCCACGGCCATGCACGAAATGGCCGCGACCGTTCAGGAAGTCGCGCGCAATGCCGAGCAGGCTTCGCATGCTGCGACCGGTGCCGACGAAGAGGCGCGCGCGGGTGACCGCGTGGTGGGCGAAGCGATCAGCCAGATCGAACGCCTGGCTGCGGAAGTGCACCGCTCCACCGAAGCCATGAATTCGCTGCAGCAGGAGAGCCAGAAGATCGGCAGCGTGATGGATGTGATCAAGTCGGTGGCCGAGCAGACCAATCTGCTGGCACTCAACGCCGCGATCGAAGCCGCCCGCGCTGGCGAGGCTGGCCGTGGCTTTGCTGTCGTCGCTGACGAAGTACGCGGGCTGGCCCAGCGTACGCAGAAGTCCACCGAAGAAATCGAAGTACTGGTGGCTGGCCTGCAACACGGCACCCAGCAGGTGGCCAACGCCATGCAGGGCAGCCGCACTTTGACCGACAGCAGCGTCGAGCTGGCACGCAAGGCCGGGTCTTCGCTGGAAAACATCACCAGCACGGTGTCGAGCATCCAGTCGATGAACCAGCAGATTGCTGCGGCGGCCGAGCAGCAGAGTGCAGTGGCTGAAGAAATCAGCCGCAGTATTCTGAATGTGCGCGATGTGTCGGAGCAGACGGCGGCGGCCAGTGATGAAACCGCAGCGTCCAGTGTTGAGCTGGCGCGCCTGGGTGGGCACTTGCAGATGCTGGTCAGTCAGTTCCGCGTCTGACCTTTAGGTAGCTTTCGCGGGGCAAGCCCGCTCCCACAGGATATGCGCAAGGCTTAGAGCCGGCGCGGGATTTGTGGGAGCGGGCTTGCCCCGCGAAGAGGTCAGTCCTGCCTGAACAGAACTATTTGACGACCATCCCCACCCCACGCCCACGCGGATCCGAAGCCGTCTCAAGCTTCGCCCCGCTCACCCGGATCGCCTGGATATCCCCCATCTCCCAGCCCTGATCCTCCAGCACATAGCCCATTTTCTTCAGGCCATCCGCCACTGGCCCGGTCAGGGGCGCGTAGCTGTCGAAGTAAATGGTGTCCTTTGGCAGCAGCTGATGATGCACACGCTGCGCCGCCACCGCCTTCTCCAGCGGCATGCCATAGTCGTAAAGGTTGTTCATCACCTGGAAGATCGAGGTAAAGATCCGCGAACCACCTGGCGTGCCGATCACCAGTTCGACCTTGCCATCGCGGGTCATCAGGCTCGGGCTCATGGACGACAGCATGCGCTTGCCGGGAGCAATGGCGTTGGCATCACCGCCGACCACGCCAAAGGCGTTGGCCGCACCCGGCTTGGCGCTGAAGTCGTCCATCTCGTCGTTGAGCAGGAAGCCCGCGCCCTTCACCACTACACCACTGCCGTAGTCGAGGTTGAGGGTGTAGGTGTTGGAGACCGCGTTGCCCTCCTTGTCGACGATCGAGAAGTGCGTGGTCTGGTGCGGTTCCAGCCCCGGTTTGACGTCGTCGGTGGCGGAGATGGCCTTGGGGTTGACCTGCGCGGCGCGCTTGGCCAGGTAATCCTTGGCGATCAGCTGGTCGACCGGCACCTGGGTGAAGGCCGGGTCGCCCAGGTAGTCGGCGCGGTCGGCAAACACGCGTTTCTCGATCTCGGCCAGCAAGTGAATGTACTGCGCCGAGTTGTGCGCCACACCCTTGAAATCAGCTGCGCGGTCTTCCTTGATGCCCAGCAACTGGGCCAGGGCGACGCCGCCGGAGCTTGGCGGTGGCGCGGTGTACACCACGTTGCCGCGCCAGCTCAGGGCCATCGGCTCGCGCCAAACGGCTTTGTAATCCTTGAGGTCTTCCTTGGTGATCAGGCCTTTGTCAGCCTGCATCTGCGCCACCAGCAGGTCGGCGGTCTTGCCCTGGTAGAACTCGCTCACGCCTTTGTCAGCGATGCGTTCGAGGGTCTGCGCCATCTCCGGCTGCTTGAATAGCTCGCCGACCTTCATGTTGCCGAAATAGTCGTTGAAGTTGGTCGCGGTCTTGAACAGGCCTTGGGCATCGTTGCGGTACTGATACTGTTTTTCGGCGATCTTGAAGCCGTTTTGCGCATAGCCGATGGCCGGGGTCAGCAGTTCGCTCCAGGGCAGCTTGCCGAACTTCTGATGGGCTTCCCACAGGCCCATGACGGTACCGGGCACGCCGGCCGCGCGAACGCCGACCAGGCTCAGGTTCTCGATAACCTCGCCCTTGTCGTCCAGGTACATGTTGCGCGTCGCAGCTTTGGGCGCCACCTCGCGGTAATCGAGGAAGTAGGGTTTACCGTCGACGAACAAGGTCATGAAGCCACCGCCCCCGATGTTGCCGGCTTCAGGGTAAGTCACCGCCAGGGTAAAGGCCGTGGCTACGGCTGCGTCCACCGCATTGCCGCCTTTCTTCAGGATATCGGCAGCCACCTGTGCGCCATATTGATCGGGCGCGGCCACCGCGCCGCCCTCAAGGGTTACCGCATAGGCTGACGAACAGCTCAAGATCGCGGCACCGAGGGCCATGGACTGGAACAGGACGATACGCATGACACTTCCTTGGTGTTGTTTTTGTTGATCAGTCAGTAAGGCCGAAGCGGGTCGACTGTCAATCAAACAACGAACGTTTCGCCGCCTTTGAGCAGGATTTGTCGCGTTCAGGCAACTCAGCAGGCGTACATCGCCAACTTTTGCTGGATAAAATCAAGGAAGCACTGAATGCGCAGGGCCAGTTGCGTATTGCGGTAGTACACGGCGTGGATGGGCTGACGGTAGCCATTGTTGGCATCACCCAGCAGCACCTGCAGACGGCCTGCGCGGATGTCTTCATGGGTCATGAAGTGCGACAGGCTGACGATGCCCTCCCCGGCCAGGGCCAGTTGCCGTAGGGTTTCACCGCTGGAGGCGATCAGCGCCGGGCGGATCGGCCAGCGGTCGCCCTGGGCGTGGCGTAGCGGCCACAGGTTGAGGGATTCGGGCTGGCTGAAGCCGAGCAGGCAGTGGTGACTCAAGTCTTCGACCTGCTGTGGTGTGCCGTGTTTTTCCAGGTAGGCAGGGCTGGCGAGGATCTGCACCGGGCTGCAGCCCAGCGACCGAGCATGCAGGCTGGAGTCGGCCAGCTCACCGATGCGGATCGCCACGTCGGTGCTCTGTTCCAGCAGGTCGATGATCAGGTCGTCGGTGTTGAGCTCCAGCTCGATGCCGGGGTAGGCGCGGCGGAACTCACCGATCCAGGGCAGGATGGCATGCAGCATGAACGGCGCGGCGGCATTGATGCGCAGCCGCCCCGACGCACTCTGGCGGTGCATCGACAGGCGCTCTTCCATCTCATCCATTTGTTCAAGCACCCGCCGCGAGCGTTCGAGGAAGAAGCGCCCTTCCTCGGTCAGGTCCATGCGCCGCGTGGTGCGGTTGACCAGGGTCGTGCCGAGCTTGGCCTCCAGGCGTGACAGGGTGCGGCTCACCGCCGACGGGGTCTGGCCCATCTGCTCGGCAGCGGCGGAGATCGAGCCGCAGTCGATCACGGCGACGAATACCTGGAGTTCTTCGGATCGGGTTTTCACTGCGGCGCCTGTGTTGGGAGCTTTGCGGGTACTAGATAGCTGCTTGTGGCCTTTGAGTCTAGCGGTGGTTGCCCCGCGAAGAGGCCGGGACTGACAGCTACTTTGCCTGGCCGAACACTTCGTTCAGATGCGCTTCATACGCAGCCAACGCGGCCGGCACATCCGGGCGCTTCATTACATCGACGGCGAGGAAGGTCGGCAGCCCGCTCATGCCGAGGAACTGATTGGCCTTGTGGAACGGGAAATACACCGCATCCACCCCCTTGCCCTCGAAGAAATCGCTCGGGTCGTCGAAGGCTTGCTGCGGCGCGTTCCAGGTCAGCGACAGCATGTACTGTTTGCCGTGCACCAGGCCGCCGCTGCCATACTTCTGCGAGGCATCCGAGCGGGTGCGGCCGTCGCTGGCGTAGAGGCTGCCGTGGCCTTCGGTGAAGACCTCGTCGATGTACTTCTTCACGGTCCAGGGCGCGCCCATCCACCAGCCCGGCATCTGGTAGATGATCACATCGGCCCAGAGGAATTTCTCGACTTCGGCCTGCACATCGTAGCCACCGTCGATGAAGGTCTGCTGCACATCGAAGCCGGCGTGGTCGAGATGGGCCAGGGCGGCGTCGTGCAGGGTCTGATTGAGGCGGCCGTCGGAGTGAGCGAACTGTTTGCCGCCGTTGAGCAGGAGAATCTTTTTCATGCTGGGCCTCTAGGGGTCGAGTCAAATTGAATGACCGGCAGATTAAAGGCTCCCTTGCGAGGGAAACAGCTGGTAAAGGTCAAAATACAATTGATCTGAAATCACGAATACGCAGGTAATTATTGCCTTAGAATCGTTTCACCATTCATCACTGAGGAGCGATCCATGAGCGAGCAGCACGCATTCATTCTCAAGGCCAAGACCCGCCCGGAAATGGCTGACGCCTTCGAAACCCTGTTCCGCGCCTATGTTGAACCGAGCCGTCAGGAACCTGGCTGCATCGAGTACCACATGCTGCGTGACAAAGCCGACCCAAGCCTGTTCGTGTTTTTCGAGGTCTGGGCGAGCAAGGCTGCACTGGACGTCCACTCGGGCCTGCCGCACATGGTCGAGTTCTTCGAAAAGCGCATGGATTACCTGGAACGCGACTTCGATATCCAGGCCATCGAGATGCTCAGCGCTTCTTCCGCTAACCGTTGATCAGCAAGTGGCCGCCAAGCACGGCCAGGCCGATGAAGAAGCAACGCTTGAACAGCGCCGCGCTGATGCGCTGGCGCAACCACTGGCCCGCCAGCATGCCCAGCAGCGCTGGCGCCAGCATCAGCAATGAAGCGCCCAGTGCCTGGCCACCCAGGGCATCCTGCCCGGCCAGGCCAAGGGCCAGCGCCAAGGTCGAGACCGTGAACGACAGGCCCAGCGCCTGGATCATTTCGTCGCGGGTCAGCCCCAGGCTCTGCAGGTAGGGAACCGCGGGCATCACAAATACGCCCGTCGCCGCTGTCACCACGCCAGTCACCAACCCGCACAATGGCCCGAGCCACCACTCCCTGTGCTGCGCAAGCCGCAAACCAGGCCCGATCAGGCCATACACCGCATACACCAGCAGCGCTGCGCCCAACGCGTGTACCGCCCAGGGGCCGCTGTTGATCCCCAGCCAGGCACTGCCGACCAAGGTGCCGATGAAGATCGCCGCGAGCATTGGCCCAAGTCGCCGCAACAGCGCCATCAGATGGCCGCCGGCCGCCAGTTGCCAGAGGTTGGTGAGCGTCGACGGGACGATCAGCAAGGCCGCAGCCTGCGCAGGGGGCATCGCCAGGCCGAGCAGGCCCATGGCGATGGTTGGCAAGCCAAGGCCAATCACGCCTTTTACCGCGCCAGCCAGTACGAAGGTGATGATCACCAGCAGCGAGAGTGCCGGGCCGATGTTTTGGTAGAAGGCGAGTAGGGTTTCCATGGCCGCTATCATGATGGGGGCTGCAAGGTTTTCGCCAGTCAATCTTCAGCGCCCTTGAGATCAAGGAGTTCAACGTGCCATCGATCTACCAGCTCAAACCCCGCTTCCAGGCCCTGCTGCGCCCTTGGGTCGAACACCTGCACGCCAGTGGTGTCACCGCCAACCAGGTCACCGTCAGTGCCGCCGTAGTCTCGCTGCTGCTGGGCCTGTTGCTGGCCTGGCTCAGCCACATCACCTGGTTGTTCATTTTCATCCCGATCTGGATGCTGCTGCGCATGGCGCTGAACGCCGTCGACGGCATGCTCGCCCGCGAATTCGGTCAGCAGTCCACCCTCGGCGCCTACCTCAATGAACTCTGCGACGTGATCGCCGATGCCGCGCTGTACTTGCCGTTCGCCCTGCTCGCCGGGGTCTGGCCCAGCCTGGTGGTGCTGGTGGTGCTCAGCGCCACGTTCAGCGAATACGCCGGGGTGATGGGCCCGCTGGCTGGCGCATCGCGGCGCTATGACGGGCCGATGGGCAAGAGCGACCGGGCCTTCGCCTTCGGCGTACTGGGCACAGGCGTGGCGTTCGGCCTGCTCCCCGTACCCTGGATCAACGGCCTGTTGCTGGTCATCTTCGCGCTCTCGCTCTATACCCTCTACAACCGGGTTCGTCAGGGGTTGTCCGAAGCCCGTTGAACCCATCGCCGCCGGACAAGGATTTTCGCCATGCGCCAAGCGCAATCGCTGCACTTCTCTACCCATGACGGTGTCGAGCTGCACTACCGTCACTGGCCCGCCACGCGCAACCTGCACCAGCCCCGCCGGGCCGTGGTGATGTTCCACCGGGGTCATGAGCATGGCGGGCGCATGGCCCACCTGGCAGACGAGCTGGACATGCCGGGCTACGATTTTTTCGCCTGGGATGCACGCGGCCACGGCAAGTCGCCGGGCGCACGCGGCGACAGCCCGAGCTTTGCCACCAGCGTGCGCGATGTGCAGACCTTTATCGAACATATCCAGGCGCACCATGGTCTCGCCGAGCAGGACCTGGTGGTGCTGGCGCAGAGTGTCGGCGCCGTGCTGATCGCCACCTGGGCCCACGATTACGCACCCAAGGTGCGCTGCCTGGTACTCGCGTCACCCGCGTTCAAGGTCAAGCTGTACGTGCCCTTCGCCCGCCCGGGGCTGAAACTGCTCAAGGCCGTGCGCGGCAACTTCTTCGTCAACAGCTACGTCAAGCCGCGCCTGCTCACCCATGACCCCGAGCGGGTCATGTCCTATGTGTCCGACCCGCTGATCAGCCGGCCGATTTCGGTGACCATGCTGCTGGGCCTGTACGAGGCCGCCGACCGCGTGTTGGCCGATGCGCAGGCCATTCAGGTGCCGACACAGATGCTGGTTTCCGGCGCAGACCTGGTGGTCGAGCGCATACCGCAGGAGCGTTTCTTCGAGCGCCTGGGCAGCGCACGCAAGGAGCTGCACATCCTGCCAGGATTCTTCCACGACACCCTCGGCGAGCGCGAGCGCGGGCATGCCTTGAAACGCATCGAGCGTTTTGTCGAGCACTGCTTCGACAGCCCGGCCACGCAAGCTTCGCTGCTCGATGCCGACAAGGTCGGCGCCAGCTGCGCCGAAGCCGAAAGCCTGGCCGCGCCCCTGCCCCGCTACTCGCCACGCGACCTCTACTGGCGTGCTACCCGTGCAGGACTGCGCCTGGGCAAAGGGCTGTCGAGCGGCGTGAAGCTGGGGTTCGACACCGGTTTCGATTCCGGCAGCACCCTGGATTACGTCTACCGCAACCAACCGACGGGCAAGGGCAAGCTGGGGCGGATGATCGACCAGAACTACCTCGGCGCCATTGGCTGGCGCGGCATCCGCCAGCGCAAGCTGCATGTCGAGGAACTGCTGCGCCTGGCCATTGCACGGTTGCGCGAACAGCAGCGGCCGGTGCATATCGTCGATATCGCCGCGGGTCACGGTCGTTACATCCTCGAAGCCTTGCAGGAACTGGAGCAGCTGCCCGATTCGATCCTGCTGCGCGACTACAGCGAACTGAACGTGCAGCAAGGCAGCGCTCTGATTGCCGAAAAGGGCCTGGCCGACATCGCCCGTTTCGTCCAGGGCGATGCCTTCGACCGCGAAAGCCTCGCCTGGCTGGAGCCGCGCCCCACGTTGGCAGTGGTGTCCGGCCTCTATGAACTGTTCCCCAGCAACACCTTGGTGAGCAATTCGTTGTCGGGCCTGGCCGAGGCCGTCGAGTACGGCGGTTACCTGGTGTACACCGGCCAACCCTGGCACCCACAGCTGGAGATGATCGCCCGCGCCTTGACCAGCCATCGCGGAGGTGAGGCCTGGGTCATGCGCCGGCGCAGCCAGGCAGAGATGGACCAGCTGGTGGAGGCGGCGGGCTTCCGCAAGCTGGCCCAGCGTATCGATGAGTGGGGCATCTTCAGCGTCAGCCTGGCACAGCGAGTGCGGGAATGAACCCACCCCGCGAGCCCGGGCTGATCCGCCGGGGCGTGCTCTGGTTGCTGTTGCTGGGGCCGTTCTTTTTCCTCAGCTACGGCCTGGTCAACAACCATACGGCTGGCCGCGATGACGTCGGCAGCCTGGTGTTCGATTGGGAACAGCACATGCCGCTGTGGCCGTGGACGATCATCCCGTACTGGTCGATCGACCTGCTTTACGGGTTGTCCTTCCTGTTGCCACGCACACGCCAGGAAATGGACCGGCATGCCTTGGCATTGCTGACCGCACAGCTGATCAGCGTGACCTGCTTCCTGCTCTGGCCGCTGCGTTTCACCTTCGAGCGGCCGGAGCTGGGCGGTGTGTTCGGCTGGCTGTTCGATGTGTTGATGGGCTTCGACAAGCCCTACAACCAGGCGCCGTCGCTGCATATCGCACTGCTGGTGATCATCTGGACGATGTTTGCCCGGCATGTACAGCGCCAGCCCTGGCGTTGGCTGATGCATGGCTGGATGGCGCTGATCGGCCTCTCGGTGCTGACCACCTGGCAGCATCATTTCATCGATTTGCCCACAGGGGCGCTAGCCGGTTTTGTCTGTGTCTGGCTGTGGCCGCGCGAAGGCCAGCTGCCTTTACAGGGTGCGAGGCTGGCTCGCGTTGCCAAGCGTTGGCGGCTGACAGCATGGTATGGATTGGGGGCGCTGCTGTGCGCGGTGCTGGCGCTCAAGCTGGGTGGTTCATGGATGTGGTTGGCATGGCCGGCAGTGTCGCTGCTGATGGTCGCACTGAACTATGGCGTGCTCGGTGCGGGCGGTTTTCAGAAGGGTCGCGACGGGCGACTTTCGCAGGCCGCTTGTTGGCTGCTTGCGCCTTATCTGATCGGGGCGTGGGTCAATTCGAGGCTGTGGACCTGGCGCCACCCCCAACCGGATGAAGTGTGTGACGGCGTGTTCCTCGGACGCATTCCGGGGCGAGGTGAGATTTCGAGCTTTGCTGGCATCGTCGACCTCTGCGCCGAACTGCCCTGCTCTGCCTGTACCGGCCTCTTCGCGGGCAAGCCCGCTCCCAAAGAGTCCGCACCGAACCTTGTGGGAGCGGGCTTGCCCGCGAAGAGGCCGGTACAGGCAACATACCAATCACTTCCAACCCTTGACCTGATAGCCCCCGACGCCATGCTGCTCCACGAAGCCGCCGAGTTCGTCGAGCACCTGCGTGGCCAAGGCCCCCTACTGGTCTGCTGTGCCCTGGGCTATTCACGCAGCGCCAGCGCGGTGGCTGCCTGGCTGTTACTCAGTGGTCGCTGCAGCGACGCAGACCAAGCCGAGGCGCTGATCCGCCAGGCACGCCCCGGTATTGTCCTGCACCCTGCGCACCGCCAAGTGCTGCAGCAACTGGGAGCGCAGCGATGAACCTGCACCTGGTCGCCAGCCTGCTCGGCCGCGGCACCCAGCTCGAACGCCTGTCCGATGGTGTCACCCTGATCGCCTTGGCCTACGGCCTGGCCCCCTTGCTCGGTGCGCCGCTGCATCCGCTGGCCAGCTTGCTGTGCGTGGCACTGCTAGGGATCGGCGTGCTGCACAAGTATTGGGCCATCCGCGTGGCTCTGGATGCACAGCTGTTTGCCCGTTTGAGTGCCAGCAGCGACCTGCCGGCGGACACACAAGCCTTGGACCGCGCCCTGTTCGAGCTGAGCCTCAAGCCGCAAGCCAGCGATACCCGCGACTGGCCCACCCGCAGCCAGGCCGCCCTGGCTCTGTTGCGCCGCCAGGCCGCGTGCCTGGCGCTGCAACTGTTCCTGGCCTTGACTACCCTGCTGACACTGACCTTTACCGGATAACCCTGCGCCATGCTCGCCGCCCTGACCGCCGCCGTCATCACCTCAGCCGCCCGCTTGATCACCGGTGCCCGTGCCTTGTGGCTCGGTTGTACGCCGCTGCCGATACAGCGCCTGTACTTCGCCAACCACAGCAGCCACGGCGACTTCGTACTGCTCTGGGCCTCGCTGCCGGAACCGTTGCGCAAACGCACGCGCCCCGTCGCCGGAGCCGATTACTGGGCCAAGCCTGGCATCCGTGACTTCCTGATCCGCAAGGTGTTCAACGGTGTACTGATCGACCGCCAGCGCAGCGAAGGCCAGGGCAGCCCGCTACAGCCGATCCTCGAAGCAGTGGCTCATGGCGATTCACTGATTTTCTTCCCCGAAGGCACACGTAACCTCGGTGACGAGCCGTTGATGCCCTTCAGGAGCGGCCTATACCACCTGGCGCTCGCCAACCCCGAGGTCGAGTTGGTGCCCGTGTGGATCGCCAACCTCAACCGGGTCATGCCCAAGGGCCGCGCGCTACCCTTGCCCTTGCTGTGCACGCTGAGCTTTGGCGAGCCCCTTCACCTGCACGCCGGCGAAAGCAAGCAGGCCTTTCTCGAGCGGGCCCGCCAGGCCCTGCTGAATTTGGCGCCCAAGGAAACCTGACATGGACGACAACACCCTTTCGCTGTTCGCCGGCATCGGCGCCTTGCTGCTGCTCGCCAGCGTGATCGGCCGCCTGCTCAAGTGGCGCGCCGGCCCCGCGCCGCATGCGGTGATCGACAACCTCAACGCCCGCATCAACGCCTGGTGGGTGATGGTGCTGGTGATCGGCATCGCCTTCGTGTTCGGCAAATACGGCGTGATCGTGCTGTTCTACGGCGTGTCGTTCTACGCGCTGCGCGAATTCATGACGCTCACCCCGACCCGGCGCAGCGACTACCCGGCACTCGTGGCCGCCTTCTACCTGGCGCTGCCGGTGCAGTACCTGCTGATCGCCATGGACTGGTACGGGTTGTTCAGCATCTTCATCCCGGTGTACCTGTTCCTGCTGCTGCCGATCCTGGCCAGCTTCGGTGGCGATACCACGCGCTTTCTCGAACGCGCGTCGAAGGTGCAGTGGGGGTTGATGATCGCGGTGTATTGCGTATCGGCGGTGCCCGCGCTGCTGACCCTGGACATCCCAGGCTTCGAGGGCCGCAACCTGCTGCTCATCGCCTGGTTGATCCTGGTGGTGCAGATCAGCGACGTGCTGCAGTACGTGTGCGGCAAGCTGTTCGGCAAACGCAAGGTGGCGCCCAACCTGTCACCCTCGAAAACCCTCGAAGGCCTGGTCGGCGGCGTGGCACTGGCCACGCTGGTCGGCGCGCTGCTGTGCTGGATCACCCCGTTCAGCTTTTGGCAGGCGGCACTGATGGCATTGACCGTGAATGTGATGGGCTTCTTCGGCGGGTTGGTGATGTCGGCGATCAAGCGCGACCGCGGGGTGAAGGACTGGGGGCACATGATCGAAGGGCATGGCGGCATGCTCGACCGGATGGATTCAGTGTGCTTTGCCGCGCCGGTGTTTTTCCACTTTGTGCGGTATTGGTGGGCTTGATCAACGTGTGCCTGCGTGCCCCATTGGGACCAGTGAGAGCAGCTTTAGCCGCGAAGCAAGCGACGCGGTGGATGGCACCGGCTTCGCCGGTGTTCGCGGCTGAAGCCGCTCTCTTAAGGAATTTCAGTAAGCCCCAGGCTGATGGCTAAGGCACACATAGCGCAGTCAGACACCTGGACGTCGAGCCCAGGCAACTGCGGCTTGACCAATCCCCCTATGGTGTCGAGTCATTCAGTCAGTCACCAGGAGTTGTGCCATGTCCGATTTCATCACCGTCCTGCGCGAAACCTGCCCGACGCCGGTCGTGGACGCCACCAAGTGGAAGCGCATCGGCGGCGATCCTCACACCGTCAACCTCAACGCCTACCTGTCGGCCGACGGCAGCAAGATCATGGGGACCTGGATCTGCACTCCGGGCAAGTTCGAGGTCAATTACGACAAGTGGGAGTTCTGCCACTTCCTCGATGGCTACTGCATCATCACCCCGGAAGGTGAAGAGTCGAAGCACCTGAAGGCCGGAGATGTGTTCGTGATCGAACCGGGTATGAAAGGGACCTGGGAAGTGGTCGAGACCGTGCGCAAGTACTTCGTTTTCGCCTGATCGCAAGCCAAGCTTCGAATGTGTGGGAGCGGGCTTGCCCGCGAAGGCGGCGGTGTGATCACCGACGTATTCGCGGGCAAGCCCGCTCCCACAGGTCCACTCGCTGGTCAATCCTTCTTGCGGTACCCCTCGACAATCGCCGAGAAATCTTTGCCACCCTCGCCACGCAGGCTCATCGCCTGATACAGCTGCTGGGCCACGGCCCCGAGAATCACCGGCTGATGCGCCTGGCGTGCCGCCTCGGTGGCCAGCCCCAGGTCCTTGAGCATCAACTCGGCACCGAAGCCACCGGTATAACCCCGTGATGCCGGCGCGGTCTCGATGATGCCCGGCCAGGGGTTGTAGGTGTCGGAACTCCAGCAACGCCCGGTGGAGCTGTTGATGATGCCGGCCAGCACTTTGGTGTCGATGCCCAGTGCATTGCCCAGCGCCATCGCTTCAGACACGCCGATCATCGAGATGCCCAGCAGCAGGTTGTTGCAGATCTTGGCGATCTGACCAGTGCCGACCTCCCCGCAGTGCACGATGTTGCGGCCCATCTGTTCCAGTACCGGCTTGAGCGTGGCAAACAGTTCCGCACTGGCACCGACCATGAACGTCAAGGTGCCGGCTGCCGCGCCACCGGTGCCGCCGGAAACCGGCGCATCGCCCATGTCCACGCCCTTGGCCGCAGCAGCCTTGGACACATCGCGGGCGGTCTGCGGGTCGATGGTGCTGCAGTCCACGGTCGGTGTGCCGGGCCGCACGCCCGCCAGCACGCCATCTTCGTTCAAATAGACACTGCGCACATGGGCAGCAGCCGGCAGCATGGTGATCACCAGCTCGCTATTGGCCGCTGCTTCCTTGGGCGAGGCGCTGACCTGCCCGCCCAGTTCGGCGAGCTCGGCCAGCACGGCCTTGTTCAGGTCGAACAGGTTCAGCTGATGCCCGGCCTTGATCAGGTTGCGGGCCATGGGCGCGCCCATGTTGCCGAGGCCTATGAATGCGATACGCATGGCGAACTCCTTAGCGCAGGCTGATGGTGGTGTTCACACCGTCATTGACGCTGTCGTCATCGAACCAGCGGGCGGTGACGGTCTTGGTCTGAGTGTAGAACTGCACCACCTGCTTGCCGTACGGGCCGAGGTCGCCAAGCTTGGAGCCACGGGAACCTGTGAAACTGAAGAATGGCACCGGTACCGGAATCGGAATGTTGATACCGACCTGGCCGATGTCGATTTCGCTCTGGAACTTGCGCGCCGCCGCGCCGCTCTGGGTGAACAGGCCGGTGCCGTTGCCGAATGGGTTGGCATTGACCAGGGCGATGGCCTCGTCGAGGGTGTCGACTTCCAGGGTCACCAGCACCGGGCCGAAAATTTCCTGGGTGTACACCTGCATGTCGGTCTTCACCCCGGAGAACAGGGTCGGGCCGACGAAGTTGCCTTGCTCGTAGCCCGGCACCTTCACGTCGCGGCCATCCAGCTCCAGCTTGGCGCCTTCCTTGATACCGCTTTCGATCAGGCCCAGCACGCGCTCCTTGGCGCGCTTGGAAACCACCGGGCCGACATCGGTGCCCGGCTCGTTACCGGCATTCACTTTCAACTTGCTCGCCGCTTCCTTGATATCCGGCAACCACTCACGGGCCTTACCTACCAGCACCGCTACCGAGGTGGCCATGCAACGCTGGCCGGCAGCGCCGAACGCGGCACCGACCAAAGCGTTGATGGTCTGCGTGCGGTTGGCATCGGGCAGCACCACGGCGTGGTTCTTCGCGCCCATCATCGACTGCACGCGCTTGCCGTGCTGGCTGCCCAGGTTGTACACGTGGGTGCCCACCTCGGTGGAGCCGACGAAGGAAATCGCCTTGATGTCCTGGTGCGTGCAAATGGCATCCACCACCTGCTTGCCACCGTGCACCACGTTGAGCACACCGGCCGGCACGCCGGCTTCCAGCGCCAGCTCGACCAGCATCATGGTCGACAGCGGGTCTTGCTCGGACGGTTTGAGCACGAAGGTGTTGCCGCAGACGATGGCCATCGGGAACATCCACAGCGGGATCATTGCCGGGAAGTTGAACGGAGTAATACCAGCGCATACGCCAATCGGCTGACGCAGGGTGTAGGTATCGACGCCACCGGCGACGTTTTCGGCAAACTCGCCCATCTGCAGGGTGCCGATGGAGGCGGCATGCTCGACCACTTCCAGGCCGCGGAAGATGTCACCTTCGGCATCGGCAATGGTCTTGCCCTGCTCGGCGCTGAGGGTCACGGCGATACGCTTGCTGTGTTCGCGGATCAGCGCCTGCAGCTTGAGCATGATGCGCATGCGGGCGCCGATCGGGGTGTCGCGCCAGGTCTTGAAGGCGCGCTCGGCGGCGGCCACGGCGGCGTCCACTTCTTCCACGGTAGCGAACGGGACTCGCGCCAGCACCGCTTGGGTGGCTGGATTGACGATGTCGCGCCATTCGGTGGTTTTCGACTCGACCCACTGGCCGTCGATCAGCAGCTTGACCTGCTCGACCTTGGTCTGGCCGGGGGATTGGGGTGCGTTCATCTGCGTTCTCCTTGGAATTATTGTCAGGACGAGATCGCCAGCGCCGTGCAAACGCGAGGTGGCGTCAGGGGGCTTTTTTCGAGTATAGATGTGCAAACATCCAACAAGAACGCACAAAAAAACCGGATCATCATGCAAAAAGACCTGACCTCCCTCAGTGCGCTGAACTGGGACGATTTGAAGTTCTTCCTCGAAGTGGCGCGCACCCGCAAGGCCAGCAGCGCGGCCAAACGCCTGAGCGTCGACTACACCACGGTGTCGCGGCGCATCACCTCGCTGGAAGGCGCACTGGGTACGTTGCTGTTCGAAAAATCACGCACCAATGGTTTTGTGCTAACCGCAGAAGGCCAACGTTTGCTGGGTTACGCGGAGTCGATCGAAAGCACGCTGCACATGGCCTGCGAGCAAGTGTCCGGGTCTGGTGTGGCATTGTCGGGGCATGTGCGAATGGGCTGCACCGAAGGCTTTGGCAGTTTCTTCGTCACCCCGCAGTTGAGCCATTTCGTCGATGCCTACCCGGCGATCTCGGTGGACATCCTGCCGCTGCCGCACTTCATCAGCCTGTCCAAGCGCGAGGCGGACATCGTCATCGCCCTGGAGCGACCGGAGCATGGGCCTTATGTGTGCTGCAAACTGTGCGACTACCGCCTGCGGCTGTACGCCACCCAGGATTATCTGGACAGCCATGCGCCGATTCAGCAGGTCAGCGACCTGGTGGGCCACCCGTTCATCAGCTATGTGGACGACCTGGCGTTCAGCTCCGAGCTGCTGTACCTGGCCAACTTGATCCCCAATGCGAGTGCGCATTTGCGCAGCACCAGCGTGATTGCCCAGTACACGGCGGCGTTGCAGGGGCGTGGGCTGGCAATCTTGCCGTGTTTTCTGGCGGCGCAGGATGCACGGTTGGTGACGGTGTTGCCTGAGCAGATCGAGGTGACGCGGCAGTTCTGGATGTATTGCCGGGAGGATTTGCGCAAGTTGAAGCGGATTACCCTGTTGTGGGATTACATCCGCGGGGTGACGGAGGCGAATGCGCCGCTGTTGATGGGTGAAACCCGCGAGATGAAGTTCGCTCAAGAATGATGGGGCTGCTTTGCAGCCCATTCGCCGGGCAAGCCCGCTCCCACAAGCTTGAAACTTGCGCTGTGCCTGTGGGAGCGGGCTTGCCCCGCGAATAGGGCAGCGCAGGTCTCAATAAGACGCCACCACGATCGACACCCGCCGGTTCTCGGTGCGCCCCGCGCTGGTGCGGTTATCCGCCACCGGCTGAGTGCTGCCCAGCCCTCGGGTGTTGATGTTCTGCGCCGGCATGCCTACGCCGATCAGCGCCTTGGCTACGCTCTGCGCCCGGCGTTCTGACAGCTGTTGGTTGTAAGCCGCCTTGCCCGAGGCATCGGCATGGCCATCGACGCGCACACCTTGAATGCCCACGCCAAGTAATGCCTTGCCAATCCGCTCGACGAGCGCCTGGCTCGCGCCATTGAGACTGTCCAGGTCACTTCCGAAGAGTACCTTGCCCGACAGGTCGAACGCCCAACCCTCGTCAGTGGGGACAAAGCCTTCGCGCTTGAGCACGGCGACCTGTTCGGCCGTCAGGCCTTTCTGCGGGGTGCTCTGGCAGCCGCTCAGCGCCAGCAAGACCAGCAACAAGGCGACGAAGGAAAAACGCAAACGCTGTATCACGGTTCAGCTCCTGTTCTTGAGATCGGCGGCGGACCGTTCCGTCTGCGCCGCTTGCCACTGGCCACGGCGCTTGCGCTTGGCCTGGTACATCGCCGCGTCTGCGGCATTGAGAAGACTGACGGAGTCGGCGCCATCCTCCGGGTAAAAGGCGATACCGACGCTCAGCGAGGTGCTGATGCTGTCGCCACTGTCCAGCTGCATCGGCAGTTGCATGCTAGCGATAATCTTCTCGGCAATGCGCTCGGCATCGACACGTGATTGCAGCGGTGTCAGCAGCACAGCGAATTCATCGCCGCCCAGGCGCGCTACCAAATCGTGTTCGCGCAGCTGCGCGCGGACACGGTCCGCCACGTTGATCAGCACTTCATCACCCACGGCGTGGCCGAGGCTGTCATTGATCTGCTTGAAGTGGTCGCTGTCGAGGAACAACAGCGCCATGTGATCCTGCTGCCGCGCGGCATTGCGCAGGCTGCGACTGAGGCGGCCCTCGAAGAAGGCGCGGTTGGGCAGGCCGGTGAGGCTGTCGTGGCTGGCCTGGTGGGCCAGGGTGGCATTCTCGTTCTGCAGGTGGCTGTGCCAGACCTCCAGTTCATCGAGCAAGGCGTTGAAGTCATTGCCCAGCTCGTTGAGCTCGGCAATCGGGGCTTCCGGCACGCGGCGGTCAAAACTGCGCTCGCGGCGCGCGCCGTGGGCGACGCTGGCCAGGGCACGCAGGGGGCGCACGATATCGCCAAGTAGGCGCCGCGACAGGTACAGGGCAATAAAAGCGCTGAGGGCCGTGCATAGCAGGATGCCGCCTAGGCCGCTGAGCAGGAACAACAACAGGCTGCGGCCCTGGCCGATCAATTCGATGTGCCCGACTTTCTGCTGCTGGTGCATGATCGGCAGAACGATCGGCTCACCCAGCAAGGCCGTTGCCACTTGCGACTCCAGCTGCCCGAGCATGCCATCAGCGCTGCGTTGCCAATGCGCCAGCTGCTCTGCGTCGTTGTTGAACACCTTGGCATCGGCCACTTCCTCGGACCGGGCGATCAACGCCAACGCCTCGTTGGCGGCAGCACTGTCATCGAACACCACGGCAGCTTCAACGGTGTAATTGATCGAGCGGGCGATCAGGTGCAGGTTGTGGTTGGCATAGACGCGCAGGGCGAGCACGCCCAGCACAGTCAGCGAGATACCGGCCAGACCAACCGCCAACAGGGCCACGCTGAGGTGGCCACGGCCCAATACCGAGCGCAACGTCGGACGAGCGCGTTTTCTGCCCATGGGCTTCATGGCTGCACCGCCCGGCGCCGCGACAGCTGCAGCACGCTAGGATGAATGCGCACCCCGGAACGGGCCACGGAGTCGAGGTTGACCTCGAAGGCCACCTGCTGATCACTGACCCGCAGGCAGAACAAGCTGCCGACCGTACAGGGGTCATCAGCTTCGCTGATGCTCAACACCGGGTGGCCGCTGACCGCCTGGAACAACCGATCACGCTGCCCATGGTCAAGCTTGCCGATGTACACCGCATCGCAGGCCTGGGCCACTTCGCGGTCATCGGCAAGCAGGCGGCGCACCTGCAGTGGTTGGCCGGCGTTCTGCAGGTCACCTTTGATCAGGTCGTCAGCGTATTCGGTGGGGCCCACCAGACACAGGCGCAGCGGCACTGGGTCGGCTGGCCAACGTGCATAGCTGAGAATCCCCAGCACCACCTGGGTCACCGCCTTGGCCCGCTGCTGAGCCTGTACGGAGGTGGCCGAATCCTCCGTCCGCGCAGGGCCGGCCGATAACAACAGCACGGCCAGCAACAGCGAATGCACACAGCCCGTCATTCGTTTCCCGGCCACTGTCATGTGGGAAATCTCTTAGAGTCCCTTCAGATATTGGCGCAACGATAGCACAACGCCGTCAATCCAGTCGGGCTATACCTGCTCAAGCATCAACCCGGAGATGCGCCGAACCTTGCGCGCCACCGCTTCTTCGAAAATACCCTGGCGTGGTTCGATCAGGCTGAAGCAGTGCTTGGCCCGGGTAATGCCGGTGTACACCAACTCCTTGGTCAGTACCGGGTTGAGCGCATCCGGCAACACCAGCGCAGTGTGGCTGAACTCCGAACCCTGGGATTTGTGCACGGTCATGGCGAACACCGTTTCCACTTCGTTGAGACGGCTGGGCAGGATGAAACGTACCCCGCCGCTGCCGTCGTTTCGCGGGAAGGCTACACGCAGCAACGGCTCACCCTGTTCATCCGGCAAGCGCAGGGCGATACCAATGTCGCCGTTCATCAGGCCGAGGCCATAGTCGTTACGCGTCACCAGCACTGGGCGGCCTTCGTACCAAGGCTGCTGGCGGTCGATCAGCCCGGCACTGTGCAGCACCCGCGCTACCCGCTCATTGAGCCCTTCGACACCCCAGGCGCCCTTGCGCACCGCGCACAGCAACTGGAAGTCTTCGAAACTGCGTAGCACCTTACCGGCCCACTGCTCCCAGCATGGGTCGTCGAAGGCGCTGCCAAGCGCGGGGCGGAAACGGCCTACAGCGCGCAGGTAGCTGCGATAGCCCTGTGGGCCTTCGACACCGCGGTTGAGGCCATCGAGTATCAAGCGGTCGAACGCACGGTCGTGCTCACCGCGCAGAGCCAAGCCGAACACATCCGCTGGAGGCATCGTCAACAGGCCGCGTGCTGCCTGGGCCTGCTGGCGATTGACCAAGCGGGCCAACTGGCCAATGCCGCTGCCTTCGCCAAAGCGCCGTGAGAACCGCAGCATCACCACTTGCTGGGCCAAGGGGTTGCGATGTGCATCGCCAGCCTTGAGGCCACTGTCGGTCAACGACTGGCCGCCGATCTGCTCCAGCCAGGCTTGCGTTGCGGGCGAGTAGCAGCCCTCTTCGGCATCCCGACACAGGTCGCCGAGCACCGCGCCCGCCTCGACCGAGGCCAGCTGGTCCTTGTCGCCCAGCAAGATCAGCCGCGCTTTGGGTGGCAGGGCATTGAGCAGGTTGGCCATCATTTCAAGGTCGATCATCGACGCTTCATCGACCACCAGCACATCCAGCGGCAGCGGGTTGCCGGCGTGGTGACGAAAGTGCCGCGACCCTGGACGGCTGCCGAGCAACCGATGCACGGTGCTGACGTCGGTGGGGATCTGACTGCGCACGTCGCCGCTTACCTGCAAGCGCTCGACCTGCTGGCCGATGGATTCGGTCAGGCGCGCGGCGGCCTTGCCGGTCGGTGCCGCCAGGCGGATACGCAGCGGTCTGCCCTGCTCCACCGCAGGTGCCTGCAGCAAGGCCAGCAGGCGCACGACCGTGGTGGTCTTGCCGGTACCCGGGCCGCCGGTGATGATGCTGAAGCCTGCGCGGGTGGCCAGGGCGCAGGCGAGTTTCTGCCAATCCACCTGACCTGCCAGGGCACCTTCGTCGAACAATTGCGCCAGGCGCGCCGCCAGGTCTGACGGCGCCGAGCCTGTCTGGCTCAAGCGTCGACGCAGGGTGTCATCGATCTGCCGCTCATAGCTCCAGTAGCGGCGCAGGTAAAGGCGCTCCGCGCTGATGACCAACGGCCGCGACTGCTGGCCAGGGGCGTTGCCAGCAGCTACCAGGGGGCTTGCGGCAATCCGTTGGCGCCAGGTGTGCAGGTCGAGATTGGCCAGTAGCTGCGAAGGCAGCAGCAGGGGGCCTGCCAACGCATCGCCTTCCGGCGGCAACGACAGGGCGAAGTCCGGCTCGGCCAGCGTCTGCTGCAGGTCGAGGCACACATGCCCGTGGCCGAGCTGGTGGCTGGCCAACGCGGCGGCCAACAGCAGCAATGGGTCACTACCGGGAGCGCGTTCTTCGAGGAAAGATACGAATGCCCGGTCGAGGGCGCGCAACCAGCCACGTTCGACCCAACGATCAAGCAGTTGCAGCAGGTCCGTGCTGTTGTGTTGCGGTGCCAACGCCAACAGGTGCTCGGCATTCAGCGGCGTGGGCAAGAGGTCATCGAGGGTACGACTCATGGCGCGGCTCCAGCAAACAGGTCCTGCTGTTGAGGTGCGTGTACACCCCGGAACAACGCATCGAGGGCGTCGATCAGCTCGCGCGCAGGCTTGGCGAAATACACGCCATGGCCACTGCTGTTGGCACCGCGCAGGAAGATGAATAGCGCACCACCGACATGCAGATCGTAATCGTAATCGGGCAGCCGCGCGCGCAACTGGCGATGCAGGGCGAGCAGATAGAGTACGTACTGGAGGTCGTAACGGTGCGCAAGGATCGCCTTCTCCATGGCCAAAGTGTCGTAGGCCTGGATGTCCTGGCCGAGCCAGTTGGACTTGTAGTCAGCCACGTAATAGCGCCCGTTCAGTTCGAAGGCCAAGTCGATAAAGCCCTTGAACATGCCGTTGAGCACGCTCGGCTGGGCAGCCGGGCGCGCTGCACCTGAGTGGGTGTGACGCACAACCTGGCGATCAAGCTGCTCGGCATCTACTTGGTGGCTGGCGAACCAGAACTCCATTTCGATCTGGTAGTGCTGCAGTTGCGCCAGTGTCAGGGTTACGTCGTGGACAGGCATCGGCTCGCTGAGCAATTGCTGCAGCCATTGGCTGAGCGTTGGGATCCAGCCGGCCCAGTCGCGGCGGTTACAGCGCTGGCCCACGGTGCGCTCGATCAACTTGGGATTGCCGGCGACTTCGGCAAAGCCTTCGCGGCCGGCCCATTCGAGCAGGCCATGGAGGAAGGTGCCGGGGTTTGGCCCGCGCGGGAAACGATGAATATCGCCGCCCTCAGCAGGTACTTCGCGCAATACTTGCGCGTCCACGACCTCGTCATCCAGCAACTGCTGCGCCTGCGAGCTGTCGGCCCCCAGCGTCTGCTCACCAACCCGCAAGGCACTGTAGGACGCGATCCACCAATGCTCGGACGCTGCGCGACGCGGCTTGCGGGCGGGCAACAGTTCGTGTTCGGCATGGGGCGTGCGGTAGCAAGTGTCATCGACCTCCGGTACGCCCGGGCAAGCGATGTGAGGGCAGCTCACCAGCAACTGCCGCAGCCAGTCCCCCAGTTGTGCCGAACCCTGCAACGCCAGGCCACCGCCCAGCAGATAGCCGAGCGCAGAACGGTGCAACTGCGAGCGCTTCTGGTTACCGCGCTTGAGGTCGGCGACACCCAGCCAGCAGGCATGTTGGGCGCGAGTCAGGGCCACATAGAGCAAGCGCAGGTCTTCAGCCAGGCGTTCGTCATCGGCCAAGGCTATTTGCGCCTGGTCGGGGCTCAGGGTCATTTGCGCGTTGCCTTGGCTGTCGTGCCAGGCCAACGGCAGTCGGCTGCCATCCACCGGCTTGTGGGTGCAGATGAACGGCAGGTAGACCAGGGGGTATTCCAGGCCCTTGGACTTGTGGATGGTCACCACCTTGACCAACTGTTCGTCGCTTTCAAGGCGCAGGATCTGCTCTTCACCGGCCTGGCCGGAATGGCAGAGGTGCTCGGCAAGATGGCGAATCAGCGCCTGCTCGCCATCCAGCTCGCCGGCCGCCTGCTGCAGCAGCTCGGCCAGGTGCAGCAGGTTGGTCAGCACGCGCTCGCCATCGCTGCGGGCGATCAGCGTGCGGGGCAGCTGGAAGTCGTGCAGCAGGTGCCGCAGCATTGGCAACACACCCTGGCGCTGCCAGGTGTCGCGGTAGCGACGAAAACGCATGACCCAGGCTTCCCACACGCGCTCGTCCTGGTTCAGCTGGTCGAGCTCGGCCAGCGACAGGTCCAGCGTCAGGCTGGCCAGGGCGGCCTTGAGCAGACGCTCGGAATCGGGTTCAGCACAGGCCTTGAGCCAGGCCAGCAAGTCGTGCGCCTCTTGAGCGGCGAACACCGAATCCTTGTCGGAAAGATAAACGCTGCGCACATCGCGAGCTGCAAGCTGCGCACGGACCAGCTGCGCTTCGTGGCCATCGCGCACCAGAATGGCGATGTCGGATGGCAAGCAGGGACGAAGTTCGCCGTCAGCCTGGCGCACACCGCTGACGCCGAGTTGGCCACCATTGAGCAGGGCGACAATGTGGCTGGCGCAACTGGCTGCCATTTGTTGTCTGTATAGGGTGCTTGAAACGGGTTCATCGCTTTCCAGTTGCCAGAATTGTAAGGCGGCACTGGTTTCGCCGTTGATCTCCAGCTGCTCGCTGCGGCCTTTGGCGCGCACCTCGATGAACGGCATCGGGTTGTCGTCGGTTTCGCGGAACAGGAAGGCGCCGCGCCCTTGCTCACGCACTTCGGCCTGCAGGAACACCTGATTGACCGCCGCCACCATCGCTTGGCTGGAGCGGTAGTTGGTGTCCAGGCTGTGCAGCCGCCCGGCTGTGGCACGCCGGGCGGACAGGTAGGTGTAGATATCGGCGCCACGGAAGGCGTAGATCGCCTGCTTGGGGTCACCGATCATGAACAGGCCGGTTTCCGCGCTGTTTTCGCTGATGCGGTAGATGCGTTCGAAAATGCCGTACTGAACGGGGTCGGTGTCCTGGAACTCATCGATCAACGCGACCGGGAACTGCTCGCGGATCAGGCTGGCCAGCCGCTCGCCTGCATCACTGGCCAAGGCATGCTGCAAGCGCAGCAGCATGTCGTCGAAGCCCATCTCGGCGCGGCGGCGCTTTTCCACCTCGAAGCGCGCTGAAACCCAGGCGGCAGCGTGTTCGAGCAAACGTGCATCCGGGCTGGCCAGGGCCTGCAGCTGTTGCGGCAGGCTTTGCATGGCATGCAGGGCCGGGTGTTCAGGCGGCTCACCGACCTTCCACGCTTCGGCCATGCCGTCAGGGGTCAGGCGGGAGAAGCCAGTTCCCAGGTCAAGTTCTACCACCTGCTCGTCAGCGGCCCAGGCGCGTAGCTTTTCGAACCACGGCTCGTAGTAGCGCGCCTGGAGCTTGCGACCATCCGCCTGCTTGGCGGCGACGGCATCCCGGCAGATCTGCTGCAACGCGTCGGCCCACTGCAGCCAGGGCGACTTCAACTGGCGCAACTGATCGACCCGCTGCTGCAGTGCAGCATCGATCAACGCTTGCGGCTCTTGCTCGTCCTGCTGGGCACGCACGCGGCCAAACAGCGGGCGGATTCGCGGCAACAGTGCGTCGGGACTGCCCCAGTGCTCACGCACCCAGGCCAGTGCCTGCCCCTGCATGCCATAGCAGAAGCGCCGCCAGTAGTCGCGCATGACCTGGCCGAGCAGGTCGCTGTGGTCGGTTTCCAGGCTCTGGGTGAACAGGCTGCCGCTGTCGAAGGCATGCTCTCGCAGCATCCGCTGGCACCAGCCATGGATGGTCGACACGGCCGCTTCGTCCATCCACTGCACAGCGACCTCCAGGCGGTTCGCGCAACGCGGCCACTGGTCCTCTGAATAGTCGTCACGCAGTTGGTACAGCAGCGGATCGGCGCCAGGCAATTCGCCGCGGAAGAAACGCGCAGCTTCGGCCAGCCGTGCACGAATGCGCTCGCGCAGCTCCTTGGTGGCGGCGTCGGTGAAGGTCACCACGAGTATCTGCGGCGGCAGCAGCTCGCGGCCGAAGCCTTGCTCGCCACCATGACCGAGGACTAGACGCAGGTACAGCGCGGAAATGGTGAAGGTCTTGCCGGTGCCGGCGCTGGCCTCGATCAGTTGGCTGCCGTGCAGGGGAAAACTCAGTGCCAGGGGACGGACCTGGGTCATGCGCTACTCTCCGGGTTGCCCAGGGTCTGCCAGGCGGCGCTGAATAATGGGCGGTACAGGGTTTCGCACCAGCCTTCGAAAGTTTCGTCGGCGCTGAGCGCGGCGAAGTCGCGGAACTGCCGGGCCAGGGCCAGGCTTTCGCTGCGCTCACCGAAGCTGGTGCGTCCGTCGCCTTCGTAGGCATGGAAGGCAGCTGCGAGCGCTTTTTCAGGGTCGTCCTGGGCCAGCCAGGCGAATGCGGTCTTGGCGGCTACCGGCAGTGGCGCATTCATGGCGGCCTGGCGCGACACCAGCAGATGGCCCAGTTGCTCGGCAGCTTCATGTTGTGGCAGCGGTGCGAGCAACAGGGTGACGTCACTGGCCAGCAGCGCGCTGTGCAGTGGATAGCCTGCGGCACAGGCGGCGAGGTGCATGACCCAGCTGGCGATCAGGCGGTGCCACTTGAGGCTGTTGCGCCCGGCGCTAAGGGTATTTGGCAATGTAGTGATACTCAGCAGGCTTTGATCACCGGCCTGAAACACTCGACCAAGCCAGCCTTCCAGGCGATGACCGCCGTGCTCGAAATGGATCGGCAGCGCGCCTTCGACCACGTCGGGCCAGCGTTGCAACAATTGACGATGGCGCTGCAGCAGATCAGGCAGCGGCTGGATCAGCTCGGCTTGCAACAGCTCGCCGAACCCGGCCAAAGGCAGCATGCCGCAAGCCTGCAGCCGGCGCGCCTGGGCCAGTAGCGCCTGTTCAGCGTTTTCCGGGTCGGCCAATGCGGCACCAAGCAGTTGCTCGCTGGCGCCGTAGCGCTGCAGTGCGTCGAGGACGAACGGCTCTTCATCCGGCGTCGGGGCTTCGAGCGCCTCGAAAAACACTTTCAGCCGCTGGCTGAAGAAATGCCGTACCGGGTGGCGCAAAAAGTCCTGCAACTGCGTCAGGGTCAGTGCTTCATCGTTGCTGTAAGGGGGCAGACCGAGTGCGGGCCGTTGATCCTCATCGACTTGCTGGTGCAGCAACTGCCACTCATGGGCATAGCTGAACAGCGCACTGCCCTTCTGGAAGTAGCGGGGGCTGAATGGTTGCAGCGGGTGTTCTTGAGTCAGTACGTGCAGCAACTGCTCGCCCGCCTGCGGATCTTTGCCATCACCGGCCAACCGCCAACCGCCAGCCAGGTGATCGCGCAGCTGGCCGATGAGCACAGAAGCCGGGCGCTCGCTGTTGTCGCGAATGCTGCGGCCTATCCAGCTGATGTAGAGCTGGTCGCGTGCCGACAGCAGCGCTTCGAGCAACAAGTAACGGTCATCCTCACGGCGCGAACGATCGCCAGGGCGGTAGTCGCTGGCCATCAGGTCGAAATCCAGCGGCTGCTGGGCACGTGGATAATCGCCATCGTTCATGCCCAGCAGGCAGACCACACGGAACGGGATGGCGCGCATGGGCATGAGCGTGCAGAAGTTCACGGAGCCTGCGAGAAAACGCTGGGACAACTTGCCTTGATCGAGGCCCGACAGCCAGGCTTCGCGGATAACCGTGAGCGGCAGCTGGTCTTGCAGGCCAACGGTCTCGCAGACCTCCAGCCAGCTATCGCGCAGCTCCTGCAATTGCATCAGCAGGAACTCGTCGTGCTCGTCCTCAGCGAAGAAGAACACCTGCAACAGCGCATTCAGGCGCTCCCCCCACTGGGCTGCCGTAGCAGGTTGGGACAAAGCCTGGTTGGCCACATCGAGGGCGTCGAGCAAGGCTACCAACGGGCCGATCAAGGCTGCATCCAGGCCGCCGATTTCGTCATAAGGCTCAATACCGTCGCAACCTTCGCCCACACCGACGGCATAACCCAGCAGCATTCGCCGCAGGCCGAACCGCCAGCTGTTCTGCTCCAGGCCTTCGGGCAGGCCGAGGGTTGCCCGCTGCTCGGCATTCAGGCCCCAGCGGATACCGGCGCCTTCAATCCAGCGGTGCAGGGTCGGCAGGTCGCTTTCGCGGATGCCGAAGCGTGCCCGCACCGCTGGAACGTCCAGCAGGTCAAGGACTTCACTGACGGCAAAACGGCTGTCTGGCAGTTTGAGCAGGTGTTCCAGGGCAATCAGCAGTGGGTCGCGCCCACGCTGGCCCTGGTCGGTCAGGGTAAAGGGGATATAACGCGGGTCGTTACGCTGCAGTTGGCCGAATACGGCGCGGATATGCGGCGCATAAATGTCGATTGCCGGGAGCATGACGATGACGTCACGCGGGCGCAGGGTCGGGTCGGCACTGAACCGCGCCAACAGTTGATCGTGCAAGATCTCCACTTCGCGCTGTGGGCTGTGGGCGACGTGGAATCGAACCGAACGGTCCTTGGTTGGATCGACTGCCGGCCACAGCTCGCGGGTTTCAGAGAGTGGGCGCAGTTCTAGGATATCGTCCTGCAGTTGATTAAGCAGGTTTGTCGGTTCGCTTTCACTGAACAGGTCAATGCGGCCATCGCTGAATACACCTTGGTAGCTGCCGGGGTCATCGTAGCTGTCGAGCAGATTGATGTAGTCACGGCCTTGTTTGCCCCAGGCAGCCAGCAAGGGGTGGGCATGCTGGTGCAATGACTCGTCGTCCAATTGCAAAGGCATGCCCTGCTTGCGTTGCTGGCGCTTGTACTGGTGGCGCAACAGGTCCTTGTCAGCAACGATGTCGGCCCAATGATGGCGACAAGGGTTGTGCACGCACAGCAGCACCTGGCTGAAACGGGCGAGACCGGCCAGCGCTTCCAGCGCTTGGGCGGGCAAGGAGGAGATGCCGAACACGATCACTCGCGAAGGCAGCCCGGCAGGTGGCTGCTCAAGGCTGTTGATGCGCTCGATGAAACGTTGATGCACCCCTGCCCGGCTCTGGGCCATGCCCTGCTCGCCGACATCTTCGAGCAATGCTCTCCATAGCTCGGCTTGCCAGCGGTTGCCGGGAGCCAGCGGTTTTCGCTCGCCTCGGGCCGTGTTGAGGATGTGCTCACCAGCAGCCCAGTCCTTCAGCCAGTCGGCGCGGTAGACCTGATACTGGTCGAACAGGTCAGCCAGACGTTCTGACAGTTGATAGCGTTTACGCAGGTCACTGTCATCGGTGAGGAAGCGCCGCAGCGGCTCGAAATAGGGGCGCTCGATCAGCGATGGCAGCAGACGCATAAGGCGCCAGGTGAGGGGCGCCTTATCGAGCAGTGAAACCTCGGGAATCTCCTCGCGGCCCAACACTTTTCTGTACAGCTGCCACATGAAGCTGCCTGGCAACTGCACATCGATGGCGGCGGCAATGCCACAGCCCCCCTGATCATCGTCGAGCGGATCTTCGGCCAGCGCCAGTTTGAGCCATTGGGCGATGCCATTACTCTGTACCAGGGCAATCTCGTTTTCCAGCGGTGCCAACGGATAGCGGCGCATCCAGCTCACCACCAGGCTGCGCAGGTCGTCCAGGCGGTTGCCGTGCACGATCATGAAGCCGGGGTGGAGTGAAATGGAATTGGCCATTGAGGATTCTCTAGGAGACGGCTGCGAACTGATAGGGAACGATATCACGGCTGGCTGCAGTTACCGGGCTAAGTAAAATCCAGAAAAGACAAAACCCCTACCTGCTCGCGCAGATAGGGGTTTTGCGAAATGAATCTTGACGATGACCTACTCTCACATGGGGAAACCCCACACTAC